>NZ_LBJV01000057.1:0-150235 GCF_028128855.1 Bradyrhizobium sp. CCBAU 11430
CAGCGGACCGCGGGTGCGAGCCAGCACCCGGCCTTCCCTGCGCCCTCTTGGATTGGAGGGTGGAGAGTTGAATCAAAGCTCGGGCGAAATCCGCCGCGAGGACGCGAAGACGTGTCTACGATTTAAATGCAGGTTGGAGGAGTGCCGCCACCTCATACTCCGTCATTGCCGAGCAGGAGAGAGCCTACGTCAAACTCTCGTCTCGTGCCCCGGACGCAGCGCAGCGCCCCGGCGATGCGAAAACATCGTCCGGTGCGCTGCAGAGCCGGGGCCCATGTCTCCGCGAGCGCTATCTATGGTTTCTGGGTCCCGGCTCTGCGCCGCAACGCTCGCGCGTTGCGACTTGTCCGGGATACGGGAGGGAGTAGCCAACGAGCGGAAGGGCACACCGACTCACTTTCGCACGCCTGGTCGCCGAGGAGGAGTTGGGCGCAGTGTGCGTGCCACAAAATCTGAAGTTGTGGATCGTCATCTTCCTGAGGGTATTGCAGTAATCCAACCCGTGTCTTCCCGGTAACGATTGTGCTGTCTCCGCAACACTCATCCCGGATTTAACCCTCATCACCGGCGGTTCGCATCGCCGCCGCTTTTTGGCCACACCCGAACATGAATAAAATCACTCTAATGTTTTACGGGCAGCGGCGGTCTTCGAAGGGCCACGAGAAAATCCCAAGGTCGATTCAAATCTTGGCTCTAATTTTTCGGGTCTGAAAGGGTTGACCGAGGAAACTGGGTTGCGATGAACGCGAAGACCGACATCAAGCAGAGGCTGCCGAGCCGTCACGTGACGGAAGGCCCTGCGCGCGCGCCGCATCGGTCCTATTTCTACGCCATGGGTCTGACCACCCAGCAGATCCACCAGCCTTTCGTCGGCGTTGCCTCCTGCTGGAATGAGGCCGCTCCCTGCAACATCGCCCTGATGCGCCAGGCGCAGGCGGTGAAGAAGGGCGTGGCGTCAGCCGGCGGCACCCCGCGTGAGTTCTGCACCATCACCGTCACCGACGGCATCGCCATGGGGCATGACGGCATGCGCTCCTCGCTGCCGTCGCGCGAATGCATCGCCGACTCCGTCGAGCTGACCGTCCGCGGCCATGCCTATGACGCCCTGGTCGGGCTCGCCGGCTGCGACAAGTCGCTGCCGGGCATGATGATGGCCATGGTCCGCCTCAACGTGCCCTCGATCTTCATCTATGGCGGCTCGATCCTGCCCGGCACTTTCCGCGGGCAGCAGGTCACCGTGCAGGACATGTTCGAGGCCGTCGGCAAGCATTCGGTCGGCGCCATGTCGGACGAAGACCTCGACGAGATCGAACGCGTGGCGTGCCCCTCGGCGGGCGCCTGCGGCGCGCAGTTCACCGCCAACACCATGGCGACCGTGTCCGAGGCGATCGGCCTCGCACTGCCTTACTCGGCCGGTGCCCCGGCCCCCTATGAAATCCGCGACGCCTTCTGCATGACCGCGGGCGAGCAGGTGATGGACCTGATCGCCCAAAACATCCGGCCGCGCGACATCGTCACCCGCAAGGCGCTGGAGAATGCCGCCGCCGTGGTCGCCGCCTCTGGCGGCTCGACCAATGCTGCGCTGCACCTACCGGCGATCGCGCATGAGTGTGGCATCAAGTTCGACCTGTTCGACGTTGCCGAAATCTTCAAAAAGACACCATATGTCGCGGATTTGAAGCCGGGTGGCCGTTATGTCGCCAAAGACATGTTTGAAGTAGGTGGCATACCGCTTCTGATGAAGACGCTGCTCGACAACGGCTTCCTGCACGGTGATTGCCTTACCGTCACGGGCCGTACGATCGCCGAAAACCTCAAGAGCGTGAAGTGGAATCCGCACCAGGACGTGGTGCACCCGGCAGACAAGCCCATCACCGTGACAGGCGGTGTGGTCGGTCTGAAGGGCAATCTGGCGCCAGAAGGTGCGATCGTGAAAGTCGCGGGAATGTCCAACCTCAGGTTTACCGGTCCGGCCAGGTGCTTCGACCGCGAGGAGGATGCTTTCGAGGCGGTCCAGAAGCGCACCTACCGCGAAGGCGAAGTCATCGTGATCCGCTACGAGGGGCCCAAGGGCGGCCCCGGCATGCGGGAAATGCTCCAGACCACCGCGGCGCTGACCGGCCAGGGCATGGGCGGCAAGATCGCGCTCATCACCGACGGCCGCTTCTCGGGCGCCACCCGCGGCTTCTGCATCGGCCATGTCGGGCCGGAAGCTGCCATTGGCGGCCCGATCGGGCTGCTCGAGGACGGCGACATCATCGAGATCGACGCGGTCGCCGGTACCCTTAACGTAAAATTGAGCGACGCCGAGCTCGCCCAGCGCAAGACCAAATGGACCGCTCGCGCGACTAACCACACGTCGGGTGCGCTCTGGAAATATGCTCAACAGGTTGGACCAGCGGTCGGGGGGGCAGTGACCCATCCGGGCGGCGCGCACGAGAAACAGTGCTATGCGGACATCTAGGCGTGCCATAGTTGCGTTTGTGTTGGGGGTCGGTGCGCTGGCCGCGCCGGCGCTTGCCTTCGACGGGGCTCCGGTCAACCCGAAGGACGCGACCATCCCGGTCGTGACCACCTTGCCGGGGAGCGCGGCGACCGCACGCGGCAAGGTCGCGCCGGCGGCCGTGCCTCAGGCGACCTCGCTTAGTGCGCTGCAATATGCCGCCGAGGGTGGTCACCCCATCGCGCAGTGGAAGCTCGGCCGCATGTACGCCAATGGCGACGGTGTCGCCCAGGACGATCTGCGTGCCTTCGAATATTTCAGCCGGATCGCCAATGCGCATGCCGAGGACAGCCCGTCGGCACCGCAGGCGCAGATCGTGGCCAACGCCTTCGTCGCGCTCGGCCGCTACTATCTGAGCGGCATCCCGAACTCGAAGGTCAAGTCGGACCCGGAGCGGGCGCGGGAGATGTTCTCCTATGCTGCCTCCTATTTCGGCAATGCCGACGCGCAATACGATCTCGCCCGGCTCTACCTGAAGACGCCGGACGCCTCGCGCGAGGATTTCCGCTACGGCGCGCGCTGGCTCGGCCTCGCCGCGCAGAAGGGCCAGCACGAGGCGCAGGCGCTGCTCGGCCAGATGCTGTTCAACGGCGACCGTCTGCCGCGACAGGCCGCGCGCGGCCTGATGTGGCTGACGCTGGCGCGCGACAGCGCCGGTGCCGACGAGACCTGGATCAAGGAAAGCTACAGCCGCGCCTTCGCCAAGGCCTCCGACGACGACCGCGCCATGTGCCTGCAAATGCTGGAACAGTGGGTGCAGGGCGGCCGCCGCGAGTAGGGCGGCAACTCGGTGCCGGTAGGGTGGGCAAAGCGCAGCGCGCCCACCAACTCTGCGGACGTTAGGCTGCCTCCAGATCCAGATCCGCCCACACCGGCACGTGGTCCGAGGGCTTCTCCCAGCCGCGCACATAGCTGTCGATCCCGACATTGGCCAGCCGGTCGCTGGCCTGTGGCGACAGCAGCAGATGGTCGATCCGCAGGCCCTGGTTCTTCTGCCAGGCCCCGGCCTGGTAGTCCCAGAAGGTGTAAAGCCCGGGTTCATCCGTGACGGCCCGCAAGGCATCGGTGAGGCCGAGGCCGAGCAGGGACTGAAAGCTCTCCCGCGTCTCGGGCTTGAACAGGGCGTCCTCGGTCCAGGCGGCCGGATTGTGCACGTCGCGGGCGTGCGGGATGACGTTGAAATCGCCGGCGAGGATCAGCGGCTCCTCGGTCTTGAGGCGCTCTTTCGAATAGTCAAGAAGCCGGGACATCCATTTGAGCTTGTAGGGATATTTCTCCGTCCCGACCGGATTGCCATTGGGCAGATAAAGGCAGGCGATGCGCAGCACCCCGCGCTTGAGCGTGACCACACCCTCGATGAATCGGGCATGGGCGTCCTCGTCGTCGCCGGCGAGCCCCGACTTGGTCTCGTCGAACCGGAGCTTGGAGAGCAGCGCGACGCCATTGAACGTCTTCTGCCCGTGCGTGACCACGTTGTAGCCGAGCGCCTCGATCTCGAGCCGCGGGAAGGCCTCGTCGACGCATTTGATCTCCTGGAGGCAGACGATGTCCGGCTGGCACTCCCTCAGCCAGGTCAGCAGGAGGTCGATCCGCTGCCGGACCGAGTTCACGTTCCAGGTGGCAACTCTGATGGTCATGTCGGCGGGCTCCGGGCAGGGGCCATGGTTAGAACAAACTGCAAACGCGCCCGTCAAGGACGCCGCAAAATCTCCCACAAAATTAACCCGGCTTAAGCAGGCGGCAGGCCATTGATCGTCAAAAGGTTCCGCGAATGGGATGGCCGGACAAATCGATGAAGCGAACCGAGCCGCGTGACGGCCTGATCGGCGCGTTCCTGTATTGGCTCGGCGGCTTCGAGATCGAGGACGGCCTGACCGCCGATCTCAGCGAGCGCGAGATTCGCCGCATCCGCGCCAAGCAGATCGACGCCGTAACGCGGCTGATCCCCGTGACGATGGCGGTGACGATGCTGAACGTCGCCATCGTGCTGATCCTGTTCTGGGGCCGGGGATGGAACGACTTCCTCGCGATCTGGGGCCTGACGCTCGCCGCCACCGCCTCGCTCGCGGTGCGCGCCTGGCGGCGGTCGCATCAGAACCCGCCGCAGGAGGCCTCGCCCCGCGCCGCGCGGCAGATGCTGCGGCAGGCGGTCTTGCTCGCCGCGATCTGGGGCGCGTTGCCGCTCGCTCTGTTCAGCCGCATCGAGCCGACCAGCCAGCTGATCCTGGCCTGCCTGATGGTCGGCATGATGTCGGGCGGCGCCTTCACGCTGTCGACGTTCCCGCGCGCCGGCCTCGTCTATCTCGCCACCATGACGACCGCCTGCGCCGGGGCGCTATTGCTCTGCGGCGCCGGGCCGTATCTGGTGACGGCGGTGTTCCTGCTGCTGTTCGCATTTTTCATGGCGCGCAGCATCGTCTCGCAGGGCAATCTGTTCCTCGGCAATCTCAAGGCCCAACTCGAACTCGAACGCCAGACCGAGATCATCTCGCTGCTGCTGAAAGACTTTCAGGAGAACGCCAGCGATTGGCTGTGGCAGACCGATGCCGAAGGGCATCTGGTCGATGTGCCCGAGCGCTTCGCGGACGTCGCTCAGTTGCCGCTGCCGCTATTGAAGGGATCGCATTTCGCCGACGTGCTCGACATGCTGTGCCCCGAGGACAAGAGCGCGGCTTACAACGTCGTCGGCCTGATGGAGCAGAACGAGCCGCTGCACGAGATGAACCTCAAGGTCGTCGCCGGCGGCGAGGCGCGGCTGTGGTCGCTGACGGCCAAGCCGGCCTATGATCGCGAGGGACAATTTTTGGGCTATCGCGGCTTCGGCCGCGACGTGACCGAGCGCTGGCGCGCGGAAAAGGCCGAGGCCGAGAGCCGCGCCAAGTCGGACTTCCTCGCCGTGATGAGCCACGAGATCCGCACGCCCATGAACGGCGTGCTCGGGCTTGCCAGCATGCTGCTCGAAACCAAGCTCGATCCGGAGCAGCGCGAGGCCGTTACCACGATCCGCGAGTCCGGCGACAATCTCCAGCGCATCCTCAACGACATCCTCGATCTGTCCAAGCTCGAGGCCGGGCGCTTCACCTTCGAAGTGATCGACTTCGCCCCGCAGGCGCTGGTGGAGGCTGTTGCGACCGTGGTCCGCGCGAGCGCCAAGGGCAAGGGGCTGACGGTCAAGCTGGCACTCGACCCGAATCTGCCGCCGACGCTGCGCGGCGACGTCGCGCGCATCCGCCAGGTGCTGCTCAACCTCGCGTCCAACGCGGTGAAGTTCACCGATGAAGGCGAGGTGACGATCTCGGCGACCTGCCAGGCGCGCCGCGATTTGCTGGCGACCGTCGAATGGACGGTGACCGACAGCGGCATCGGCATCGCCCCCGAAAAGCTTGGCCAGCTCTTCAGCGACTTCGCGCAGGCCGACGCCTCGATCAGCCGCCGCTTCGGCGGCACCGGGCTCGGGCTTGCGATCTCCCGGCGCATCATCGAGCAGATGGGCGGCACCATCGGCGTCACCTCGACGCCGGGCGAGGGATCGACCTTCCGCTTCACGCTGGTCCTGCCCTGGAGCCAGGCGCAGGCCTCCGAGCAGACGGCCGGCCACGATGAGGCCGACGAGCTCAAGACCCGTATCGCCGGTCTCGATCGGCCGCTGAAGGTGCTGGTCGCGGAGGACGATGCGGTCAACCGCATGGTCGTGAGCAAGATGTTGGGGGCCTTCGACGTCGAGCTGCGCGTCGTCACCGACGGCGCTGAGGCCGTCGCGGCAGCATCCGAAGGCAATTACGATGTGGTGCTGATGGACGTGCGCATGCCCGACATGGACGGGCTTGCCGCCACCCGCGCGATCCGTGCGCAAGGCGGGCGCTTCGCGGCCTTGCCGATCGTCGCGCTGACCGCCAACGCCTTCCCCGAGGATGTCAGGATCTGCCGCGAGGCGGGCATGTCGGACTTCCTCGCCAAGCCGCTGCGCAAACAGGCGCTGGTCGCGGCCTTGCTGCGTGCGCTCGACGGCCACGTGATGTCCGAGGACGCGCCGCTGCAGCCGGAGCTGATGCCGGCCGAGATGGAGTGGACGGATGAGGAGAGGCAGATAACAGGCGCGTAGGCGGTCAGACCGAGAAGCTGGTGCCGCAGCCGCAGGATGCCGTGGCGTTCGGATTGTTGACGCGGAACGAGGCGCCGATCAGGTCGTCGACGAAATCGACCTGCGATCCCGCCAGGAACGGCTGCGAGGCGGAATCGACCAGCACCACCGCATTGTCCTGCTCGATCACGAGATCGTCGTCGGTTCGCGCACGGTCGATGTCGAATTTGTACTGGAAACCCGAGCAGCCGCCGCCCTCGACCGAGATGCGCAGCATCGCGCCAGAACCTTCGCCCTTGAGGATCTCCCCAATCCGGCGTGCGGCGCGGTCACTGATGGTCACGTCGGTCGTCATGGCTTGTCTCCGATAGTCCCGCGGTCATACCAGGTTCACTTGCCCAATTCATTTGGTATCCCGCGTCCGGCATAGTTAAGTGCAAGGATACGCAGAATCAAATGGATAGGGACTAAATTCGTCGTGTCCGTCGGAATGGCTGCCCCCCATGCGCCCTATGCCTGCGATCCCGACCGCAGCCGCGGCCGGCTGGTCGCGGAGCCGCCGAGCCGGACCCGCAGCCCGTTCCGGCGGGATTGCGACCGGGTGATCCACTCCACCGCGTTCCGCCGCCTGAAGTACAAGACCCAGGTGTTCGTGTTCCACGAGGGCGACCACTACCGCACAAGGCTGACCCATTCGCTGGAGGTGGCGCAGATCGCCCGTGCGCTGGCCCGGCAGCTCGGGCTGGACGAGGATCTCACCGAAACCCTGGCGCTGGCCCACGATCTCGGTCATCCCCCGTTCGGCCATGCCGGCGAGCGGGCGCTGGACGCCTGCCTGAAGGATTTTGGCGGCTTCGACCACAACGCCCAGACGCTCCGCGTCGTCGCTTCGCTCGAGCATCGCTACCCCGATTTCGACGGGCTCAACCTGACCTGGGAGTCGCTGGAGGGCATCGTCAAGCATAACGGTCCGCTGACCGACCGCAGCGGCGCGCCGGTGGGGCGCTATCGCGAGCACGGCATTCCCGTCGGCATCGCCGACTATATCGAGACCTACGACCTCGAATTGTGGAGCTTCGCCTCGCTGGAGGCGCAGGTCGCCGCCATCGCCGACGACATCGCCTATGACGCCCACGACATCGACGATGGTCTGCGTGCCGGCCTGTTCCATCTCGACGATCTCAAGGTGATGCCGCTCACGGCTGAGATCATCGCCGAGACCTCGGCGCACTATCCCGACCTCGAAGACCTCAGGCGCGGTGCCGAGCTGGTGCGCGAGCTGATCTCGCACCTGATCGGTGCGGTGTTCGCGCAGGCGCAGAAGAACCTCGCCGCGGTGAAGCCCCAATCGACCCAGGATGTCCGCCAGCAGAGCCGGGCGCTGGTCGCATTTCCGGCCGAGGTCGCCGAGGAGGAGGCCGCCATCAAGACCTTCCTCTACCAGCACATGTACCGTCACAAGCGGGTGATGCGGGTGATGGGGGAGGCGGAGCAGATCCTGTTCGACCTGTTCGCGAAATACCTGAAATCCCCGGGCGAGCTGCCGCCGGAATGGCTCTCGGGGGCGGAGGCTGACAATGAGGGTGACCGGGCCCGCCGGATCGGCAATTTCATTGCCGGAATGACCGACCGTTTCGCCCTGACCGAGCACCAGCGGCTTTTTGACTCGACCCCGGATTTGCGTTAGGCGGCGGCCATGCCCGACACATCCTCAGCACTGCATTTGTTCGCCGACGTGCTTGCACGCGTGCACGCCGCCTGCCGTACGCTGGCGGCGGAAGCCAACTGGCCCGAGGGCATCGATTTCTCGCGCGTGGTGGTCGAGCCGCCGCGCGATCCCTCCCATGGCGACATGGCGACCAACGCCGCCATGGTGCTGGCGAAAGAGGCAAAGGCCAAGCCGCGCGACCTCGCCGAGCAGATCGCCGAGCGGCTGCGCGCGGACGCGCTGATCGCCAAGGTCGACGTCGCCGGTCCCGGCTTCATCAATCTGACGCTGCAGCCCGCTGCCTGGGCCGAGGCGCTGCGGATGGTCCTGCGCGAGGGCGCCGATTACGGCCGCGTCCGCGGCGGCTCCAAGGTCAATATTGAATACGTCTCGGCCAATCCGACCGGGCCGATGCATGTCGGCCATTGCCGCGGCGCCGTGTTTGGCGACGCGCTGGCGAGCCTGCTCCGTTTCGCAGGCCACGACGTCGCGCGCGAATATTACATCAACGACGCCGGCGCCCAGGTCGACGTGCTCGCGCGCTCCGCGTTCCTGCGGTACCGCGAGGCGCTCGGCGAGGACATCGGTGCGATCCCGGAAGGCCTCTATCCGGGCGACTATCTGAAGCCGGTCGGCGCGGCGCTGGCGAAAGAGCACGGCGACAAGCTCCTCGCGATGAGCGAGGTCGAATGGCTGCCGACGGTGCGCGCCAAGGCGATCGCGATGATGATGGACGAGATCAAGGACGATCTCGCCGCCCTCAACATCCGTCATGATGTGTTTTTCTCGGAGCGCTCGCTGATCGAGACCGGCAACAACAAGGTTGCCGAGACCATCGATTTCCTGAAGGCCAAGGGCGACGTCTACGAAGGCCGCCTGCCGCCGCCAAAGGGCGCGCCGGTCGAGGATTGGGAAGACCGCGAGCAGCTGCTGTTCAAGGCGACGGCTTACGGCGACGACGTCGATCGTCCGCTGATCAAGTCGGACAATTCCTACACCTACTTCGCCGCCGACATCGCCTACCACAAGAACAAGTTCGACCGCGGTTTTGCGGAAATGATCGACGTCTGGGGCGCCGACCATGGCGGCTATATCAAGCGCATGCAGGCGGCGGTAAAGGCGACGACGTCGGGCAAGGGCTCGCTCGACGTCAAGATCGTCCAGCTCGTCAAGTTGCTGCGCAACGGCGAGCCGGTGAAAATGTCCAAGCGGAGCGGGGACTTCGTCACCTTGCGTGAGGTGGTGGATGAGGTCGGCCAGGACGCCGTCCGCTTCATGATGCTCTACAGGAAGAACGACGCCGTGCTCGACTTCGACCTCGCCAAGGTCATGGAACAGTCGCGCGACAACCCGGTGTTCTACGTCCAGTACGGCCACGCTCGCGGCCACTCGATCTTCCGCAACGCGCGGACGGAGGTGTTCCCGGAACTGCCGGAGGATGCCGGCGGGCGGATCGCCTGGCTCGCTGAGTCGGCGGTGGAACGGCTCTCAGACCCCGTCGAGCTCGACCTGCTCAAGCGTCTCGCAATATTTCCGCGCATGCTGGAAGCCGCAGCCGGGGCCCACGAGCCGCACCGAATTGCCTTTTATCTCTATGATTTAGCCAGCGAATTTCATGCACTTTGGACGAAGGGGCGCGATTTGCCCTATTTACGCTTCATTATCAATAATGATGCAGAGCTTACAAAGGCGCGACTGGCCATGGTCCAGGGCGTCGTCTCGGTTCTGGCATCGGGCCTCGCCATCCTCGGCGTCCATGCTCCGAACGAGATGCGGTAGTTTGGGGCGAACTACTTAAGGGGAATATCGGGGGTAACCGGCAGAAGCCGGATCGCTTAGACTTGGTTGAAAGCCTTGTGGGTCGAAAGCCGTGCCTTGGTCGAGGGGCGCGCGGCTTTCCCGAAGGGACGCATCATCACGATGGCCGAACGATATCAGGACAGACCGTTGCCCTCCGATGACTATGGTCGCGGCGGCGCCCAGCATGGCAAGGCGGAGAGCGATCCCTTAGCCGAGCTCGCCCGCCTGATCGGACAGACCGATCCGTTCGCAGCTCAGGGGCGGCCCGGCGCACATCCGCCGGCAGCCCCCGCGCCCGCGCAGGGCTATCAGGACGACGACTATCGGCAAGAGGATCGACAGGACGATTATCAACAGGACTATGCCGAGCAGGCCCCCCCGGCGCAGCCCGGGCCGCCCTCATGGATGCGGCGGGCCAACGTGCAGCCGCAGCCGGCGCCAGCTCCCGAGCCAGACTATCCCGTGTCCGTAAACCCGGTCCACCCGTTGCACCGCTATTCAGCCCAGCCTGCCGCGCCCGAGCCTGAACTTCATCAGCCCCAAGCTTATCAGGATCACGCCTATCAGGCGCAATCCTACCAGGATCAGGCCTACCAGCAGGATCAGGCTTACCAGCAACAGGCCTATCAGGAGCCACATCAGCAGCCCGATCCGGCGCGTTACGACGATGCGCTCTACGGCCGGCTGGAGGCAGGCGAGCAGGATTATCAGCGCGATCCCGCCTATCCCGACGATCCCTACGCGTATCAGAGCGACTATCCGGAGGCGGAGCTCGAAGAGCCCAAGAAGCAGCGCGGCGGCATGATGACGGTCGCAGCGATCCTGGCGCTTGCCGTGGTCGGCACCGGCGCCGCCTTCGCCTACAAGACCTATGTCGGCTCGCCCCGCAGCGGTGAGCCGCCGATCATCAAGGCCGACAACACCCCGACCAAGATCGTGCCGGCGCCGACGGATTCCTCGGCCAAGGTGCCGGATCGCATGGTGAGCGGCGATGGCACCGAGAAGATCGTGCCGCGGGAAGAGGCGCCGGTCGACGTCAACGCCAAGGCGGGCGGTCCTCGCGTGGTGTTCCCGCCGCTGAACCAGAATGCGAACCCGCCGTCGGTGGCGAGCGTGTCGCCGTCTGCGGTGCCGCCGCCGAGCACGGGCGCGAGCAACGGCACGATGTCGAACAATTCGCCGCGCCCGATCAGGACTGTCGCCGTGAAGGGCGATCAGACCGACAGCGCCACGCCGCAATCGGCCGCTGCCGCCAGGCCAACGGCTGCGCCGAAGCCTGTGGCTGCGCCCGTTGCGCCGGTCGCGCCGCGCAATCCGCCGACCTCGGCCAATGCCAGCGCCAACCAGCCGATGTCGCTGGCGCCGCAATCGGTCCCGGCAGCCGAACCGCCGCAGCGGATGGCTGCGACCACCCCGACGCAAATCGCGCCCGCCAGCAGCGGCGGTGGCGGCTACATCGTGCAGGTCTCCTCGCAGCAGAGCGAGGATAGCGCGGCCGCGTCGTATCGCGTGCTTCAGAGCAAATATGGCAGCGTGCTCGGCTCCCGTTCGCCGGTGATCAAGCGGGTCGACCTCAGCGACAAGGGCAAGGGGGTCGTCTACCGCGCCTTCGCTGGGCCCTATGGTTCGGCAGAGGAAGCGACGCACGCCTGCAACAGCCTGAAGTCCGCAGGCTTGTCCGCCTGCTTCGTCCAGAGGAATTAACGGCCGTTTCCTTGACCCCCTCGCGGGTCAGGGTTAATCGGCCGTTATGAGCACGCGGGCCTTCATTACCGGTGTACCCGGAACGGAACTGACCGCCGTCGAGCGGGAGTTTATCCGCGACCAGCGCCCATGGGGCTTCATCCTATTCAAGCGCAATGTCGCAACGCCAGCTCAAGTCGCTGCACTGGTTGCGGAATTGCGGACGGCGGCAGGTGCTGCCGACGCGCCCATCCTGATCGATCAGGAAGGCGGTAGGGTACAGCGGCTCGGTCCGCCGCACTGGCCGGTCTATCCGCCGGGCGCCGTTTTCTCGACCTTGTACGACACTGATTCGGCGCTCGGGCTCACCGCGGCGCGCCTGTCCGCCCGCCTGATCGCGGCTGATCTTGCCGATCTCGGCATCACCGTGGATTGCCTGCCGCTGGCCGACGTGCCGGTCGAGGGTGCCGATGCTGTCATCGGGAACAGGGCCTATGGCACCGAGCCCGGCAAGGTCGCGGCGATCGCCCGCGCGGTCACCGAGGGCCTGGAGCAGGGCGGCGTGTTGCCGGTGCTCAAGCACATCCCCGGCCATGGCCGGGCCACTGCCGACACCCATTTCAAGCTGCCGACGGTCGATACGCCCAGGGACGAGCTGGAACGGACCGACTTCGCCGCCTTCAAGCCGCTGTCGGACCTGCCGATGGCCATGACTGCACATGTTGTGTTTAGCGCGGTCGACCCCGCCCATCCGGCGACGACATCTGCGACAATGATTGCTGACGTGATTCGCGGCGCAATCGGGTTCCAGGGTTTGTTAATGAGTGATGACGTGTCGATGAACGCGCTGTCGGGGAATATCGCCGAGCGGACCCGCGCCATCTTCGCGGCCGGCTGCGATGTGGCCCTGCATTGCAACGGCAATATCGAGGAGATGCGCGAGGTCGCCGGCCAGACACCTGAGCTGTCGGGCAGGGCGCTGGAGCGGGCGAACGCCGCGCTCGCCGCGCGCAAGGCGCCGCAACCGCTCGATCGCGTCGCCGCACGCACTGAGCTGGACGCATTGATCGCACGGGCAAACACGGCATCGGCATGACCGCAGAAATTCTATCTTTCGAAACCGGGCGGCCCGCAGAGCTTGCCGAGGGTGAGCCGGCGTTGGTGGTGGACGTCGAGGGCTATGAGGGTCCGCTCGATCTGCTGCTCGCGCTGGCGCGGCAGCAGAAGGTCGACCTCGCCAAGATCTCGATCCTGGCGCTGGCCGACCAGTATCTCCACTTCATCGAGGCCGCGCGAAAGATCAGGCTGGAGCTCGCCGCCGACTACCTCGTCATGGCGGCATGGCTCGCCTTCCTGAAGTCGCGCCTGCTGCTGCCGGAGCCGCCGAGCGCGGAAGGCCCGAGCGCCGAGCAGATGGCGACGGCGCTCGCCAACCGCCTGCGCCGGCTGGAGGCCATTCGCGAAGCCGCCAACCGGCTGATGAACAGGCAGCAATTGCTGCGCGACATCTTCCCGCGCGGCGAGCCCGAGCAGATCGCCGAGATCAAGCACCCGAAATACACGGCGACGCTGTACGATTTGCTCACCGCCTACGCCTCGCAGCGCCAGTCGCGCGTGCTGGCGAGCGTGCATCTGGCCAAGCGCACGGTGTGGTCGCTCGCCGAGGCGCGCGCCACGCTGGAGCGGCTGGTCGGCAGCATCAGCGAGCAGGACGATTGGGGCGTGCTCGACGACTTCCTGGTCCGGCACGTCGCCGATCCGACGCAGCGCGCGACGGTGTTCGCCTCGAGCTTTGCTGCTGCGCTCGAATTGGTGCGCGAAGGTCAGCTGGAGCTGAACCAGAAAGAGGCGTTTGCGCCCATCTATTTCCGGAAGGGGCGCCCCAAACCGGTGCCGGACGCAGCTCCTGCGCCTGATGCGCCGGTCGGTTAAGTGCAAGAAGGAGAAGCTGCCATGGCAAGCCTGGCTGAAGTGCGGGTAGAAGAGGCCGAGCCGATGGAGAACGAATCCCAGGCACGTCCCGAGGAATTGCGGCTGCTGGAAGCACTGCTGTTCGCTTCGAGTGAACCGCTGGATACCGCGACGCTGGCCAAGCGCATGCCCGAGGGCGTCGACGTCAAGGCCGCGCTCGAGCAATTGCAGGCGGACTATTCCTTGCGCGGGGTGAACCTCGTTCGCGTCGCCAACAAATGGACCTTCCGCACCGCCGGCGATCTCGCCTGGCTGATGACGCGGGAGAGCACCGAGACCCGCCGCCTGTCGCGCGCGGCAATCGAGGTGCTGGCGATCATCGCCTATCACCAGCCGGTGACGCGCGCCGAGATCGAGGAGATCCGCGGCGTCGTCACCTCGAAGGGCACGCTCGACGTGCTGCTGGAGACCGGCTGGATCAAGCCGCGTGGCCGCCGCAAGACGCCGGGCCGTCCGCTGACCTTCGGAACCACCGAGGACTTCCTGTCGCAATTCACCCTGGAACAGCTCGGCGATCTGCCGGGCCTCGAGGAGCTGAAGGGCACGGGCCTCTTGGATTCGCGCCTGCCGACCGGATTCAGCGTGCCGACGCCGTCGGACGACCCGCAGCTCCGCGAGGACGAGGATCCCTTGGAACCGGGCGAGGATCTCGATCTGGCGCTGGCGCCTGCGGTTGAGCCCGAGACTCCGGAGGAGGCACCGGAAGGCGGCCAAGAGGAGGGCGGCGAAGGCGGCACCGAAGAGTGAGGCCTTTGCGTTTTACCGGTGCCCTGCGACCGGTTAACACTAGCAAGATTACGTAGTGCCAACAGCGAATTGGCGCTGCCTTGGTCCTTGTTTTTGACACCCGCCAAGCCTAGGTTTCAGTGAAGATCGGCCGGGTCCCCGGCCATGCGCGTTTGGAGGGTTGCAGGATGGGTTCACTCAGCATTTGGCACTGGATCCTGGTGATCGCAGTGGTCCTGCTGCTGTTCGGCCGCGGCAAGATTTCGGATCTGATGGGCGACGTGGCGCAGGGCATCAAGGCGTTCAAGAAGGGCATGCAGGACGACGACAAGCCCGCCGAGAAGCCCGAGCCGGCCAAGTCCATCGAGCACAACAATGCGCCGACCGCGGCGCGGTCCGACGTCGGCAGCAAGGCCGTCTGAGCCAAAGAGCACGCGAGACGCGGGGTGCGGCCCGATCCTGCGCGCAAGGGATTGGGTCGGCTGCGGCTTCGCGTGAACGGAAGACCTCATGTTCGACATCGGGTGGAGTGAACTGGTCCTGATCGGGGTCGTGGCCTTGATCGCCATCGGCCCGAAAGAGCTGCCGGGCGTGCTGCGCATGGTCGGACAGTGGATGGGCAAGGCCCGCAAGATGGCCGCCGAATTCCAGGGCCAGTTCCAGGAAGCGATGCGCGAGGCCGAAATGGCCGACCTCAAGAAGAGCTTCGACGAGGTCAAGGAAGCCGCGACCGGCTTCAATCCGCTGTCCTCGCTCCAGAAGGACGTCAGCGACGCGCTCCGCGTCGACGCGCTGGACAAGCCCGCCGAGACGCCGACCACGACGGCTGTCGAACCACCGGCGACTTCAATTGAAGCGCCTGTCACTCCTACCACTCCGGAAGCGCCGACGCCCGCGACCTTCATGGAAGCCGAGGCGCATGCGGCTGCGAACGAGCCGCTCGCCATCACCCGTGAGGTCGAGCAGGCGCAGGTTGCGCAGGACACCGCGCCATCCGAAGCGATCAAGGACGCCAAAGCGTCATGAGCGACGCCGATATCGAGGCCAGCAAAGCCCCGCTGATGGACCACCTGATCGAGCTGCGCTCGCGGCTGATCAAGGCGCTGCTCGGCTTTGGCGTGGCCTTCATCTTCTGCTTCTTCTTCGCCAAGCAGATCTACAACGTGCTGGTCTGGCCGTTCGTATGGGTCGCGGGTCCGGAGAATTCCAAGTTCATCTACACGGCGCTGCTGGAATATTTCATCACCCAGCTCAAGCTCGCTTTGTTCGGCGCCGGCTTCATCTCGTTTCCGATCGTGGCGACGCAGATCTACAAATTCGTCGCGCCCGGGCTGTACAAGCACGAGAAGCAGGCCTTCCTGCCGTACCTGGTCGCGACCCCGTTTTTCTTCGTGCTCGGCGCGGCGCTGGTCTATTTTGTCGTGCTGCCGATGCTGGTCCGCTTCTCGCTCGGCATGCAGCAGGCCGGCAGCGACGAGACCGCGCAAATCCAGCTTTTGCCCAAGGTCGGCGAATATCTGTCGCTGATGATGTCGCTGATCTTCGCCTTCGGCATCGCCTTCCAGCTTCCGGTGATCCTGACGCTGCTCGGGCGGATCGGCATCGTGACCTCGAAGATGCTGCGCGAGAAGCGCCGCTATTTCATCGTCATCGCCTTCGTCATCGCGGCGGTGCTGACCCCGCCGGACGTGCTCAGCCAGTGCTCGCTCGCGCTTCCCTTGCTCTTGCTCTACGAGGGTTCGATCATCGCGGTGGGGATGGTGGAGAAGAGGGCGGCGGCAGCCTCGCAGGCGACCACCGGCACCGACGTGTCGACGCCGGCCAATCCGGCGGAGTAGGGCGCTTTCGCTCTATCATAGCGCCATTCAGCCCATGATTCGTCATACCCGGGCTTGACCCGGGCATCCACGACTTGATCTAAGGCGGCAGATACGTGGATGGCCGGGATTAACCCGGCCATGACGGGAAGACAGCCATGCACGACATCAAATCGATCCGCGACAATCCGCAAGCCTTCGACGCCGGCCTCGCCCGGCGCGGCCTGAAGCCGTTGTCGGCCTCGCTGCTCGCGATCGACGAGACGCGGCGCGCGGCGATCCTGGCCTCCGAGCAGGCGCAGGCTCGGCGCAACGCGGCCTCCAAGGAAATCGGCGATGCCAAGAAGGCGAAGGACGAGGCGCGCGCGGCCAAGCTGATGGCCGAGGTCGCCGAGCTCAAGACCACGATGCCGCAGCTCGAGGCCGCCGCGAAAGCCGCCGATGAGGAGCTGACCAAAGAGCTGTCCGCGATCCCGAACATTCCGTTCGACGACGTGCCCGATGGTGTCGACGAGCACGGCAACGTGCAGCACCACGTGTTCGGCAACAAGCGCAACTACGGCTTTGCGCCGAAGCTGCATGACGATCTCGGCACCGCGCTCGGTGACATGGATTTCGAGGCGGCGGCAAAGCTCTCCGGCGCCCGTTTCGTCGTGCTGAAGAAGGGACTGGCGCGGCTCGAACGCGCGCTCGGCCAGTTCATGCTGAATCTGCATGTCGACGAGCACGGCTATACCGAGATCAATCCGCCGCTGCTGGTGCGCAACGAGATCATGTTCGGCACCGGACAATTGCCGAAGTTCGAGGATGATCAGTTCTGGGCGATCAAGGGCGAGCTCCTTGCCTCGCCCGACCAGGAGCGGCTGAGGACAGAGCGCCTCGGCCTCATTCCGACCGCTGAGGTGTCGCTGACCAACCTCGCGCGCGAATCCATCCTCGACGAGAAGCAGTTGCCGATGCGGCTCACCGCGCTGACGCCGTGCTTTCGTGCCGAGGCCGGCGCGGCCGGACGTGACACGCGCGGCATGATCCGCCAGCACCAGTTCACCAAGGTCGAGCTGGTCTCGATTACGACGCCGGAGGTGAGCAAGGACGAGCTGGAGCGCATGCTGTCCTGCGCCGAGCAGGTGCTGCAGCGGCTCGGGCTGCATTATCGCGTGATGACGCTTTGCGCAGGAGACATGGGTTTCTCGTCGCAAAAAACCTATGACATCGAGGTCTGGATGCCGGGGCAGGGCGAGGGCGGGGCATTCCGCGAGATCTCGAGCTGCTCGGTCTGCGGCGACTTCCAGGCACGACGCATGGATGCGCGCTCGCGCGGTCCCGACGGCAAGCCGCGTTTCGTCCACACGCTGAACGGCTCCGGCACCGCGCTCGGCCGCGCACTGATCGCCGTGATGGAGACCTATCAGCAGGAGGACGGCTCGATCGCAGTCCCCGACGTGCTTCAGCCCTATATGGGCGGCGTGAAGGTGATCGGGCGCGACTAAAGCGTTTTCGAGCGAAGTGGATACCGGTTCGCGTCAAGAGAACGCGTCAAGACAAGAATCGCGCTGCCCGTCTGAAATGCTGGAAACGATCGGTTGCGAAGATCGGGCGGCCGGCTATCCTGCCGGCCCCCGCAACGCGAACCCACCGTTCATGGCCTTGCACCGCGACATCTTCTGGGTCGGCCGACAATGGGCGGTGACGGGGGCCGGGATCCAGGCCGTCGATCAGCGCCTGCGCGGCGTGCTCGACATCGCGATCGCGCGGCTCTGGGACGACGATCTCGTGCAGAGCCGGCGGGCCAAGCCCGGTGTAAACGCTGCCGACTTCGACAGCGCGCTGACGGTGGCCCGCGAACGCTTTCCGCGAGAACCGGAGCCGGACGCGTTCGTTGCGCAATTGGAGGCGCTCGGCGTGATCGAGGCTGCCGTCGCCAGTCCGGCGGTACCCGCGATGAGTCTGCGTGCGGAGGGTCGGCTGGCGCGCTTCCTTCCGCAATGGCGAATCCGCCGGTAACAGGATTAAGCCGGAACCTGCCGCCGAACCCCAAGCGGTCGGTTTGCCTGATCGGCCGGAGCCGGATAAGACGGCTTGGACCCCGCTTTTTTGGAATCGAACCTCCGCATGCGCATTCTCTGCACCAATGACGACGGCATCCACGCCCCCGGCCTCAAGGTCGTGGAGGAGATCGCGCGCGCGCTGTCCGACGACGTCTGGGTGGTGGCGCCCGAGCTCGACCAGTCCGGCGTGTCGCACTCGCTGTCGCTGAACGATCCCTTGCGCTTGCGCGAAGTCGGGCCGCGGCACTTTGCCGTGCGCGGCACGCCGACCGACTGCGTCATCATGGGCGCGCGCCATATCCTCGGTGCCAAGCTGCCTGACGTCGTGCTGTCCGGGGTCAACAAGGGCCGCAACGTCGCCGAGGACGTGGTCTATTCCGGCACCATCGCCGGCGCGCTGGAAGGCACCATCCTGGGGTTGCCGTCATTCGCGCTGTCGCAGGAGTTCAGCGTCGAGACCCGCGAGCGCCCGCCATGGGACACCGCGCGCAAGTTCGGGCCCGACATCCTGCGCAAGGTGATTGCCGCGGGCATTCCGAAGGACACGGTCATCAACGTCAATTTCCCGTCCTGCGCGCCGGAGGATGTGCTGGGCATCCGCGTCACGCGCCAGGGCAAGCGCAATCTCGGTTTCCTCAGGATCGACGAGCGCCAGGACGGCCGCGGCAATCCCTATTTCTGGATCGGCTTCGAGCGCGCCGCGATGATGGATACGCCGGCGGACGGCACTGATCTGGCGGCGCTTCGCGAGCGCTATGTCTCGGTCACCCCGCTCAGGCTCGACCGCACCAACGAAGCGTTTTCGGAAGAGCTCAGCGCGACGCTGAAGTAACGCTTAAAGCGCGATGCGATCAGGATGAATCGTCATCGCGCTTTAGGTTGTCGTTTAAGCATGATCTTTTCGGAAAACCGCTGCGCACTTTTCCGGATCATGCTTTAGCCGCCGCGAAGCGCGGCTTCGATGGTCTTGCCGAGCGCGTCGAGCTGGAACGGCTTCTGGAGCGCCGGCCGGTCGCGGTACTGCTCGGGCAGGCCGGAGGAGCCGTAGCCGGTGGCGAAGATGAACGGGCAGCCTTTCGCCTTGATCACGTCGGCGACCGGCGAGATCACCTTGCCGTTGACGTTGACGTCGAGAATGGCGATGTCGAACTCGGTCGCCTGGGCGAGCCGCATGGCCTCGGTGATGTCGCCCGCCTCAGCTGCGACCTTGTAGCCAAGCTCCTCGAGCATGTCCGCGACCATCATCCTGATCATCACCTCGTCCTCGACGAGGAATACAGAGCGGCCGGAAAGCCCTGTCGCGGTCATAGTTGAGTCCCTTGCCCATTGCCAAAAACGTTCGCAGATAACACGAATTGACGCAATGCGCGTTTCGACGAACGGATACCTGAAAATGGTCATCGCGGCTCGCCCATGGCAAGCCAATTTGTGGTCAAATGCTCCAGGCGAAGGTTATCATGGGTTCCTGAGCAGGAACACGATTCCTGCGCCCGGGCTTAACGTCCACCGGACCCGGCACGACAGCACAAGCAGGCAATGACCCCCGATCAGCATCCGCCGGAAAAGATGATGTTTCAGCTCTCGCTGAGGCGTCGGGGCATCAGCGATCAGGCGGTGCTGCGAACCATGGAGGAGGTGCCGCGCGAGCTTTTCGTCGACGAGGCCGATCGCGAGGGCGCTTATCGTGACAGCGCGCTGCCGATCGCCTGCGGGCAGACCATCAGCCAGCCCTTCGTCGTGGCCTACATGACCGAGCAGCTCCAGCTTCAGAAGCGGCACCGCGTGCTCGAGATCGGGGCAGGTTCCGGCTATCAGGCCGCCGTGCTGTCGCGGCTCGCCGGCCAGGTCCTGACCGTCGAACGCTATCGCAAGCTTGCCGATACGGCGCGCGCCCGGCTCGAAAAGCTCGACTGTCACAATGTCGAGGTGATGCTCGGCGACGGGCTCAATCTGCCGCCCAATATCGGCCCGTTCGACCGCATCATCGTCACCGCCGCAGTGGAGCGGCTTCCGGACAATTTGGTCGAGCGGCTCGAGGTCGGCGGCATCCTGATCGCGCCGGTCGGCCCGCATCAGGGCGTGCAGACGCTGGTCCGCCTGACCCGCACCGAAGCTGGGATCGAGCGCAAGGAACTCGTCGAGGTCCGCTTCGTGCCGGCACTGCCCGGGGTGGCGCGGGAGCTGTAGATTTCCGGATCGGCTGCGCGGCCAACATCTTATTGGGAGGGTTAAGCCGTTATTTACTCGGCGCGTGTTTACTTAAAACACCAGTTCTGTTGCGTACGAGTGAGTAACCATGTCCGTCGTCGCCGAGTTGCTTTACTCGCGCCGCGTACCGCAGGTCGCGGTGCTGGCGCTGATCTCCTTCAGCTTCGCAGGGTGCAGCGCCGACATGTCGTCGCGGCTGTCCCAGTCGAACTTCTCCAACCCCTTCTCCTCTGACCAGACCGGTTCGGTGCAGCCGGCCCCGCCGCCGCCGCAGCAGCGCGAGCTGCCGCAATATTCGCGGCCGCAGACGCAGCCGGGCTATTATCAGTCGCAGCCCTTGCCGCCGCCGGCGGTGTCCGCACCGCAATCCTATCCCGTCACGGGTGGTGGTGGCGTGTCCGGAGGCGGGCGCGGCGTCAGCTCCTACGCGCCCCCGGCGCAGCCGCATCTGGAAACCACGGCCACCGTGCCGCCGCGTTCCGTTGCCGCGGCTCAGCCGGCCGGAGGGACCAAGATCATCGTCGGCACCAGCGATACGCTCGACGTGCTCGCCAAGCGTTATCGTGTCACGCCGCAGGCGATCCTCGCGGCCAACGGCTACAAGGGGCCGCGCTCGCTCTCGCCCGGCCAGCAGCTGATCATCCCGCATCCGGCCACCGCCGCTGCACCTGCGCCCGCGTTGGCTCCCGTCGCGGCGGCTCCCGCGATGGCGCCTGCAGCCAAGCCGGTTGCGGCGTTGGCTGCGCCGCCGAGCACCCACTTCGTCAATCACGGCGACACGCTCGCCAGCATTGCCCGCAAGAACCATATATCGTCGGCTGAGCTCGCCCGTGCCAACGGCCTCGATCCGTCGGCCAAGCTCAAGCTCGGCACCAGGCTGACCGTGCCCGGTGCCAAGACCGCTGCCCTCGCGGCGCCGGTTGCGGCGGCTCCCGTCGGGGCTGCTCCGGTTGTCGGGACGCTCCAGCCGGTTGCTGCCGCTCCTGCGCCCGCCACCAAGATGGCGGCTGTCGCCGCACCGGTGCAGAGTGCTCGGCTGGCTCAGGCCACGACCAATGTCGAAGAGAAGCCCGCCGAGGCTCCGGCGAAAGCCGCGGAGACCACCAGCGCGCTGCCGACCTTCCGCTGGCCGGTGCGCGGCAAGGTGGTCACCACCTACGGCGCCAAGACCAACGGCAAGTCCAATGACGGCATCAATCTCGCGGTGCCCGAGGGGACGCCGGTCAAGGCGGCCGAAGACGGCGTCGTCGCCTATTCCGGCAATGAGCTGAAAGGTTACGGCAATCTGGTCCTGGTTCGGCACTCCAACGGCTACGTCACCGCATATGCCCATGCGAGTGAGCTGATGGTGAAGCGCGGCGATACCATCAAGCGCGGTCAGGTCATTGCCAAGTCGGGTCAATCCGGGGAGGTGGCGTCGCCGCAGCTCCACTTCGAGATCCGCAAGGGATCGAGCCCGGTTGACCCGCTTCAATTCCTGAACGGGGCGTAAGGCCTAAATTGCCTCCGCATTGAAGCTGTCGTCGCCCGGCCTGGCCGGGCGACCCAGTATTTCAGAGACAGTCATTGTTGAGCCGAAAAGCCGCAGCGTACTGGATTCCCCGCTCCAGTGCGCAATTGCGCACAAGGCGGGGAATGACAGTTGTGGGCGGGGCTATAGCTAGCCTTACTTCGCCGTCAGCTTCACGCCCAGCCGGCCCGCCAGCTCCTGCACGAACTGCCAGGCGACGCGGCCCGAGCGGGAGCCGCGGGTGGTCGACCATTCCAGCGCCTCGCGCTCCAGCGCCTCATCGTCGACCTCAATGCCGAAATGGCTGCAATAGCCGCGCACCATGGCGAGGTATTCGTCCTGGCTGCAGCGGTGGAAGCCGAGCCACAGGCCGAAGCGATCTGACAGCGAGACCTTCTCTTCGACGGCTTCGCCGGGATTGATCGCGGTCGAGCGCTCGTTCTCGATCATGTCGCGCGCCAGCAGATGGCGGCGGTTGGAGGTGGCGTAGAGGATGACATTCTCGGGCCGGCCCTCGATGCCGCCTTCGAGCACGGCCTTCAGCGATTTGTAGGACGCGTCATTGCCGTCGAAGGAGAGGTCGTCGATGAACACGATGAAGTGGAAGCTGGCGTCCCGGAGCTTCTCCATCAGCGTCGGCAGCGTTTCGATGTCCTCGCGGTGGATCTCGATCAGCTTCACCCTGTCCGCCGGCTTGCGCTCCGCGTTGATGCTGGCGTGCGCCGCCTTCACCAGCGACGACTTGCCCATACCGCGCGCGCCCCAGAGCAGGGCATTGTTGGCGGGCAGGCCATTGGCGAAGCGCTCGGTGTTCTCCATCAGGATGTCGCGCATCCGGTCGACGCCCTTGAGCAGGAACAGCTCGACGCGGCTGACCCGCGGCACGGCTGCGAGGCGGCCGTCGGGGTGCCAGACATAGGCATCGGCCTGCTTGAACGACTCGCGTTCGAGGGCCGGCTTGCCCTGGGCGGACAGGTGCGCCGCAATGGTCTCCAGCGCGCGGACGATGCGCTCCTGGGAGAGGTCTGGGGCTGCCTTGACGGCCGCCTTGGGGCGTTTTGCCGCGACGGGGGCGGGCTTGCGGGCAGGGGTGCGGGGGCCTTTGCCGGCCGGGCTTTTGCTAAGGTTTTTGGGCATGTCCGAAGTTCCTGAGAACGCAGCCTTATCGGGCCTGACGGCGCGCCGCAAGGTGGGTCAAAAGGGCAGTCTGGCAGCGTTGCAATTGGGGCAATGGCCGCTATAGTCCGCGCGAATTTGACCGAACCGGTCGCCTTTGAGGGCCTGACCGGCTTTCCCCCGTTCTCACGAGGATCGTCCGAATGCTGATTACCCCTGCGTATGCCCAGGCCGCGGGCGCCGGCGACACCAACAGCATGTTGATGTCGCTGCTGCCGTTCGCCCTGATCTTCGTGATCATGTACTTCCTGATTCTGCGTCCGCAGCAGAAGAAGGTCCGTGATCATGCCGACCTCGTGAAGAATATCCGCCGCGGCGACACCGTCGTGACCTCGGGCGGCCTCGTCGGCAAGGTCACCAAGGTCGTCGACGACGACCAGATCGAGTTCGAGATTTCCGACGGCGTCCGCGTGCGGCAGATGCGCCAGATGATCTCGGGCGTGCGCGCCAAGGGCGAGCCGGCGAAGGAATCCAAGGATAGCAAGGAAGCCGCCAAGGACGACGCCGCCTCGAAGTGAGCGCGTCCGCGAGCATCTCAAGTCTCCTGATCTGACAGGTCCAGTCGATGTTGTATTTCACGCGGTGGAAGGCGCTCGGGATCATCCTGACGGCGCTGATCGTGTGCCTCTGCGCGGTCCCGAACTTCTTCCCCGAGGCCCAGGTCAAGACCTGGCCCGCCTGGGCGCAGCGCCGGCTCGTGCTCGGCCTTGACCTCCAGGGTGGCTCCTACCTGCTGCTCGAGGTCGATTCCAACTACGTGAAGAAGGAACGGCTCGACCAGGTCCGTGACGACGTTCGCCGCACGCTGCGCGATGCCAAGATCGGCTTCACCGGCGGCGTCACCGTGCGCAACGACGCGGTCGAGGTTCGCATCACCAAGGAATCCGACGCTCAGGCGGCGCTCGCCAAGCTGCGCGAGCTGTCTCAGCCGCTGGGCGGCCTGATGGGATCCAGCGGTCAGCGCGACCTTGAGGTGACCGATGCCGGCGGCGGGGTGATCCGCCTGAGCGTCCCGCAGGCCGCGATGCTCGATCGCCTGCGCAAGACCATCGAGCAGTCGATCCAGATCGTCGAACGCCGCGTCAACGAGCTCGGCACCGTCGAGCCCGTGATCCAGCGCCAGGGCAATGACCGCATCCTGGTGCAGGTCCCCGGACTTCAGGACCCGACCCGCCTGAAGGAACTGCTGGGCAAGACTGCGAAGATGGAATTCCGCATGGTCGACACCTCCGTGCCGCCGGATCAGGCGCAAGCGGGCAGGTTGCCGCCGGAATCCGAACTCCTGATGAGCGCATCGCCGCCGCCCACGCCCTATGTGGTCAAGAAGCAGGTGCTGGTCGCCGGTGGCGATCTGACCGACGCCCAGGCGAGCTTCGACCAGCGCACGGGCGAGCCGGTCGTCAGCTTCAAGTTCAACACCTCGGGTGCGCGCAAGTTCTCGCAGGCCACGCAGGAGAACGTGGGCCTGCCGTTCGCGATCGTTCTGGATAACAAGGTGATCTCGGCGCCCGTCATCCGCGAGCCCATCACCGGCGGCCAGGGCCAGATCTCCGGCAGCTTCACCGTGCAATCGGCCAACGATCTGGCGATCCTGCTGCGCGCCGGCGCATTGCCGGCGCCGCTGACGGTGGTCGAGGAGCGCACCGTCGGTCCGGGCCTCGGCCAGGACTCGATCGAGAAGGGCGAA
The DNA here is from genome assembly GCF_028128855.1 of Bradyrhizobium sp. CCBAU 11430. Lineage (NCBI taxonomy): Bacteria > Pseudomonadati > Pseudomonadota > Alphaproteobacteria > Hyphomicrobiales > Nitrobacteraceae > Bradyrhizobium > Bradyrhizobium sp. CCBAU 11430. Next base: position 24,919 of record NZ_LBJV01000057.1, read on the forward strand.
CTCGCGGCCTATGTCGGCTCCATCCTCGTCATCATCTTCATGCTGCTGACCTATCGGCTGTTCGGGGTGTTCGCGAACATCGCCGTGGCCATCAACGTCGCCATGATCTTCGGCCTGCTGTCGCTGCTCAACGCCACGCTGACGCTGCCCGGCATCGCCGGCATCGTGCTCACCGTCGGCATCGCCGTGGACTCCAACGTGCTGATCTATGAGCGTATCCGCGAAGAGCTGCGCGGCGGTCGCAACGCGATCTCGGCGATCGACGCCGGCTTCAAGCGGGCGCTCGCGACTATCCTCGATTCCAACATCACAACCTTCATTGCCGCCGCGGTGCTGTTCTACATCGGCACCGGCCCGGTGCGCGGCTTTGCCGTGACGCTCGGCATCGGCATCATCACCACGGTGTTCACCGCCTTCACGCTGACGCGGCTGATCGTCGCCTGGTGGGTGCGGTGGAAGCGGCCGCAGAGCGTGCCGATCTAGGAGCCTGATCGTGACTCACACCGTTCTCATCGGGCTCGGCGTCCTCATTGCCGTCCTCACCGTGGTTGCCGCGCTCGGCCTGCTGCCGTCGCTGCGTATCGTCCCTGACGAAACGCATTTCGATTTCACGCGCTTCCGCCGCATCAGCTTCCCGATCTCGGCGGCGCTGTCGATCGTCGCGATCACGTTGTTCTTCACCCATGGCCTGAATTTCGGCATCGACTTCCGCGGCGGCACGCTGCTGGAGGTCAGGGCGAAGTCGGGCGCCGCCGACATCGCCGCGATGCGCACGACGCTGGATGGATTGCGTCTCGGCGAAGTGCAGTTGCAGCAGTTCGGCGATGCCGCGAACGTCCTGATCCGCGTCGCAGAGCAGCCGGGCGGCGATGCCGCGCAGCAGGAGGCGGTGCAGAAGGTTCGTTCCGCGCTCGGCGATTCCGTCGAGTATCGCCGCGTCGAAGTGGTCGGCCCGCGCGTCTCCGGCGAGCTGCTGGCCTTCGGCATGCTCGGTCTGATGCTCGCGATCGTCTCGATCCTGATCTATCTCTGGTTCCGGTTCGAATGGCAGTTCGCGTTAGGGGCCATGATCGCCAACGTGCACGACATCGTGCTCACGATCGGCTTCATGTCGATCAGCCAGGTCGATTTCGACCTGACCAGTATCGCCGCGCTGCTGACCATTCTCGGCTATTCGCTCAACGACACCGTCGTCATCTACGACCGAATCCGCGAAATGCTGCGGCGCTACAAGAAGATGCCGATGCCGCAGCTGCTCAACGAGTCCATCAACTCGACGCTGTCGCGCTCGATCATCACCCACTTCACGGTGACGCTGGCGCTGCTGGCGCTGCTCCTGTTCGGCGGGCACGCGATTCACAGCTTCACCGCGGTGATGATGTTCGGCGTGGTGCTGGTCGGCACCTACACCTCGATCTTCATCGCGGCGCCGATCCTGATCTATCTCGGCGTCGGCGAGCATCGCGAGGATGCGCCCGATACGGCACCACCGGCGAAGAAAAGCAAGGCATGATCCGAACCGCATGCCCTCGCAGGCGTTTGCGAGGGCAGTAAGCCCATTCGGACAGAGCTCATGGCCGGCGATCCCAATGCACCGCATTTCCCGCGCTCGGCGCCGATCGAGGCCTATGGCAAGGGCGGCTTCGCCTTCGCCGGCATGTCGCATCGGGGCTCGCTGCTGTGCCTGCCCGACGCGATCTGGGCCTGGGACGTGACGGATCCCCAGAAGATCGACCGCTATTCGCTGGACCGGGTCTTCACGGCCGCCAACAGCATCGACACGCTCCTGATCGGCACCGGAACCGGCGTCTGGCTGCCGCCGCCGGCGCTGCGGCAGGCGCTCAAGGCGGTGAGGGTGGTGCTGGATACGATGCAGACCGGCCCTGCGGTGCGCACCTACAACATCATGATCGGCGAACGGCGGCGGGTTGCCGCTGCGCTGATCGCGGTGCCATGAACAGCACATGAGCAGCGCCGCGCCGCCGCCCGATTCCGTCACCTTCTGCGCCGATCTCGTGCGCAGCCATGACTTTCCGCTCTACGTCGCGACGCTGTTCGCGCCCGCCGCCGAGCGCCGAGCGCTGCTGGCGCTCTATGCCTTCAATGTCGAGATCGTCCGCGTCCGCGATCAGGTGAGCCAGCCCTTGCCCGGCGAAATCCGCTTTCAATGGTGGACCGACATGCTCTCCGGCCACGTCCATGGCAGCGCCGAGGGCAATCCGGTGGCGGCGGAGCTGCTGCGCGCGATCCGCGATTTCGACCTGCCGGTCGAGCCGCTGTCGCTGCTCGTCGACGAGCACCAGTTCGACCTCTACAACGACCCGATGCCGACCATGGCGGCGCTGGAAGGCTATCTGGCCGCGACCTCATCGGCGCTGTTCGCTCTGGCGGCGCAGATCCTGGCGCCGCCCTCGGACGCCACCGAGCATCTCGCCCGTCATGCCGGGCTGGCGCAGGGCATCGTCCAGGTCATTGCAAATCTGCCGCGCGATGCCGCGCACCGGCAGCTGTTCCTGCCGCAGCAGCTGCTGACGAGCCACGGTTGCAACATGGAAGATGTGTTCGCCGGCAAGGAGACGCCGAATTTGCGTTCCGTGCTGGAGCAGCTCGCGGGCGAAGCGAGGCAGCATCTGGCTACGGCCCTGTCGTTGCTGCCGGAGGTGCCGGCAGCGGCGCGGGCAGCATTTCTGCCGATTGGACAGGTGCGGGCCGACCTCAAGCTGCTGTCGCAACCCGGGCGCAATCCCTTCACGCCGAGGCCATCGTCCCGGCTGCGCACGCTGTGGACGCTGTGGCGGGCTTCGCGGTCGCGCGAGTTTACCAAATAGCGGCTGGCTTATCGCCTGAGCCGGCCAAATGCCCTATGCTGTCCTATGGCTGACTTGTCCCCAATCCCGCCCTTTGATCTCAGCGGTCTGCCGGTCGCCCCAAGCGACATTGCTGCCGCAGCCGAGACGATCAGGGGCGCCGTCGTCGAGACGCCCTGCAGCTACAGCCGCACGCTGAGCAGTATCTGCGGCTGCGAGATCTGGCTCAAATTCGAGAACCTCCAGTTCACCTCCTCGTTCAAGGAGCGCGGCGCGCTCAACCGCCTCACCGCGCTGGCGCCGGAGGAGCGCGCGCGGGGCGTGATCGCGATGTCGGCGGGTAACCACGCGCAGGGCGTCGCCTATCACGCCAAGCGGCTCGGCATTCCCGCCACCATCGTCATGCCGGTCGGCACGCCCATGGTGAAGGTCGAGAACACCAGGCATCACGGCGCTGAAGTGGTCGTCACAGGCGCGACGCTGGAGGAGGCGGCCGCGTTCGCGCGAAGCCACGGCGAAGCCAAAAGCATGATCTTCGTCCACCCCTACGACGATCCGCTGGTGATCGCGGGGCAGGGCACGGTCGGCCTGGAGATGATGAGGGCCGTGCCGGAGCTCGACACGCTGGTCGTGCCGATCGGCGGCGGCGGCCTGATCAGCGGCATCGGCATCGCGGCGAAATCGATCAAGCCGTCGCTGCGAATTCTGGGCGTCGAGGCCTGGCTCTATCCCTCGATGTACAACGCCATCCATGACGGCAATCTGCCGGCGCGGGGCGACACGCTCGCCGAAGGCATCGCGGTGAAATCGCCCGGCAAGATCACGACCGAAATCGTCCGACGCCTCGTCGACGACATTGCGCTCGTCAACGAGGCCGAGCTCGAGCGCGCGGTCGCAACCCTGATCTCGATCGAGAAGACGGTCGTCGAGGGCGCCGGCGCCGCCGGCCTTGCCGCGCTGATGTCCGATCCGTCACGCTTTGCCGGCCAGAAAGTCGGTCTCGTCCTGAGCGGCGGCAATATCGACACGCGGCTGATCGCATCCGTCCTCACGCGCGAGCTGGCGCGCGAGGGGCGGCTGACCCAGCTCTCACTCGACATTCCAGACAGACCCGGGCAATTGGCCGCCGTCGCGGCCCTTTTGGCCGAGGCCGGCGCCAACATCATCGAGGTTTCGCACCAGCGGACCTTCTCCGACCTGCCGGCCAAGGCCACACTCCTGCAACTCGTCATCGAGACCCGCGACAGCGCCCATCTCGACGAGGTGATGGCGAAGCTCAGTGCGTCCGGACTGAGCGCGCGCTGCACCTAGGGCACGTTGAAGACGCCAGGCCGAGCCGAGCGCTACTCCGGAAGGCCTGCGATGCGGAGGGCGTCGCCGAGCGAGGAAGCAAGCGCTGGCGCGCAGTTGACGCCCTGAAATTGACGGCCATAGCGGAACGTCGGGTGCAGCTCCAGCACCCGCGCGGCCGCCGCCTTCGCCTCCTGCAATCGTCCAAGCTTTGCCAGCGCCGCGGCCAATTGCACATGGGTGATGCTGTGGCGAGGATTGGCTTGAACCGAGCGGTAAGCGGCGCGGCACGCATCCTCATATCGGCCGTGATGGAAGTGCCCGAGAGCCTGGGCGTCGAAAGCGGCGAAAGCCCATGGATCGAACGGGCTGAGCCGCAGGCCTCGTTCGCTCCATTCGATAGCGCGGTCAGCATCTCCGCCCCAGCCGAGCATGACGCTGCCGAGGATGTAGGTCAGCGCCGATGATGGGCTGATGGCGAGCGCGGCCTCGAACGCGATGAAGGCTGCGGGGCGATCGTGCCCGTCCATGCCGATCGAAAAGCCTGCGAGCGTGAGAGCAAGCGCATCATCCTGGCCATGGGCGATGGCCGAGCGCGCGTGGCGGATCGAGGCCTCGCGATTGGCCTCCTGCAAACCGGCTCGAAGAAACAGGCAATGATGGCACATCGCTGCATTGCCGTGCGCAAGCGCATACGCAGGCTCGAGCGCGATCGCACGTTCGAGCAGCACGAGCGCCTGGGTGACCTGGGCTGGCATGCCGGAATCAACGTCCGGCTGGGCGCGCAGGACGAGATCATAGGCATCCAGGCTGTCCGGCCGCTTGCGCCTGACCCTGTTGATCTCGGCGCGCCGCAGGCTGGGTGCGATCGCACCGACGGTCGACGATGCGATGTCGTCCTGGAGGGCGAAGACGTCTTCGGACCGGCGGTCAAATCGCTCGGCCCATACGTGCATGCCAGTCGACGCATCGATCAACTGACCGGTGATGCGGACCAGCGTGCCGGTCTTGCGGACACTGCCTTCCAGCACGTAGCGTACGCCAAGTTCGCGGCCGACCTGCTTCACGTCCACCGCGCGGCCCTTGTACGCGAACGTGGAATTCCGCGCGATCACGAACAGCCAGTTGATGCGCGAGAGGCCGGTGATGATGTCGTCGACCATCCCGTCGGCAAAATAGTCCTGCTCCTCGTCGCCGCTCAAGTTCGTGAAAGGTAGCACTGCGATCGACGGCCTGTCGGGCAGTGACAGCAACGGCGCTTGCGGTGTTGCTCGTGCGGGATCCGGATCGGACTTCGTCACGGTCGGACCGACATAGCGATAGCCACGGCGCGGCAGCGTTTCGATCCAACGCGCCTCGCCGGAGATGTCCGCCAGCGTGCGCCGCACCGCCGCGATCTGGACGGTCAGGTTGCTGTCCTCGACGGCCTGGGCGGGCCAGGCCGCCTCGATCAAGGCCTCCTTTGAAACCGGCACACCAGCCTGCCGGACGAGGAGCGCCAGCAGCAGCACTGCGCGCTGTCCGAGAGCGGTCGGCTCAGCACCGTGGAACAGGATCCCCGCATCGCCATCGAGCCGAAAGGGACCAAATTCAAGGATCGTGGCCATCGCCGAAGAAGGCCACATTTCGCAGGTTTTTTGCAACGTTTTCCGAACGGCTTCGCGACTTTCCGGCTGGACGGGACCACCATCGCGCGAGCCGTGAGGAACGCTGCAACAGCGATGGAGGTGTACATGACCGCGAAACACGTCATCCGCAGGCCCGGCGAGACCGAGGGGGTCACGCTGCGCGGCCAACCAATGGCCTTCCTGGTGACGGGCGAGGACACCAGGCACACGAGCATGTTCGACTGGACAATTCCGGCAGGATTCGCCACCGGCCGGCACGTTCATCGTGTCCAGGAGGAGACCTTCTACATGCTCGAAGGCGAGTGTGAATGGTTCGTCGGGGATGAGATTGTCCGGGCAACCCCAGGAACCTTCCTCTTCATTCCTCCCGGTGTTCCCCACAACATCACCAACGCGAGCGAGAAGCCCGCGCGTGTGCTCATGACCGTATCCCCGCCGGGACACGAGCATTACTTCGAGGAGCTGGCGAAGCTGACAGCAAGCGGTCGCCCGGATGCGAAGGCCATCAGCGAGCTACGCGCCCGCTTCGATACCGACCAGCTCTCGGCGCTGACGACAAGAGCTTGAAGCCCAGACGGCGCGACTGTGGACCGACTTCAAGGCCCGGCCGCGCCGGCCTTTTGTTACCGTGCCGCCAGATCCGCCAGATGAGCGATCAGCCGATCGATCTCGGCTTCCGTGTTGTAATAATGCGGCGATGCCCGCACGACATGCGGCAAGGCGCGAAGTTCGGCATCGATGCGCGTGCTCGACGGATCTGAAGCGCCGATGGTGATGCCTGCTGCAGCGGCACTGGCGACAACGGCGTCCGCCTCGTGCCCGTCCAGCGTGAAGCTGACGATGGCACCCGGCGCGCGTCCGAGGTCGCGAATGGTGATGCCGGGAAGGGCCGCGAGGCCGTTGCGAAGACGGCCGGCAAGCATTCGGCAGCGTTGTTCGATCGGAGCGATGCCGATCTCCAGGGCGTAGTCGACGGCGGCGCCGAGGCCCAGCCGGGCCGCGTAATTGTTCTCCCAGGTCTCGAAGCGGCGTGCATCGTCGCGAAGCCGATATTCATCGCGCGAGACCCAGGGCGCGGCGAAGTGATCGATCATCGGCGGCTCGAGCCGTTGCAGCAGCGCGCGGCGAACGTAGAGAAAGCCGGTGCCGCGCGGGCCGCGCAGGAATTTGCGACCCGTGGCCGACAGCATGTCACAGCCGATGGCTTCGACGTCGACCGTCATCTGGCCGACCGCCTGGCAGGCGTCGAGCAGATAGGGAATGCCGCGTGCCCGCGCGATCCTGCCGACCGCTGCCGCCGGATTGACCAGTCCGCCATTGGTCGGGACCCAGGTGATCGCGATGAGCTTTACGCGCTCATCGATCATGCGCTCGAGCGCGTCGACGTCGAGCTCGCCGCTGGCATCGCTCGGCACGACGTCGATCGTCGCGCCGGTCCTCTTGGAGACCTGTAAGAACGCGACATAATTGGCCGCGTATTCCGCCTCAGCAGTCAGGATGCGGTCACCCTTGCGAAACGCAAGCGCGTAGAACGCCATCTGCCAGGCGACCGTCGCGTTCTCCACGAGCGCGATCTCGTCGGGTGCGGCATTCAGCAGACGCGCCACCGAGCCGTAGACCGCTTCGAGCCGGTCGGTCTCGCGATCCGCGGCCGCATAGCCTCCGATCTCGCTTTCCAGATCGATATGCTGCTTCATCGCCGCGACAACGGAAGTCGGCATGAGCGCCGCCCCCGCATTGTGGAGATACGCGAGCCGACTGGCGGCCGGTGTGTCAGACCGAATTTGGTCGATGTCGATCACCAACGCCTCCACTTCTCGCGATCCCTCATGCATGAATTAGACGCGCCGAAGGGGCCGAGCAAGACGTCGGGCCAGGGACGTCGGCTGGATCTCAGATGCAGAGCCCGAGCAGCTTGACGTGGCAGTTGCTCGATTTGGGCTTGCTCGCAGGCGCAGCTTCCCGCTTCACGGCAATTAGGGGCTCCTTGTCCTTGTTCTTCTTGCCCTTGCCCTTCGGCTCATAATCGCCGGCGATCACCATGGCCCAATAGGTGCGCTTGCCGCTGGCATTCCTGGCGCTGGCGATGCCGACGCGGGAGGCGTTGTGCAGCAACAGGTTCTTGCGGTGCCCGGACGAGTCGATCCACTGTCCCAGGGTCTTCTCGAAATTGTCGTAGCCGTAGGCGATGTTCTCTGCGGCGCGGCCCGCGCCGGCGGGCGCGACGCGGCGGTTGAAGGGGCCGAGCGCGTCGTGACTGAGGTCATCTTTCGCCGCCATCGCGCGGGCCTGGTCCATGGCGATGCGGTCGAGGGTGGAATCGCGGACGACGCGAACTTCACCGTGCTTGAGGCGGAAGCTGGAGATCAGCTCGGCCGGGGTCTCGGCCATTGCGGGCGCGGCCGCCAGCAGCAGAAGGCCGGCAATCAGGCCGCCCACCAGATGATGCATCATCGTCCCCCGAGCGCCCATGACTCCGCCGCGCCTGCCTTGTCCGACCGCTTCTCTATCGCCAATGTGGACGCTTCAAGGCGAGGCGGGCCGTCAGTGAGTTGGCAGATCCGCCTCGAAGTTGAAGCGGTCGCGCAGATTTTTTCGCTGTTCCAGGATGTCCTTGAGGAAGGCGCGGTCCTGGTCGTTCTTCATCATCGGCTCGATCAGGTCGAGCTGGTTCATGGCAACCAGTTGCAGGATCTCGGTGCGCGGCTTGCCGCCGGCGTCGCGCGGCAGCGCGTGCACCACCTGGATGTGCTCCGGCGGTTTCGGCCCCTTTGCGGCCGCAAGCTCGTTCCGCAACTGGCCTTCGAGCGTGGCCTGGTCGGCTTCGACGAAGGCATAGAGCCCGACGCCGGAGCGGCGGTCCGCGAAAGCCACGATGGCGGTGTCGCGCACGGCCGGGTTTTTGCGGATCAGCTCGGTCAGCACCGGCGCGTCATTCACGAGCCTGCGGCCGCCGCCCTCGCGATCGGTGAAGTTGAACAGGCCGCGCGTGATCGCGCGGTAGACCTTCTTGCCGGTGACAAGCCACAGGCTGGCGGCGAATGACTTCTTCGCAAGGATCTTTCGCTCGCGCGGCGTCAGCGCCTCAGGTGCGTAGGAGCGCTTGTGTTTGAGCAGATGCCGGAGGTCTTCATAGGCCAGGATGCGATAGAGCCGGCCGCGCCGTGCAAAGCAGGCGGCGAGCTGGAAGTCGGTGACATAGGCGAGGCCGTCGCGGCCGACCAGCCAGTTCTGTTCCTTGGCAAGATCGTTGTGGCAGATACCGGCGCGGCGCAGCCGGCGCAGGGCCGCCTTGGCCGAGCGGAAATAGGCGAGGTCGCCATGCGGCTTTGCCAGATGCAAAGCGACGCCGTCGACGAAGCCGCGCACCAGCGCACGGCGTCCGGCCCACAGCAGCTCCGGACCAACGTTGAGGCCTTTGGCGAGCGCCAGAGCGTGCTTCTCGCGGGCGAACAGATGGCGCGCCAGGAGAAACGACCACCACGGCACCTCGTCGAGCCGGCGCAGCACGGCATCGACCTCGCCGCTCTCGCCGCGGAAGCGCCCGCGCTCGACGGTCGAGAACACGTCGCGCTTGAGCAGAACGCCCTCGGTCCAGCGCGCCGAGAGCGTCGCGGCGTCGTCTTTGGGGAGGCTCATCGCAAACTCACGCGGCTGCGGCAATGCGCAAATGATCGGCGATCCAGCGATCGAGATCGGCGAGTGCCAGTGCGCTCATCGCCTGCTTCTTGGCCACCGTCTTCTCGTTACCGCGCATGCGCGTGCCGTCGGGTTTCTTCGTCGGCGCGGTCGCAAGCGGTGGGAATAGACCGAAATTGATGTTCATCGGCTGGAACGACCGTGTGCCGGGCTCGATGGTCTCGATATGGCCGCCGGTGATGTGGCCGAGCAGCGATCCGAGCGCGGTCGTGCCAGGCGGGCTGACAAGCGTCTCGCCGCGCGCGTCCGCGGCTGCATAGAGACCGGCGATCAGGCCGACGCTGGCCGATTCCACATAGCCCTCGCAGCCCGTCATCTGGCCGGCGAAGCGCAGCCGCGGCTGCGCGCGCAGGCGCAGCTGACCGTCGAGAAGCTTTGGCGAGTTCAGGAAGGTGTTGCGATGCAGGCCGCCGAGGCGGGCGAACTCGGCCTTCGCCAGCCCGGGAATGGTGCGGAAGATGCGCTGCTGCTCGCCATACTTCAGCTTCGTCTGGAAGCCGACGATGTTGTAGAGCGTGCCGAGCTTGTTGTCCTGGCGCAGCTGTACGATCGCGTAGGCTTTGGTCGTGGGATCGTGCGGGTTGGTGAGGCCGACCGGCTTCATCGGGCCGTGGCGCAAAGTCTCGGGGCCGCGCTCCGCCATCACTTCGATCGGCAGACAGCCGTCGAAATAGGGTGTGTTGGTCTCCCACTCCTTGAACTCGGTCTTCTCGCCGGCGATGAGCGCAGCGACGAAGCCGTCATACTGCTCCTTGGTCATCGGGCAGTTGATGTAGTCCGCGCCGGTGCCGCCGGGGCCGACCTTGTCATAGCGCGACTGAAACCAGGCCACCGACATGTCGATGGATTCGCGGTGCACGATCGGCGCGATCGCGTCGAAGAAGGCGAGCGCGTTCTCGTCGGTCAGCTCGCGGATGGCATCGGCCAGTGGAGCGGAGGTGAGGGGACCGGTTGCAACGATGACGTTGCTCCAATCGGCCGGCGGCAGGCCCTTGACCTCGCCACGGGCGATCTGGATCAGGGGATGGTCGTTCAGCGCCTTGGTGACGGCCGCGGAGAAGCCGTCGCGGTCGACGGCGAGAGCGCCGCCAGCAGGCACCTGGTTGGCGTCGGCTGCACGCATGACCAGGGAATCGAGCCGGCGCATCTCCGCATGCAGCAGGCCGACGGCATTGTTGGCGGCGTCGTCCGAGCGGAACGAATTGGAGCAGACGAGCTCTGCGAGCCCGTCGGTGCGGTGCGCTTCGGTCATGCGGGTCGGCCGCATCTCGTGCAGCACCACGGGCACGCCGGCCTTGGCCACCTGCCAGGCGGCTTCAGAGCCGGCAAGGCCGGCGCCGATCACGTGCACGATGTTGGATTGAGGTCCTGTCATGGGGCGGACAGGTAGCGCTTTTCGGCGGGGAGTGGAATCGCCGAGATCGAGTTTTCTGCCGCTAGATGCGACAACGCCCGCACGAGGCGGGCGCTATCGGTCCGTTCCGGTGGAAGGGCTGAAACGATATCAGCCCTGATACTGACCGGCGGCAACGCGCGGGATGTCCGAGCGATCGAGGCCGATATCGGCCAGTTCGCGATCGCTGAGCTGGGACAGCTCGGCAACATTGCGCTGATAGTCCCGGAAGGCCTGGATCATGCGGATGAGCGAGAGCAGCATTGGTAGTCTCCTGTAGTTCGATTCAGCCCTTGCCCGGACTGCATCGTTGAAATGAATATAAGTGAGAGTGGTGCAGTGCGAAAGTTCCGATGTTGCGATGCAGCTAAGCGAGTAACGCATACCGTGGGTAAGGGACGCTTAACCTCTCGCCAGCCTCGCCCAAGGCTTCGGCCGTATGCATCGAATCTAGCCACAAACGCCCGTGTAATCACGGGTTTAAGGGCTGTCGATTGATCTCGATCATAGCCGAAATAGGTTGCGTTCCTGTCACCGGCAAGTCGGACGCTCAGCTTCTATACCCAAGTCCGGCATGCGTGATTCGCATGAAACGAACCTCGCCGATCTGAATTTAAATTCACTTCTTGTAATGGTCCTAGGGGCTTTGCCGGAGCAGGTTGGGCGACGAAATGCAGCGGAACGGCCCATTCGCACCCACGATAACGCAGCGCACACACCCCGAGCGTGTGGCGATGATTACCGAGATGTAATGAAAATCAGAAATTTCGCATGCGGCTCTGCGTGGCGCGCAACATCACGCAATTCTCGCGGGGAATTTATTGCGGCAAGTTGCCGCGTCGGGAGGAAAGTCATGTTGCAGATTCCGGCAATGTCGCCGGGTCTGTCCCAAGATCAAGAGAAGGAAGGTAACGTCATGACGAAGTTACTCGGGGTTATCGCAATCGCCGCCGTCGCGTTCGCCGTCGCGCCGGCCCAGGCCGCCAAGCACGCCACGGGCGGTTGCAGCTCGGCCAATCTGGAGAAGACGGAGACCGCGATCGAGAACATGGCCGACGGTGACAGCAAGTTTGTGGCGCAGAAGGAGATCGCGGCTGCGCAGGATTCGCTGCTCAACGGCAAAATGGGCGCATGCGGCGCGCATCTGAACAAGGCGATGCACGCCACCATGGGCAAGTGATGGGTAGGTAGACGCACAAGAGAGGGCCGGTCGCCGGGCGATCGGCCCCTACGCGTTTGTTGATGGGTGTTTAGGGGGCGCGCGCCAGCTGGGTGGCGAAATAGGCGACAGTCTTGGAATAGACCTCGCTCTTGTTCCACTGCTGCAGCACCGCGAAATTCGGACTGCCCGGCTGCCAATCCTTGCCCTTTTGCCAGCCATAGCCGGCAAGATAATTGGCGGTGGAGGCGAGCACGTCGGGCGCGTTGTGCAGGAGGTCGCGCTTGCCGTTGCCGTCGAAATCGACGGCGTATTTCATCCAGGACGACGGCATGAACTGGGTCTGGCCGAGCTCGCCTGCCCAGGCGCCCTTCATCTCGGCTGGCACGAGATCGCCGCGCTGGACGATGCGCAGTGCGTCCAGCAGCTCGGCGCGAAACTGCTCCGCGCGCCGGCAATCATAGGCCAGTGTTGCGAGTGAGCGGATCGTGCCGAACTTGCCGGTGTTGACGCCGAAATCGGTCTCCAGGCCCCAGATCGCGACCAGGACCTCGCCGGGAACGCCATAGGTCTGCTCGATGCGCGACAGCACCGAGCCGTACTGCTTCATCCTGTTGGAGCCGCGTTCCAGGCGCGGCGGCACCATGCGGCCGGAAAATTCCTCGAAGGTCTGGGCGAAGACCTTTTGCGAGCGGTCGCGGTTGAGCACGCTCTGATCGAGTGTCACGCCGGCGAGACCAGATGCAATGGCCTGCTGTGAAATGCCCTTGGCCGCAGCGTCGGTCTTGAAGTCCGCAAGCCAGGCATCGAAATTGCCCGAGCCGCAGGCAACCGCGGCGAACGCTGGCTGGGCGGACAGGATTGACGCGGAGAGAGCGAAGGCTGCGAGAGCGAGACGAGAAATCGTCGAGGTCATTCGAGGTAATGAATTCCGTGAAGCGATCTGGCCGGCCGGCAATCTCGATCGGAACCGCGGCCAAAGCAAGGCGTGCGACAGGCCGCGATCCTGCCCGAACCAGGGCAGGATCGCATGTCACGATATCGTCAGGCGTCCGTCCTATTACGCCAGGGGAAGAGGTTGGCCGGGAAGTCGGCAGCCGGCTTGCGCGGACGATGCGGCGGGGGCGGCACCGGACGTGCACCGGGCTCCGAGACGATCACCTTGCGGTAGAGATGCCAGGTGGCATGGCCGAGCAGGGGGATCACCACGGCAAGGCCGAGGAACGCCGGGATCGTGCCGAGCGCGAGCAGGACCGCGACGATTACGCCCCAGGCCGCCATCGGCACCGGGTTCCTGGCGACCACGCGCAGCGAGGTGCTCATCGCCTCGAACGCGCCGGCATGGCGATCCAGCATCAAGGGGAACGACACGGCGCTGATGCACAGCGCGGCGAGCGCGAACAGGAAACCGACGCCGCAGCCGACCACGATCAGCCACCAGCCCTGCTGCGTCGTCAGCACGCGCGTCATGAAGTCCGAGAGTCCGGTCACGCCCTCATAGCCGAACGCCGCAACATAGATCGCCTGCGCGGTCGCAACCCAGGTCACGAACAGCGCGAGCAGCAATGTGCCGAGGCCGAGCATCGCTCCGAACGAAGGCGAACGCAGCACCTCCATCGCATCCCAGGCGCTGGCTTCCTCATAGCGTTCGCGCCGGCTGGAGAGCTCGTAGAGACCGAGGGCCGCGAAGGGCCCGATCAGCGCGAAGCCGGCGGCCAGCGGAAACAACAGTGGCAGCACCGAATAGCCCATCACCACGCGGGCGAGCACGAGGCCGAGCACCGGATAGATCACGCAGAGGATGATGGCGTGGCTCGGCACGGCCTTGAAATCTTCCCAGCCGCGCCTCAGCGCATCGTGCAGATCGGACAGCTGGATGGTTCGGATCACCGGTCCAGCCGCATCAGTGGGCTGGGCCATCGTGGGGACATTGCCCTGGTAGAGTGTGGCCATGGTCGCTAGCTCCCTTGCCGAGCAGCCGAATTCGGCGCCGGCAAACGGCGCGAGCGGCCGCCATTCTCTGAAGTCCCGCGATCCCGACCAGACGCGAATTCCGGATAACATCGCGAGCTGAGCTGGAAGCGTACGCCCATTTGCGAGTCCTGTCCCTCACGCTTGGGTGAAATTCGATGCCGCAGCGCAACTCGACGGTGTCATTCGGTCGTCATTTCGCCGCAGATAAGCTGATGCTGCGTGCTGGCTCGCGGAACTTTGCGGGCGCTACGCAGTAACTTGGTCTATAAGTGCCACTCAAGGCCCTTCCAACGGATCCTTTTCGGGGAGCAGACATGAGCATTTTCGGGAAAATCATGAGCGCGATCTTCGGCAGCCAGCCGGCTTCCGCCGCGCCCGCCGGTGGCGCAGCGCCGGGCAGTGCGCCCGCAGGCGCCGCGCCGGACGCTTCGGCTCCGGCAGGCGCGCCCATGGCCGCGGTCGACGTGGCAGCGATCGTCGACAAGGCGGTGGCCGCGCACAAGGGCGAGAAGCTGGAATGGCGTACCTCGATCGTCGACCTGATGAAGGCGCTCGACATCGATTCCAGCCTCGCTGCGCGCAAGGATCTCGCCAAGGAGCTCGGCTACAGCGGCGACATGAATGACTCCGCCAGCATGAACGTCTGGCTGCACAAGCAGGTGATGTCCAAGCTCGCCGCCAATGGCGGCAAGCTGCCGCCGGAGATCAAGCACTGACTGCAAGCACTGACCGACCGCTGGTCGCGTCGCAAGGGCCCGCAGTCGCGCGGGCCCTTTTGCTTTCAGGCGACCAGATCCGCGTCCTCCGGATGCCTGTCGAGATAGTCGACGACGAAGCCGCAGCCGGCAATCACCTTGCGGCCGTCGCGCCGGATCAAATCCAGCGCGCCCTTGATCAGCTCGGAGGCGATGCCGCGGCCGCGCAGCGCGCGGGGCGTCTCGGTGTGGGTGATGATGACCGCCGTCGGGGTCAGCCGGTAACTGGCGAAGGCGACCTCGTTGCCAACACCGAGTTCGAAGCGGCTCCTGTCCTTGTTGTCCCGTACCGATGCCACCATGCAAGATCCTTCCGCCGTGCGTCTGACGCGTTGATCTAGGAGCCCGTCCCCGTCCTTGGCAAGGCGCGGCCATGGGAGCTTGCCGCACGGCAGATATCTGCAAACGCGCGTGCTTGTAGCTGCAGCGCAGTACGAGAAGCCATCCTTGGTGAACACCACGCCGGCTCCAATAATTACCGGCGACACCCTTGCAAGTTCCACGGCGGCTCCCACGTCCTCTCAAGGACATACGCCCGAATGCGGCCGGCAGGGTCGCTAGACATTCGGAGTGTCATGATTGCCAGCCGCAGACGTATGCCTCTTTGCAGGAGGTTACGATGTCGGACTTTGGTTTCTTGAATACTCATCGAACATGGGAAGACTGGTGCGGGATGCTGCTCGGCGCGCTCATCGTGGCTTCGCCGTGGTTTCCCATCCAGGATCCGGCGATTGCCGGGCACCCGACGGCGATCCTGAATACGGTCGCAATCGGCCTGGTCGTATTTGGCATCAGCCAGCTCGAATATGTCGCCTTGCAGCGCTGGCAAGAGGTGACGACGATCCTCGTCGGACTGTGGCTCATCGCCTCGCCTTACGCCCTCGGCTATTCCGCTGACGGCTTTCTCCGCATCTACCACACGAGCCTCGGCGCGGCGGTGGTGCTGCTGGGCATCCTTCAGCTGTGGCAGGACTGGGATCTGAACGATCAGGACATGCTCAAGCACGGACGATAGGCCGTAGATGTCGGCAGGCCCGCTGGCTTTGGGCGGCGGGCCTGTGCTCTCACCTCGCCACGAGGTCGGAATAGTCCGGATGCTTTTCGATCCATGCCTTCACGAACGGGCATTGCGGGATCAGCTTCAATCCGGCGGCGCGGACCTGGTCGAGAGCGCCTTGCACCAGCTTCGAGCCGACGCCCTTGCCGCCGAGCTCCTTCGGCACGTCCGTATGCTCGAATGTGATGACGTTGCCATCGAGCTTGTAATGCTCGGTCGCAAGATTGCCATCCACTGCGAGCTCGTAGCGGCAGTGGTCCTTGTTGTTGATGACGTTGCTCATGTTGTCGCCCCTCCAGCTGCCAGCCTCGCGCACCAAGTCATAACGCACGGTCGCGCCGGCCGGTTTCCGATGTTGAGGTCGTTCGGTTCAATCGGCCGCTTTGGCGAGCCTGGAATCTTCGGGCTGCTGCGGCGGACGCAGGCATCCCTGGCAGATGACCAGGGAGCGGTTGACCCTGGCATCCTGCTCGGCCTCGCTGGCATCCTGCGCCTGCCACCATTCCTTCGACTGAGGCTGAAGTCCGGCCTGCGATGTGTTGCGCTCGGATCGGGCCGCGGTCCGTGCTGGTTGTGCGGCTGCCCGCGGTCGATTGGGATCCTCGCCGGCGCCATCCCAGGCGTAACGCGCAGGCTTGAAGGCGGGATCGGAGGCCAGATGCGCCTGTGGCGCCACGGCACATCCGGCGAGCGCCAGCGACAACAGGAGGAAGGCGGGCGCTTTGACCATGATGCGGCACTCTTTACGCGAGAACTGAGCGAGGGTGCGCCGATCATGTTTAAAATTCCCTGAACGATTGCGGCCGCGCCGGCGACAAACGCGCATGCGCTATTTGATGCTTCTGCTCGCTCTGTTCGTCTCCGCCGCGCGCGCGGAGGATGCAAAGCCGTTCAATCCCTCCGACTATCCGCCCGGCGTGCAGAAGGCACTGCGCTACGCCAACGAGGAATGCACCAGCCAGGACGGTGGCGAGGTGACCTTCGCGCCCGATACGGTGCGTAAGATCGACCTGACCGGTGACGGCCGCGACGACTACATCGTCGATTTCCAGGACACCAAATGCGGCGATCGCGAGACGACCTATTGCGGAACTGGCGGCTGCGTCATCAACATCCTGGTGACGCTGCCGGACGGCAACGTTCGCCCGGTGTTTGACGGCTATGTCCTCCGCTACAAGATCATGGCCCCGCCGATGAAGCGCGGCGCTGCGCGCACCGTCCGCTTCGATCTTCATGGCAGCTTCTGCGGCGGCTTTGGCCCGCAGACCTGCGTCAAGCAGAAGGCGATCACGGCGACGCCGTTTGCGTTCAAGCAGCCGTAGGGGAGCCGTGCATCCGGCGGCCTTGCAGGGGCGCGGGCGATGGCGATAAATGGGCTGCAATGAGCCGGCGGCCAGCGCGCCGTCCGCCCTCGAAGAGGAATCACCATGCAGCCCCTGCGCATGTCCCGCCGCGTCATGAATCTCGCTCACATGCTGACCCAGAATGCGCGGCGGCATGGCGCGCGTCCCGGTTTCGTCTGGGGTGACAAGTCCTGGAGTTGGCGGCAGATCGATGCGCAGGTCTCGGCGCTGGCGGCGGCGCTCGCCGCGCGTGGCATTGCCAAGGGCGACCGTATCCTGGTCCATTCCAAGAATGGCGCCGAGATGTTCTTCTCGATGTTCGCCGCGTTCCGGCTCGGCGCGGTCTGGGTGCCCACCAATTTCCGCCTGATGCCGGATGAGGTCACCTATCTCGCAGAGGCCTCCGGCGCCAAGGCGTTTCTGTGCCATGTCGATTTTCCCGAGCATGCGGCGGCCGTGAAAGGCGGCGCGCTCGAGTTCACCTGGAGCGTCGACGGCAAGGGCGCGTTCGGCGAGCGCTCGGTTGCTGAGGCCATTGCCTCGCAGGCCGGCGCCAATGTCGCGAATGTCGCTGTCGAACACGACGATCCCTGCTGGTTCTTCTTCACCTCGGGCACCACCGGCCGCTCCAAGGCCGCGGTGCTGACCCACGGCCAGATGGGCTTTGTGATCACCAACCATCTCGCCGATCTGACGCCCGGCGTCACCGAGAACGACGCCTCGCTGGTGGTGGCGCCGCTGTCGCATGGCGCCGGCGTGCATCAACTGGTGCAGACCGCGCGCGGCGTCTGTACTGTCTTGTTGCCGACCGAAAAATTCGACATCAACGAGGCGTTCCGCCTGATCGAGATCCATCGGGTCGCCAATCTCTTCACGGTGCCGACGATCCTGAAGATGATGGTCGAGCACCCGGCCGTCGACAAATACGATCATTCCTCGCTGCGTCACGTGATCTATGCGGGGGCACCGATGTATCGCGAGGATCAGAAGACCGCGCTGAAGAAGCTCGGCAAGGTCATCGTGCAGTATTTTGGCCTCGGCGAGGTCACCGGCAACATCACCGTGCTGCCGGCAGCGCTGCACGATCCCGAGGACGGCCCGCACGCGAAGATCGGCACCTGCGGCTTCGAGCGCACCGGCATGCAGGTCTCGATCCAGGACGACGAGGGCCGCGAGCTCGCGGCCAACCAGAGCGGCGAGATCTGCGTGATCGGGCCGGCGGTGCTCGCAGGCTACTACGACAATCCCGAAGCCAATGCGAAGGCGTTCCGCAACGGCTGGTTCCGCACCGGCGACCTCGGCCACATGGATGAAGAGGGGTTCGTCTACATCACGGGCCGCGCCTCCGACATGTACATCTCCGGCGGCTCCAACATCTATCCGCGCGAGATCGAGGAGAAGATCTTGACGCATCCCGCGGTCGGCGAGGTCGCCGTGCTCGGCGTACCCGATGCGACCTGGGGCGAGGTCGGCGTCGCCGTCTGCGTGGCGCGTGCCGGCGAGAAGGCGGTGAGCGAAGCCGAAATGGCGGCGTTCCTCTCGCCGAAGGTGCCGCGCTACAAGATGCCGAAGCGGTTCTTCTTCTGGGAGGCGCTGCCGAAATCCGGCTATGGCAAGGTCCCCAAGCGCATGGTGCGCGACGAGCTCGAGGCGCGCGGGCTGCTCGATCTCGACAAGACGAAGACAGGCTGAGCGCAGGTGATGAGGAGTATCACGCAGCCGGGCGCGCCCATCGCGGAACGCATTCAATGGGTGGAGGCGAGGGGGCGCGCCTTCTCGTTCACGCTTCCGGCAGGTCTGCCGCTGCTGGAAGCCGCACGGCGTGGCTTTGCGGCGGAGGGATTTGCCGGCGGCGTGCTCAACTTCCGGCACGGCGCGCTCGGGCCGTTCGCCTATGTCATGCCGGCGCTGTCGAAGACCGGCGAGAACGCGGCGTTCTATAGCGACACGTACTGGCCCGGCGGCGTGACGCGCACGAAGCTCGGGAGCATGACGCTCGGCATGCGCGACGGCGTGCCGTTCTTTCACTGCCACGGGCTGTGGACGGAGGCGGACGGCAAGGCGAGAGGTGGCCACATGCTGCCGGACGAGACTGTTGTCGCCGAACCGTTCGAGGTCGAGGCCTTCGGCCTTGATGGCGCGATGTTCGCCGCCGAGTCCGATCCCGAGACCAATTTCAAGCTGTTCGGGCCGGTGGCGGCTGCGAGCAGCGGCGCGCGCACCACGGCCAGCGCCTTCGCGCTGCGGCTGCGCCCCAATCAGGATCTTGCTGGCTCCCTCGAAGACTTCTGCCGCACGCATGGCATCGCGCGCGCGAAGATCCATGGTGGCGTCGGCTCGACCATCGGCGCGCGCTTCAGCCATGGCGGTGTGACCGAGCCGTTTGCGACCGAGCTTGCGGTGACGGCCGGTCTGATCGCGCCCGGGCACTCCGGTGCGATCGAAGCGGCGCTCGACGTCGCGCTGGTCGACTACACCGGCGGCTTGGCGGAGGGGCGGCTGGTCCGCGGCGACAATCCCGTGCTGATGACGATGGAGCTGGTGCTGGAGGCGCTGGACTAGGTTGCGACCGGGGCTCGCCGGGAGCCCCTGCCACTTGCGCGGCATCATTGTTCCCGTTACGTTCCGGTTTGAGATCGCCGGTGGCGGAACGGACGGAGAGACGACCATGAGCCGGCGAGGTCATCGCACGATCAACCTGCCGGCACCGTATCTGAAGCGGGTCTGGCTCGACCCGTCGAAAGTTCACGATCGCGAGGCCTATCCGTTTTGCCTGCCCATCTTCCCGGATGATTTCGAGCTCAATTTCGACGCTGCCATCACGATTATCGTTGGAGAGAACGGCACCGGGAAGTCGACGATCCTCGAGGGCATCGCATCACTCGCCGGCTACGACGATGCCGGCGGCGGCAAGGGCTATATGCCGGTCGACCATTCCGAGGCGCGCGAGAAGATGGGCGGCCAGCTCGGCAAGGCGCTCCGCGCGAGCTGGCTGCCGAAGATCAGCAATGGCTGGTTTTTTCGTGCCGAGAGCTTTTTCTCGGTCGCGCGGTATCTGGACAAGGCCGCGCGTGATGCCGGCCAGGCCGGTCCCGATTTCCTGTCGCACTCCCACGGCGAAGGCTTCCTGCGCTTCTTCGAGGAGCGTTGTCAGCGCCAGGGCATCTTCATCTTCGACGAGCCGGAATCGGCGTTGTCGCCGGCGCGCCAGATCGAGTTTTTGAAGCTGCTGCGACGCATGGAGGATTCCCGGATCTGCCAGGTCATCATGGCGACCCATTCGCCGATGCTGATGGCTTACCCGAATGCGCGGCTGCTGCGGCTGGCGAAATATGGGCTGGAGCCGGTGACGGTCGAGGAGACGGATCATTACCGGTTGATGCGGGAGTTTTGTGCTGACCCGCGCGGGTTTGTGGAGGCGACGCTGGAGGAATAGCTGAACGTGTCTGACGGCTGTTCTCTCCGCTGTCGTTGCGAGGAGCCCTTGCGACGAAGCAATCCAGGATCTTTCCGCGGCGGCAGTCTGGATTGCTTCGCTGCGCTCGCAATGACGGTAGGTGAAGTAGCGGCATTTTCCGCTCTGGTGTCCCGGACAAGCTGCAACGCGCATAGCGCGTCGAAGACGCGCGTAAACGCGCTTATGGCGGCGCAGAGCCGGGACCCAGGAGCCTCACATATCGCTGTTGCATGGGCCCCGGCTCTGCAGCGCACCGCCGAAGGGGCGCTGCGCTGCGTCCGGGGCACGAGAGTTGTATCCATCTCGCATTCCTATCCAGATCTCGCGCGGTTTTGCGTTCTCGCGGCCTGTTCGGCCCGAGCTTTGTGATCCTTTCCGCCCTCAAAAGTGCCGAGGGCGCAGGGAAGGCCGGGTGCCGGCTGGCACCCGCGGTCCACTGTGCGAAAGCGTGTGCTTAAAAAGCTGCACAGCGGCATACAGGTGTAGCCAAACATCCGGCCTTCCCTGCGCAGTGGGTTTACGGCTTATGTCGTGCTCTCCCCGGGGAGCGATGCACTATTGCCCCCGTCGCCTTGCGGATGGCTGATGCGCGCACCCGGTCGGGCCGCGACATCACCGCAACACTTGGCGCACAGACCCCGGGCGCCAGGACCACACGATTTTGCCGTACGCAGGCTGCACCGGTCGTGTGCGCGTTAGTCCTTGCTCACGGTGTGACCCGCCCTGCAAACCACCTTCGCGCCGACGCCGCCTGCGTCCACCACGTCCCATCCCGCGTGTCGTGACGATCGCGTTGCGCCCCTCGGCCGGGTTGGGATGATCGTCTATACGATAATCCGAAGTTCTGATAAAGAGAAATATTTCGATTTGGTGGCGTTGACCCTCCCGTGGGTGTTTTGCCCGCCGGGTCGCGCAAGGGCTTGTGGGTCGCGCCGGGCTCCGCCGCAACGGCGCCACGAACCGGTCTCCCCTCGGCCCCAAAATGCGCTAGGATGACCGCAGCGCGCATTCCAAGTCGCGCACGATCAACTGGACGTAAGAGGAAACGAGATGAGGGTGACGATTGGACGGCGCACGGCTGTGGCTGGCGCGCTGGCTGTGTGTGGGGCGGCAGGCTTGACGGCAGCCTTCGGGCCGTTTTTTTCACCGGCGGCCTGGGCGCATGGGCCGACCCGGCAGAAGGTGCGGGAATCCATCGAGATCAACGCGCCGCAGGACAAGGTCTGGGCTGCGATCCGCAACTTCCAGGACATGGGCTGGCTTCCGCCTGTCACCAAGACCACCGGCGAGAAGGGCAACGAGATCGGCGCGACGCGCCAACTGACGCTGACGGGCGGGGCGACTGTCGATGAGGAGCTCTACAAATACGAGCCCGACATGATGAGCTATTCGTACCGTATCACCAAGGTCGACGTGAAGGTGCTGCCGGTGACCAATTATTCCTCGACGTTGACGGTGTCGCCGGCTTCCGACGGCAAGTCCAAGCTGGAATGGGCCGGGGCATTCTACCGCGGCTTTCCCAACAACGATCCGCCGCCGGAGCTGAGCGACGAGGCCGCGGTGAAGGCGGTGAGCGGGCTCTACAAGGCCGGCCTCGAAGCCCTGAAGAAGAAGATCGAGAGCGGTAGCTGATCGTGCGGATGCTGGTTCTGGCGGCGCTCGCCGCCAGCCTTTGTCATGCCAGCCTCGGCAGCGCCGCTGCCGAGGAGGCGTTCGTCACCAACCAGCTCAGCGACGATCTGATGGTCGTGGATCTCGCCGCCGCGCGTAGCGTCGCGACCATCCCGATCGGCGGCAAGCCGGCCGGCGTCGCCGTCAGCGCGGACGGCCGCTTTGCCTATGTGACGAGCCCGGACGCCAAGGCGGTGACGGTGGTGGACGCCGCAGCCCGGCAGGTGGTCGGGCGGATCGAAGTCGGCGGCGGGCCGCTCGGCATTGCCGTGGCGCCCGATGGCCGCACCGTCTATGTCGCCGATTGGTATGCAGCCGCGGTGCGGGTGATCGACGCCGCGAGCCGCAGCGTCACGGCCAGCATCGCGGTCGGCGCCTCGCCATCGGGCCTGGCGGTGACGCCGGACGGCAGGCTGCTGCTCTCGGCCGACCGCGACGATGACAGCGTCTCGGTCGTGGACATGGCGACGCGCCAGCGCAAGGCGACCATCAAGGTCGGCACCCGACCATTCGGCGTCACCATCGATGCCGAGGGCAAGCGCGCCTACACCGCCAATGTCGGCTCCGACGACGTCTCCGTGATCGACATCGCCGAAGGGCGCGAGATCGGCCGCGTGCCGGTCGGCATGCGCCCCTATGCGGTGGCGCTGACGCTGGGCCGCGGCTTCGTCACCGACCAATATGGCGGCACCGTCAGCGTGTTCGATCTGGCGAGCCTGAAGCCGGTCAAGCGCATCAATGTCGGCGACTATCCCGAAGGAATCGCTGCGACCGCCGACGGCAAGCGCGTCATCGTCGCCTGCTGGGAGAGCAACACGCTAAGCATCATCGACGCGACTGATCTGAAGGTGATCGGCGAGATCAGGACCGGCGACGGCCCAAGGGCGTTCGGGGTGTTCCTGCGCAAGACGGAGTAGGGGGTGTAGGGTGTGTAGGGCGGATTAGCGAAGCGTAATCCGCCATCTTGCATCGACGATCGGTCGGCGGATTACGCTGCGCTAATCCGCCCTACGATTACACAACACGCCCGCAATCTCGTCCATCCGCTCGAACACGTGATCCGGCCCGTGCGCGCGCAGCGCCGCCGGGGCCGCATAGCCCCAGCACACCGCGCCGCAGGCAATGCCCACCGCGCGTGCTGCCTCGATGTCACGAACCTCGTCGCCGATAGCGACGACCTGGTTTGGCGCCACGCCGGCGCGGCGGATGACGCGGTGGAATTTCGCGGGCTTGCCGAACAGCGATGCCGAGCAGTCGAAATGCGAAAACAGCGCGGCGGCCTCGCCAAGCTTTTCGCGCGCATTGGCCTCGCTGTCCGATGTCACCAGCGCGAGCTGCACGCCGTTGTCCGCCAGCGTCCGCAGCATGGTCTCGACACCTCCAAACAGCGGGATCTCGCTAGCTGCCTCTCCCTTCAGCCGCCGCGCATGCCGCGCGATTGCCGGTAGCTTCCACAAGGGTACCTCAAGGTGGCTGAGGATCTCGCGCGTCGAGGCATGCCGCAGTCCCTCGACGTCCTCATCCCGCACGCGGCGAAAGCCGAAGCGGTCGGCGATGTCGTTGACGGTGCGCAGGAACCACGGGAAGCTGTCGGCCAGCGTGCCGTCGAGATCGAAGATGGCGAGGGTGTAGGGCATGGGGGAAGGGGAGTCTGGTCGAGCTAAGTGGCCGGATGTACAAGACGGAAGCAGGAAGACAAAGATGCCGGTCGATCAGATTCAACTTAGCAAGTTCTTGAGCTTCGTGCTGAGACACAAGCCCGATGAGATCGGCTTGACGCTCAGTGCCGAGGGCTGGGTCAATATTGACGAATTGCTTGAGAAAGCCAATGCAACAGGGACGATGTTTGACCGAGCTGACCTGCTCGGCGTCGTCGCAAGCAGCGACAAGAAGCGATTTTCGCTATCAGCCGACGGACTGAAGATCCGGGCCGCCCAAGGGCACTCTGTATCGGTGGAGCTCGGCTTGCCACCCCAAGAACCGCCCTCAGTCCTCTACCACGGGACGGCGACGCGATTTGTCGAAGCGATCCTCGCGGAGGGCTTGAAACCGCAGGCGCGCCAACAAGTGCACCTGTCCTCCGATGAGGAGACCGCGCGGCAAGTGGGGCAGCGCCATGGCAAGCCCCACATCTTCAAGGTCGATGCCGGCGGCATGTATGCGCGCGGTTTCAAGTTCTATCGCGCCGACAATGGGGTCTGGCTGACCGATACAGTGCCGCCGGAGTTCTTGGCCCCGGCGACGAGCAAATGACATAATGGGAAGCCGCGGAGAGGCTGCTACTCCGCCGCCTCGCTCGTGCTCCTTCGCTTCTGCTTCCTCGCCTTCTTCAGCACCGGCTCCAGGAATTTGCCCGTGTAGCTCCGCGGCGCCTTGGCGATGTCCTCCGGCGGGCCCCAGGCGACGATCTCGCCGCCGCCGTCGCCGCCTTCGGGGCCGAGGTCGATGACCCAGTCGGCGGTCTTGATGACTTCGAGATTGTGCTCGATGACGACGACCGTGTTGCCCTGCGCGACGAGCTCGTGCAGCACTTCCAGGAGCTTCTTGACGTCGTGGAAGTGCAGGCCGGTGGTGGGCTCGTCCAGGATGTAGAGCGTGCGGCCGGTGGCGCGCTTCGACAGCTCCTTGGCGAGCTTGACGCGCTGGGCTTCACCGCCCGAGAGGGTCGTCGCTTGTTGGCCCACGTGGATGTAATCGAGCCCGACACGGTGCAGGGTCTGAAAAGTCTCGCGCACGCGCGGCACCGCCTTGAAGAACTCGGCGGCTTCCTCGACGGTCATGTCGAGCACGTCGGCGATGCTCTTGCCCTTGAACAGGACTTCCAGCGTCTCGCGGTTGTAGCGCTTGCCCTTGCAGACGTCGCAGGTGACGTAGACGTCGGGCAGGAAGTGCATCTCGATCTTGATGACGCCGTCGCCCTGGCACGCCTCGCAGCGGCCGCCCTTGACGTTGAAGGAGAAGCGGCCGGGCTCGTAGCCGCGCGCCTTGGATTCGGGCAGGCCGGCGAACCATTCGCGGATCGGCGTGAAGGCACCGGTATAGGTCGCGGGGTTGGAGCGCGGGGTGCGGCCGATCGGCGACTGGTCGATGTCGATGATCTTGTCGATGTGCTCGAGGCCCTCGATGCGGTCGTGCGGGGCCGCACCCTCGCTGGCATTGTTCAGCTTGCGGGCGATGGACTTGTAGAGCGTGTCGATCAGCAGCGTCGACTTGCCGCCGCCGGACACGCCGGTGACGGCGGTGAACAGGCCGAGCGGAATTTCGGCGGTGACGTTCTTGAGATTGTTGCCGCGCGCATTGACCACCTTGATGGTGCGGCGATGGTTCGGCGGCCGCCGCTCCGGCACCTCGACCTCGAGCTCGCCGGTCAGGTACTTGCCGGTGAGCGATTTCGGGTTGCGCATGATCTCGGCGGGCGTGCCTTCGGCAATGATGTTGCCGCCATGCATGCCGGCGCCGGGGCCGATGTCGAGGACGTGGTCGGCGAGCAGGATGGCGTCCTCGTCATGCTCGACCACGATCACGGTGTTGCCGAGGTCGCGCAGCCGCTTGAGGGTGTCGAGCAGGCGCGCGTTGTCGCGCTGGTGCAGGCCGATCGAGGGCTCGTCCAGCACGTAGAGCACGCCCGTCAGGCCCGAGCCGATCTGCGAGGCCAGGCGGATGCGCTGGCTCTCGCCGCCGGACAGCGTGCCGGAGGAGCGGGAGAGGGTGAGGTAGTTGAGGCCGACGTCGAGCAGGAAGGTGAGACGCTCGCGGATCTCCTTCAGGATGCGGCCGGCGATCTCGTTCTGCTGCGCGTTGAGCGCCTCGGGCACGGTCTCGAACCATGCGCCGGCGCCCTTCACCGACAGCTCGGAAATCTCGCCGATATGCTTGCCGCCGATCTTGACGCAGAGCGCCTCGGGCTTGAGCCGAAAGCCCTTGCAGCCCTCGCAGGGCACGTCGTGGAAATACTTCGCCAGCTCCTCGCGCGCCCACTCGCTCTCGGTTTCCCGATAGCGGCGGTTGATGTTGGTGATGACGCCCTCGAACGGCTTCTTGGTGTCGTAGGAGCGCACCCCGTCCTCGTAGGAGAACTTGATCTCGTCCTCGCCGGAGCCGTGGAGGATGGCGTTCTGCGTCTTCTTGGCCAGGTCCTTCCACTTGGTGGTCAGCGTGAATTTGTAGTGCTTGCCGAGCGCAGTCAGCGTCTGCACGTAATAGGGCGACGACGATTTGGCCCAGGGCGCAATCGCGCCCTTGCCGATGGCGAGCTCCTTGTCGGGGATGACGAGGTCTTCGTCGACATGCTGCTCGACGCCGAGGCCGCCGCAGGCCGGACACGCGCCGTAGGGGTTGTTGAACGAGAACAGGCGCGGCTCGACCTCGGGGATGGTGAAGCCGGAGACCGGGCAGGCGAACTTTTCCGAGAACAGGATGCGCTCGGGTCCGCTCTTGTCGTGGATCTTGGCGGTCTTCTTCTTTTCCTCGGCGGGAGCCGCCGCCGGCGCGTCGGCGAATTCGACGACGGCGAGGCCTTCGGCGAGCTTCAGCGCGGTCTCAAAGCTCTCGGCGAGGCGCTGGCCGATGTCGGCGCGCACCACGATACGATCGACCACGACGTCGATGTCGTGCGGGAATTTCTTGTCGAGAACAGGCGCTTCCGCAAGCTCGTGGAAGGTGCCGTCGATCTTGACGCGCTGAAAGCCCTTCTTGAGCCATTCGGCGAGCTCCTTGCGGTACTCGCCCTTGCGACCGCGCACGACGGGGGCGAGCAGATAGAGGCGGGTGCCCTCGGGCAGCGCCAGCACGCGGTCGACCATCTGCGAGACGGTCTGGCTTTCGATCGGCAGGCCCGTGGCCGGCGAATAGGGCACGCCGACGCGGGCCCAGAGCAGGCGCATGTAGTCGTAGATCTCGGTGACGGTGCCGACGGTGGAGCGCGGGTTCTTCGACGTCGTCTTCTGCTCGATCGAGATCGCCGGCGACAGGCCGTCGATCTGGTCGACGTCAGGCTTCTGCATCATCTCGAGGAACTGGCGCGCATAGGCCGACAGCGATTCGACGTAGCGGCGCTGGCCCTCGGCGTAGATGGTGTCGAAGGCGAGCGAGGATTTGCCGGAGCCGGAGAGCCCGGTGAACACCACCAGCTTGTCGCGGGGAATCTCGACGTCGATGTTCTTGAGGTTGTGCTCGCGCGCGCCACGGATCGTAATTGCGCGCAGGCTGGAGCCCGCGTTCTGTTGTTGGCGCTTCGCCTTGATCACTTCATCCATCCGAGTTGCCCTCAAGGAATCCCATGGGTGCGCGACCGCGCCAATAAAAAAGGCGCGCTCGCCCGGAACCGGGATCGGCGCCGATGGGGTTGTCAGCGAACGTAGGAAGAACGGAGACGGATTTCCAGTGGGACTTGCGAATCGTCAACGGAATGTTGGCGCGCTGGCGGCATCTGGCAGCAGTTGCTGTGCGGAACTGCGCGGGAAGCTGCCGCGAAAACAAAAAGGCCGGCGCAAGGCCGGCCTTTCGTGACGATGGGACGTCGGTAGCGATCAGGACTTCAGATCAATACCGGGCGACCACGGGGCCGCCGAAAGTGTAGTTGAGGCGGACGGTGCCCATGTCGACGTCCTGCTTGATCCGATCGATACGGTCGTTGACGCCGAGGATCGTGAACGAGTTGTTGCGCTTGCCCATGAACAGATGGTCGTATTCGATCGCCACGGACCAGTTCGGTGCGAAGCCGAATTCGATGCCGGTGCCGACCGCGCCACCCCAGCGCGTCTCGCTTGCGCTGTCGAGGACCACGCCGCCCAGCAGGCCGTTATATTTGGCGTGCGTGACGGCCGCGCCACCCTTCACGTACCAGAGCACGTTGTTCCAGGCATAGCCGACCTGGCCGGTGAACAGGCCAAGCGCGTCGATCTTGGTCTGGTTGACCAGCGGCCCAAGCACCACGCTCGTATTCGAGCCCTTCAGGTTGGCCCAGTCGCCTTGGGCTTCAAGGCCGAACACCCAGTTGGCCGACTGCCAGCGATAACCGACCTGTCCGCCGACGACGCCGCCGGTCGCATTGTGACAGCCTTCAGCCGTGTCCGGACCCGCAACACCGAAGATGTTGTTGACGTCCCAGCAATTGCGGCTCGAGGCGCCGCCGCCGTTGATACCGATGTAGAAACCGCTCCAATTGTATATCGCGATCGGCGCGACCGGAGCCTTGGTGTAGGGGCGGGCCGCCAAATCGGCCGCCGAGGCCGGTGCCAACGCGCTGAGTGCGAACAAACCGGCCGAAGCCAGCAAAAGCTTCTTCATATCCATTCCCCAGTTCCGTTTCTCTTTCTGACCTTCCGGAAAGCGGAGAGCCAGCGGACCTATGACCCGACTAATGTCACTGCTTTACACCATTAAAGCCAAAGGTTGTGTCACCCGGGCGCCACATCTCTCCGAAAACGCGAGCGAGCCGGTTGTGGCGCGCAAAAACAGAAAGGCCGGCGCGAGGCCGGCCTTTCGTAACGCGAGGCGTTGAAGTGTAGCTTAGTACTTGGCAACCACCGGGGCGCCGAAGTGGTAGTTCACGCCGACCTGCACGGTGTGGAAGTTGAGCGTGCCGGTGGTGATCGGAGCGCCGAGACCGGAGAAGTAGGTCTCGCCACCGAGGCTGCGATAGAGGTACTCGCCCTTGACCGACCACTGCGGAGCGAAGAACGCCTCGACGCCGGCGCCGACGGTCCAGCCCGAGTGGAACTTGCTGTCGGAGACGGTCACGCCGAGCGCGCTGACGCTGACCTTGTTGTCGATCCAGGCGTAACCACCGGTGCCGTAGAACAGCACGTTGTTGACGGCCCAGCCGATGCGGCCGCGGACGGTGCCGAGCGCGTCGGTCTTGGACGACACGGTGATGCCGAGAGCGGTCGCCGAGGCGCTGACGTCAGCCCAGGAACCATCGGCCTCGATGCCGAACACGACGTTGCCGGCCTGCCAGTTGTAGCCGGCGGTGCCGCCGACGAAGCCACCCTTCATCTTCGGGTCGCCGGAAGCGTTTTCCCAGGCGCCGCCACCGACGATACCGAGGTAGAAGCCGGTCCAGTTGTAGACGGCAGCTGCCGGAGCGATCGGAGCCTTGGTGTAGGGGCGGGCTGCGAGGTCGGCCGCCGAGGCGGGCGCAGCGAGAGCGAACAAACAGGCCGAAGCCAACAAAACCTTCTTCATTTTCAACTAATCCCAGTCCCAGTTTCTGTTGTTGCCTTCCTGACCGGAAGGGCAGCGGACTCAACGGCCCAACTGACGCCGTACTTACACCACCAAAGCCGCAAGTTGTGTCTCCGAAAAGCCACAGCGGTCGAAAAGGTGATGGTTGCTGACTTATTGCCCTCGTTCATGTCGCGCCAAACGAAAAAGGCCGGCGCGAGGCCGGCCTTAGACGTCAATGATGTCAGAGGGATATCAGTACCGCGCGACGCCCTGCGCACCCCAGTTGAAGTGATAGTTCACGCCTGCCTTGACCGTGTGGACGGTATCGGTCCACTCGGACCGGTTGGTCACGACGGGGCTGTACTGAATCGTGCTCTTGCCGAAATCGATGTAGTTGTATTCGACCTTGGCCGACCAGTTCGGAGCGAACATGTATTCCGCGCCGGCGCCGACGGTCCAACCCCAGCGGGTGTTGTTCTGGATGAAGACGTTTCCGGGGATGCCATCGTAGCGATGCTGAATGTCGCCGACTGCAGCGCCGCCGCTGACGAACAAGAGAGCGGGGCCGGTCGAGTAGCCGAGACGGCCCTTGATGTCGCCGAAGCCGCGGATTCTCGTGAAATAGGTGTCGCCGAGGCCGGCATTGATCTCGGCCGAACGACCGTTGATGTCAGCCCAGTGATAGTCGCCCTCGATGCCGAACACCCAGTTGGCAGCCTGCCAGTTGTAGCCGACCACGCCACCGACAAAGCCGCCGGTGGTGTCGTAGTTCTGACTTCCAGCAAAGATCGCCGTATTAGGACCGCCAAAGAAGGTTTCGTCGCTGCGGCCCCAGGCACCACCGCCCTGCACACCGACGTAGAAGCCGGTCCAGGTATAGATCGGAGCGGGGGGCGCCACCGGCGCCTTTGTATAGGGACGCGCTGCGAGATCCGCAGCACCGGCCGGAGCCGAGAGGGTCAGCGCAACCGCGCCGGCAAAGCCAATCAAAATCTTCTTCACTGTAATCTCCCCAGTCGTGTCCGCCTCTCTGAGTTCCCCAAGGCGGACTATCAGGCGCGAGGCCCATTGCATCAATTCCAGGCACGACGATAGCTCGATTCTGCGGCAGAGTCCGTGCCCGGAGTGCAACAGTTGGGTGTAATCGACCTACCTCTAACTTAATGAATGTTAAGTGATTTTTGTCGTTCACGGGAACCCGATTTGGTTCCATCCCAATTGCCATCACAGCGCCATTTAGACGCCATCCCGTCTCCACATTTGGCGGCGATTTCTGCAGGAACAAATCTGGAACAGACCGCCGGTCGGTGCTATATGTGGGGATAACCTTGGGGGTGACGGGCTGAGCAGCCCCTGCAAGCGTATAGGGTCGCCCTAACAGGGCGCAGAGGAACGCGGGCAGTGCGCTCGGCCTTAGGAAATTCAGTGGCATTCGGAGTGGAGAGCGGCGATGGCGGGAAGCGTCAACAAGGTCATTCTGGTTGGAAATCTCGGCAAGGATCCTGAAATCCGCCGCACCCAGGACGGGCGGCCGATCGCGAATCTGAGCATCGCGACCTCCGAGACCTGGCGCGACAAGAACAGCGGCGAGCGCAAGGAAAAGACCGAGTGGCATCGGGTCGTGATTTTCAATGAAGGGCTCTGCAAGGTCGCCGAGCAGTACCTGAAGAAGGGCGCGAAGGTTTACATCGAGGGCGCGCTGCAGACCCGCAAATGGACCGACCAGAGCGGCGTCGAGAAATACTCGACGGAGGTCGTGCTCCAGGGCTTCAACTCGACGCTCACGATGCTCGACGGCCGTGGCGGCGGCGGCGGAGGCGGCAGCTTCGGCGACGAGCCGGGCGGCGATTTCGGCTCCTCCGGACCCGTCAGCAGCGCACCGCGCCGTCCCGTGGCCGCCGGCGGCGGTGGCCGCAACAGCGACATGGACGACGACATCCCGTTCTGAGCAGGGACCGGACGATGAGGGGGCGCAGGCCGGCTGAGCGGCGCCTTCCCATTTCGTGTCAGCAAACCTTACTAATCGGCAGAAAGGGCTCGGGATTTCCGGGCCCGATTCATGTTTGGGTTGAACTCGGATTGCGCCAGAGCAATCGCGTCGATGGCGCGCGCCGGCCGCGCGATTGACGAGGTCCCGGAGGTGATTTCGGAAGGCCTGTTCCGGGTCCCTCCGAGACGCTCTCCGTAAGGCCGTAAGTTGTTGGAAAAATAAGCGGAAAAAGCGCTTCCCTGAAGCCTGCGAGGGTGGTTATCAGGGTCTCGATGCGCTATATGATTCCCAGCTAAAACCTCACCGGATTTCCCCTTGGCTGACGACGACGACAAGCCCGGCGACCAGCCGGCGCAACCCTCGGATATTCGCCCCGTCTCCATCTTCGAGGAGATGAAGAAGTCCTATCTCGACTACGCCATGAGCGTGATCGTGGCGCGGGCGCTGCCTGATGCCCGGGACGGTCTGAAGCCGGTGCACCGCCGCATCCTGTTCTCGATGAACGAGCAGGGGCACACGCCCGACAAGAAGTACGTCAAATCCGCCCGCGTGGTCGGTGACGTCATCGGTAAGTACCACCCGCACGGCGACCAGTCGATCTACGACGCCATGGTCCGCATGGCGCAGGACTTCTCGATGCGGGTGCCGCTGATCGACGGCCAGGGCAATTTCGGCTCGGTCGACGGCGATCCCCCGGCTGCCTATCGTTACACCGAAGCGCGCCTGACCAAGGCCGCGCTGGCTTTGCTGGCCGACATCGACAAGGACACCGTCGACTTCCAGCCGAACTACGACAACAACGAGACCGAACCGTCGGTCTTGCCGGCCAAGTTCCCGAACCTTCTCGTCAACGGCGCCGGCGGCATCGCGGTCGGCATGGCCACCAATATCCCGCCGCACAATCTCGGCGAGGTCATCGACGCCTGCGTCGCGCTGATCGACAACCCCGCGCTCACCATCGACGAGCTCATCAACATCGTGCCGGGACCGGATTTCCCGACCGGCGGCGTCATTCTCGGACGCGCGGGCATCCGTGCGGCCTATCACCTCGGCCGCGGCTCGGTCGTCATGCGCGGCAAGGTCGCGATCGAGACCATCCGCAAGGAGCGCGAGGCGATCATCATCACCGAGATCCCCTACCAGGTGAACAAGGCGACGATGGTCGAGCGCATCGCCGAGCTGGTCAAGGAAAAGAAGATCGAGGGCATCGGTGACCTGCGCGATGAATCGGACCGCGACGGTTACCGCGTCGTCATCGAGTTGAAACGCGACGCCGTGCCGGATGTGGTGCTGAACCAGCTGTACCGTTTCACGCCGCTGCAAACCAGCTTCGGCGTCAACATGGTGGCGCTCGACAGCGGCCGTCCTCGGATCATGCATCTGAAGGACCTGCTCGCGATCTTCGTCGACTTCCGTGAGCGGGTCGTCACGCGTCGCACCAAGTACCTGCTCGCCAAGGCGCGCGATCGCGCCCATATTTTGGTTGGTCTCGCGATCGCGGTGGCCAATATCGACGAGATGATCCGCGTGATCCGGACCTCGCCGGACCCGACCACCGCGCGCGACACCCTGATGTCGCGCGACTGGCCGGCCCGGGATGTCGAGGACATGCTGACCCTGATCGACGATCCCCGTCACCGCATCAGCGCGGACGGCACGATCCGGCTGTCGATGGAGCAGGCCAGGGCCATTCTCGATCTGCGCCTTCAGCGCCTCACCGCGCTCGGCCGCGATGAAATCCGCGACGAGCTCGACAAGCTTGCCGGCGAGATCGCCGATTATCTCGACATCCTGCGCTCGCGCGAGCGCGTGCTGGGCATCATCAAGACCGAGCTTGCCGAGGTGAAGGCCGAGTTCGCCACACCGCGGCGCACCGTCATCATCGAGCAGGAAGGCGAGGTCGAGGACGAGGACCTGATCCAGCGCGAGGACATGGTCGTCACGGTGTCCCATGCCGGCTACGTCAAGCGCGTGCCGCTGTCGGCCTACCGGGCCCAGCGCCGCGGCGGCAAGGGCCGCGCCGGCATGCAGACCCGCGACGAGGATTTCGTCAGCCGCCTGTTCGTGGCCTCCACGCACACGCCGGTCCTGTTCTTCTCCTCGCGCGGCCAGGTCTACAAGGAGAAGGTCTGGCGTCTGCCGATGGCCGCGCCGAACGCGCGCGGCAAGGCGCTGATCAACATCCTGCCGCTGGAGCAGGGCGAGCGCATCACCACCATCATGCCGCTGCCGGAGGACGAATCCACCTGGGGCAACCTCGACGTGATGTTCGCCACCACGGGCGGCAACGTCCGGCGCAACAAGCTGTCGGACTTCGTCGACGTCCGCCGCTCCGGCATCATCGCCATGAAGCTCGACGACGGCGAGTCGATCGTCGACGTGCAGATCTGTACCGAGCGCGACGACGTGCTGCTGACCGCCGCCGGCGGCCAGTGCATCCGCTTCCCGGTCCCCGATGTGCGCGTGTTCACCGGGCGGACCTCGATGGGCGTGCGCGGAATCGCGCTCGGCGAAGGCGACAAGGTGATCTCGCTGGCGATCCTGCGCCATGTCGAGACCACCTCGGACGAGCGTTCGGCCTACCTGAAGATGCGCCGCGCCGTCGCCGGCGAAGCTGCGGCCGAAGACGCCGCCGTGGACGCCGAGGCCGAGGAGACCTCCGGCAGCTTCCAGCTCGCGCAGGAGCGTTACGCCGAGATGTCGGCGCAGGAGCAGGTCGTGCTGACCGTCTCCGTCAACGGCTATGGCAAGCGGACATTGTCCTACGAGTACCGTACCACCGGCCGCGGCGGCAAAGGCATCGTCGCCATGAGCGTCAACAACCGCAACGGCAATCTGGTCGCGTCCTTCCCGGTGGAGGATGCCGATCAGATCATGCTGGTCACCGACAAGGGCCAGCTGATCCGCTGCCCGGTCGAAGGCATCCGCATCGCCGGCCGCTCGACGCAAGGCGTGATCGTGTTCGACACCGCCGAGGACGAGCATGTCGTCTCGGTCGAGCACATCACGGAAGAGGCGGAGAGCGGGAACGGAGCGAACGGGGAGTCGAGCGGGGAGTGATAAGTCACTCCCTGTGGCCCGGATGGAACGAAAGCGAAATCCGGGGCTCTCACGCCTGGCGAAAATCCCGGATTGCGGTTTGCTCCATCCGGACTACGAAGCTCGCTAAATCTCCAGCTCCGTGCCGAACTCCACCACCTGCTTGGTCGGCACGCCGAAGAACGCGGCAGAGCGTTCGGCGTTGCGCTGGAGGAAGGCGAACACGCCTTCGCGCCAGACCCACATGCCCGGAATGTCCTCGCTGGGAATGATGGTCTCGCGGCCGACATAATAGGTGATGTCGGAGAGGTCGATGCCGGGCAGCTTGCTCTGGCGGCAGACGAGATTCAAGCCTTCATAGATCGTCGGGTTCTGCATGAAGCCGTAATGCAGGATCACGCGGGTGATGCCGGGAATGATCTCGATCACCTCGCCGCGTTCTTCGTCCGCGATGTGCGGCAGCTCCTCGATCAGCACGGTGACCAGCAGCACGCGTTCGTGCAGCACGCGGTTGTGCCTGACGAACTGGGTGAGCGCGAGCGGCACGCCGCGCGGTGCGGAGGCCAGGAACACGGCGGTGCCGGGCAGCCTTGCGCTGCACTTGTTCACGGCGGTCTCGATCAGATCTTCCTCGGGCTGCCGCAGCCGGCCCCTCGCGGCCTCGACCAGCTTCACGCCGGCGCGCCAGGTCAGCATCAGGAAGGCGACGAGGCCGGCGAGCAGCAGCGGAAACCAGCCGCCCTCGAACAGCTTGATCGAGTTGGCCGAGAAGAAGATCACGTCGATGACGAAGAAGGCGCCGTTCACGGCCACCACCAGCCAGGGCGAATAGCCCCACTGGATCGCGACCAGCGCGGCGAGCAGCGTCGTGATCGCCATCAGCAGCGACACCGCGATGCCGTAGGCGCCGGCAAGCGCGTCCGACGTGCCGAAGCTCAGGACCGCCCCGAGCGTCGCAGCCGCAAGCAGCCAGTTCACCAGGGGCACGTAGATCTGGCCGATCGCGTCGCTCGTGGTGTGACGGATCAGCATGCGCGGCAGGAAGCCGAGCTGGATCGACTGCTGGGTCAGCGAGAACACGCCGGAGATGATCGCCTGCGAGGCGATCACGGTCGCGACCGTCGAGAATGCGACCAGCAGATAGTGCAGGGCGTCGGGGCAGAGCTGGAAGAAGGGGTTCTCGATCATCGCGGGATCGGTGATCAAGAGCGCGGCCTGGCCGAAATAGTTCAGCACCAGCGCGGGCAGGCAGATGGCGAACCAGGCGAGGCGGATCGGCAGGCGGCCGAAATGTCCCATGTCGGCATACATGGCCTCGCCGCCGGTCACCGCGAGAAAGGCCGCGCCGAGAATTCCGAACGAGATGTGGAAATCCTGGTGGATCAGGAAGTCGAAGGCGTAGAGCGGGCTGAGCGCCACCAGCACCGCCGGCGCCTTGACGATGCCGTGGATGCCGAGCGCCGCGAGCACGACGAACCAGGCCAGCATCACCGGCCCGAAGATGCGGCCGATGAAGCCGGTGCCCTGCTTCTGCATCATGAACAGGCCGATCAGGATGGCGACGGTCACGGGCACCACGGCCGGCGCAAGCGAGGGGGCGTCGACCTTGAGGCCCTCGATGGCCGAGAGCACCGAGATGGCCGGCGTGATCGCGCCGTCGCCATAGAGCAGCGCAGCGCCGACGAGCCCGACCACCAGGAGGTGGGCGCGCCATGTGCCTGGCTGGGCGTGGCGGGCATGGAGCAGCGCCAGCAGCGCCACGATGCCGCCTTCGCCGCGATTGTCCGCGCGAAGGATCAGCAGCGCATATTTCAGCGAGATGATCAGCAGCAGGGCCCAGAGGATCAGCGAGGCAATCCCCAGGACAGCGTCGTGACTGAGTGTGCCGCCATGGGCAGCCGCCTTGGCGGCTTCCTTCAGGGCATAGAGCGGGCTGGTACCGATATCGCCATAGACCACCCCGAGGGCGCCCATGGTCATGGCAAGCGGTAGCGGATCAGGATGGTGGCCGGAAGCGACAGCGGGCGTACTGGACAATGGCAACCCCCCGATGGGATCGCGCCCGACGGGCCATTCCGGCGGGCGCGAGCAAACCAGTCTGCGACGAGACGTCGCAAAACTCCATCGGGATTATGTGACGTGAAGCTGACAGGCCAGCCTACGGGGTGCGGTTGGCGGTCACGAGGCGAGCCTCGCGGACATTCGCCTTGGTGCCGGCCTTGCGCAGGCAGGAGGCCTCGAAATTCGGCCAGGCCTGCTGCGAGCAGTCCTTGCCGATGGCGCGGATATCGAGCCGGTCGCTCTTGGCCAGCGGCTGCGGCACGCTGGCCTCGACGCTCGGGGCAAAGCCGGGCAGGAGGGTAAGGGCGGCGGCGACACACGCAGACAGAGCGATCGCTGAAAGAGCCTTGATCATTTGACAGTCCCCTGTGATGCGGCCGCCTACGCCCAGTGTGCGGCCCGTCATTCGTTGGCCGGATTAGTAACCATGGCCAGTTTCCGGACGTCTTCGCCGGCACGGGAAATGGTTTCGTGTCCGCGCCGCTTTGTTTCGTGGTCGCTCTCAGGACGAAACAAACCGGCCATCGCCGACACGGCCGGCGGGATATTTCGCCGGAGACGGCTGGGGAACCGGCCCGGCTTGCCGGGCCGGGCCGGGCGCGGTAGGAGGGGGCCATGCCGCGCATTGCCTTCTATCCCGGTTCCTTCGACCCCATCACCAACGGCCATCTGGACGTGGTCCGGCACAGCGTTTCCCTGTGCGACCGGCTCGTGGTCGCGATCGGGGTCCACCCCGGCAAGAAGCCGCTGTTCTCGACCGAGGAGCGGCTGCAGATGCTCCATGACGTCTGCGGGCCGCTGGCCGCCAAGGCTGGTTGCGTGCTCGAAGCTGTGACGTTTGATGATTTGTCGGTCACGGCGGCGCGCAAGCACGGTGCGACGATCATGATTCGGGGCCTGCGTGACGGCAGCGATCTCGACTACGAGATGCAGCTCGCCGGCATGAACGAAGCGATGGCGCCGGAGGTGCACACGGTCTTCCTGCCGGCCTCCCCCATGGTTCGCCCGATCACCGCCACTTTGGTGCGGCAGATCGCCGGCATGGGCGGGGACGTCTCGGCCTTCGTCCCGCCGCAGGTCGTGGCCCAGCTCAAGGCAAAATTCGCCGCATAACGGCGCGCTTCCTTTTTCTCTCTGATCCGGAGTTGTCATGATCCGAATTCTCGCAGTTCTTGCCGCGCTTCTGTTCGCGGTGCCGGCGGCGGCGCAGCAATTGCCGGCCAACCTCGACAAGGCCAACGCCATCGTCATCGACACCACCAAGGGCCGCATCGTCATCAAGCTGCGCACCGATATCGCGCCCCAGCATGCCGAGCGCATCAAGCAGCTCGCGCGCGAGGGCTATTACAACAACGTGCCGTTCCATCGCGTCATGGACGGCTTCATGGCGCAGACCGGCGACGGCCAGAACTTCAACGGCACCGGCGGCTCGAAATATCCGAACCTGAAGCAGGAATTCTCCAAGGTGCATTTCGCCCGCGGCATCGTCGGCATGGCCCGGCGCGGCGACAGCGTCGACAGCGCCAACTCGCAGTTCTTCATCATGTTCGCCGACGGCGGCAGCCTCGATAACCAGTACACCGTGATCGGCGAGGTCGTGCAGGGCATGGACGTCGTCGACAAGCTGAAGAAGGCTCCTCCCGGCTCGGCCGGCGGCGCCGTGACCGATCCCGACAAGATGGTGAAGGTGCAGGTCGCCTCCGACATCAAATAGGAGACGGCGATGGCGCGCTGTGGCGACAAGCTCCTGGCTGTGGTGCTGTTGCTCGGCGTGTCCAGTGCTGCCGCCGAGGATAGGCAGGTCAATACCATCCAGGATATCTTCAGGCATCTGCGCACCTGCTGGAAACCGCCGCCGGCCGCCAAGGCCCGCCCACTCGACATCACCGTCGTCGTGAGCTTTAACCGGTCCGGCGACATTCTGGGCCATCCGAGGATCTCCTATGAATCCACGGAGGCCTCCGACAATGACCGGCTGCAATACCGGATCGCGGTGATGGAGGCGTTGCAACGCTGCACGCCGATGCCATTTACCGAGGCAATGGCCGGCGCCGCCGCGGGACGTCCATTCGCGATCCAGTTCCGCAGCCGCAAAACGCCTGACAAGACTTCACCTCCAACTCAAGAGAGACGAGCATGAGCGCCACCGAAAACACCCTGATCCTCGAGACCACCCAGGGCCCGGTCACCATCGAGATGCGGCCCGACCTCGCGCCCGGCCATGTCGCGCGCATCAAGGAACTGGTCCGGGAGGGCTTCTACGACGGCATCGTGTTCCACCGCGTGATCGACGGCTTCATGGCGCAGACCGGCTGCCCGCAGGGCACCGGCACCGGCGGCTCGGGCAAGAAGCTCAAGGCCGAGTTCAACAAGGAGCCGCATGTGCGCGGCACCACCTCGATGGCGCGCGCCGCGAGCCCGGATTCCGGCGATAGCCAGTTCTTCATCTGCTTCGACGACGCCCGCTTCCTCGACAACCAGTACACGGTGTGGGGCAAGGTCACCGAAGGCATGGAGAACGTCGACAAGATCAAGCGCGGCGAGCCGGTGCAGAACCCCGACAAGATCGTCAAGGCGCGGATGGCCGCGGACGCTGAGTAAGCGTCGCCCCTCATCCTGAGGAGCGCGGAACGCGCGTCTCGAAGGATGAAGGCCACCCTGCTGCAGTTCGGCCTTCATGGTTCGAGACGGCGCTACGCGCCTCCTCACCATGAGGGTCTGGCTCCGTCGCGCCCGGCACCACATGCGCACCGATCTGTTCGATTTCGACCTGCCCGCCGAGCGCATCGCGTTGCGCCCGGCGAGCCCGCGCGACTCCGCGAAGATGCTGGTCGTCGAGAACGGCGCGCTGCGCGACCAGACCATCGGCGACCTCGCACAATGGCTGAAGCCGGGCGACCAGCTCGTCGTCAACGACACCAAGGTGATCGCGGCGCAATTGAAGGGCCGCCGCATCGGCCGCGAGACCGAGCCGAAGATCGAGGCGACCCTGATCAAGCGGCTCGACGGCTCGCACTGGCAGGCGCTGGTGAAGCCCGCGAAGAAGCTCACAGCTGGCGACCGCATCCGCTTCGGCAATGAAGGCAAGGTCTGCCTGCTCGGCCATCTCGATGCCGAGGTCGAGGCCAAGGGCCTCGAGGGCGAGGTGACGCTGTCGTTCTCGTTCCACGGCCCGACGCTGGATCAGGCCATCGCCGACCTCGGCAGCCCACCGCTGCCGCCCTACATCGCCTCCAAGCGCACGCCCGACGATCAGGACCTCGCCGACTACCAGACCATGTTCGCCGTGAACGAAGGCGCGGTCGCCGCGCCGACCGCTGGATTGCATTTCACCCCGGCGCTGGAGCAGGCGCTGCGCGCGCGTGGCGTCGGCATCAACCAGGTCACGCTGCATGTCGGGGCAGGTACGTTCCTGCCGGTGAAGGTAGAGGACACCGAAGGCCACAAGATGCATGCCGAGTGGGGCACGATCTCGGCCGAGACGGCGGAACGGCTCAACAGCGCGCGGAAAAATGGTGGCCGCATCATCGCCGTCGGCACCACGTCATTGCGCTTGCTCGAGAGCGCGGCGAGCGAAGACGGCACCATCCAGCCCTTCGCGGCCGAGACCTCGATCTTCATCACGCCCGGCTATCGCTTCCGCGCGGTCGATATTTTGATGACGAATTTCCATTTGCCGAAGTCGACGCTGTTCATGCTGGTGTCGGCGTTTTCGGGGCTGGAGACGATGAAGGCGGCGTATGCTCATGCGATTGCGAGCGGGTACCGGTTTTATTCGTATGGCGATGCGTGCTTGCTCTTCAGGTCGCGCGGCTAAGCGCCGGCGCTGTAGGGTGGCAAAGCGAAGCGTGCCCACGTCTTTCTTGAATAGGGAAGAGTGGTGGGCACGGCGCTTGCGCGCCTTTGCCCACCCTACGATACCTGTTCCTACGGCGCCGGTTACGCCATCACCCGCTGCGGCAACAGCTCCGCGATCTGAACCGCATTCAACGCTGCGCCCTTGAGCAACTGATCCGCCGCCACGAACATCGAGATCGAATGCCCGGAGGGATCGCTGAGATCCTTGCGGATGCGGCCGACCAGGACGTCGTCCTGGCCCGAGGCATCGATCGGCATCGGGAAGTAGTTCTTGGCGCGATCGTCGACGACCTTCACGCCGGGCGCCCGGGCCATGATGGCGCGGACCTGGTCCTCGGTGATCTCCTTCTCGCATTCGAAGGTGATGGCCTCGCAATGGGCGCGGAGCACCGGCACGCGCACGCAGGTGACGCCAATCGCGATGGTCTCGTCCTCGAAGATCTTGCGGGTCTCCTTGATGACCTTGGTCTCTTCGTCGTTGTAGCCGGTGTCAGGGTCGACGGCGGTGTTGTGGTTGAAGAGATTGAAGGCGTAGGGGTGCGGCATCACCTTCGGCGTATAGACCTGCCCGTTGAGATTGGCGCGGGTGGATTCGACCAGTTCTTCCATCGCGGCGGCGCCGGCGCCGGAAGCGGCCTGGTAGGTCGAGATGATCACGCGCTTGATGCGGTTCTTCTGGTGGATCGGCCACAGCGGCACCAGTGCGGTAATCGCCGCGCAGTTCGGGTTG
Source organism: Bradyrhizobium sp. CCBAU 11430 (assembly GCF_028128855.1). Lineage (NCBI taxonomy): Bacteria > Pseudomonadati > Pseudomonadota > Alphaproteobacteria > Hyphomicrobiales > Nitrobacteraceae > Bradyrhizobium > Bradyrhizobium sp. CCBAU 11430. The sequence goes on from NZ_LBJV01000057.1 coordinate 65,997, forward strand.
GCAATGATGCCCTTGTGGTCGCGGATGCGGTTCGCGTTGATCTCGGGGATCACCAGCGGCACGTTCGGGTCCATGCGGAAGGCGGAGGAATTGTCGACCACGACCGCGCCGGACTTCACCGCGATCGGCGCATACTTCTTGGAGATGCTGCCGCCGGCGGAGAACAGGGCGATATCGACGCCTTCGAAGGAGCGCTCGGTGAGCTCCTCGATCACGACCGGCTGGCCGCGGAACGACACCGTCTTGCCGGCCGAGCGGGCACTGGCCAGCGCCTTGAGCTTGCCGACGCGAAAGCCGCGCTTGTCCATGGTGGCGATGAATTCGGCGCCCACCGCACCGGTGACGCCGACAATCGCGACGACGGGATCGTTACTCACTTTGTCCTCCATTGAATTTGCGAATGAGACAACAAAAAAGCCCCGGACCAACGAGGGCGGGGCTTGCCGTAGAGCTGATGCGTTTTAGTCGACGACTACGCGCGCACGCCTCCCCGGGCCCCTGAGGCCGTGGTGGTTTTGGTCGTGCGTTTGGTGGTCGTGAACATGGTGGCGACTTATGCGGGAGAGTTTTGCGCCCGTCAATGGCTTTTCACCCCGGTCGATGCCCGGGGCCGGACTCCCGCTATTTCGCCCTGGCGCCCGGCGGCTCGAGGGTGACCTCCTTGAGGTCGTCGCCGCTGACGACGACGATCGAAAAGTTCAGCCGGCCACGTTCGCGCACCAGCCCGCCGCTGATCGCCTTGCCCGAGGCGGCGCGTTCGGCGACGCGCACGGCATCGGCGAGGCGGTGCCTGATCGCACCGAGCGCTGCGAGGTTGTCGCGATCCTCGTGGTCGAGCTCAGTGAGGGGGAGGGCGGCTTCGCCGCCGACGAGCTCGCCGGTCGTGGCATTGATGGTGTGGCGCCAGATCCGGTCGTTGTGCAGGGTCTTCACCCGATACACCGGCACGCGGGTGGCCCCGTCGAAACTCACATCCGCCGTGGTGGCGCCGGCGTGCCGGGCTTCGGCGATCGACATGGCCTGGCTGATCGAGATCGACGAGCTGCGGAAACGCTCGATCTCACGGCTGACGGCTTGGCGGTCGGCCTCGGCATCACCATCTGTGTCGCTGTGAAGGGCGGTCGGCGTACCCGCGGTCACGATCGCCCGCGCAGGCGCGACGATGAGCAGCGCAGGCAAGGCGATCACAAGCAATCGCGAGGTCCATCGTTTGGCTGTCGTCATGCTCGAAACCCTCGGCCAGCGAGTGTGCCGGATGATCGTAAAGAATTCGCGGCCGGCCTTGGGCATCGGCCGGCCGCGGAGCGCCGCACCGGGCTGTACCCGGCACGGCGATCTCAGCGGTACGGGCCACTTTTGGGGCTGGGGAAAAAAGCGGTCCGTATCGCTTATAACTAAACCATACCGTATCGTTTTATTTTGGTCAACGGCGCGGGCGGTTTCCCATGGGGAAAGCGCGCAATCTCACGGAATTGTCAGCGCGGGGGGCGTCGCCGCGACGAGGCTTTGGTGGTGCTTTGGACGCGGTCGGCAGGTCCTAGCGCCCCGGCGAGGAACAGCTTGATGGCGGTGCGCATCCGCTTTTCGGCGGCCTTCAATTCGAGCGCAGTCCCGAACGTCGCCATGCGGTGGGTGTGACCGACGACCACGTCGAGAAACACCTCGGCGGCAATTGTGGTGTCCTCGATGTCGAGCGCGCCTTGCGCCACCAGACGGTCGAAGAAACGTGCCGTGGTGGCGACGGCTTTCATCCAGCCTTCCTCCTTGCCGAGCTTGGCGACGTCGGGGAAGTTGATGGCCTGTGACGTCATCATGCGGCTGAAGGCGACAGCGTCGGGTCCGCAGGTGAATGTCAGCATCTCGCGCCCGATCTCGACCAGCCGCTGCTCGACCGAGATGTCGGAGGCGCTGGAGAGCTGCGTCTCGGCGGCGGCCGACAATGGGGCAAGCCAGCGCGCGATCTCGCGTCTCAGCACGGCGGCAAACAGGCCGCGCTTGTCGCCGTAGCGGGAATAGACGGTGGGCTTGCTGACCCGGGCCGCTTCCGCGACCGCGTCCAGCGAGGTGGCGTCGAAGCCGCGGTCCAGGAACAGGCGGGTGGCGACCTCGATCAGCCGCAGGTCGCGCTCGATGGCGGCGGTTTTCGTCGGCCGGCCGCCGCGGGATTTCGGCACTTCGCGCCGCGGCCCTGCCGGTCTCGTCCTGGTCGCAGTCAATCCCATGCCCAGTGATTCCTGCGCGTTTCTGACAGTCGTCATTCGCTCTATATCGCGCAGGAGCGGAGGCGTCATCGCGAATCTGGCCGGATTGGCCGCATCGTCAACGGTTTCGGCAGGGCCTCGTTCCGTCTCACGGCACTGTCGAGCTCCAGGCCTGACCGGCAGCGGCCTTGTCATAACCGTATTGATAGAGCGCCCGCATATAGCCGGTGTCGAACCCTTCCGACGGCGGCGCCGGATACTCGCGCGCGATGTAGGAGAGGTGGAAGCCGAGGCGGTTGCGCTTGGCGAAATCATAGGTCGAGAAGATGATCGAGCGCGTCTGCGACTGGGTGATCGCCGACAGGCTGCGCGAGGCGACATCGATGGTGCCATTGGAGACCAGCTCGAAATTGCGTTCGATCTTCTTGTTGACGAGGATGTAGATGTCCATCTTCGCGTTGCCCGGCAGACGGTTGCCCTGGAACAGCAGGGCTTCCGGCAGCGTCAGCACCGGCGCGGTCACGCCGCCGTCGACATGCATCTCCTGAAACTTGCGGCCCTGGCCCTCGGCGTCGATCATGATCGGCGGAAATACCAGGGGAATGCTGGCGGAGGCCGCCATCACGTCGCGAAACAGTTTGAGCGCCTCGGGTGTGCCGACCGCGGCGATCTTGCCCATGTCCCAGATCGCGGTGCGCTGGGTATCGAGATCGGTCGTCACCACCAGAAGCTTCCGGCCCTTGGCATTCTCGCGCGCGACTTGCGCCATGATCTCCGGCCCGACATAGCGGGCGACGAGCTCGCGCAGCCTCGTGTTGCCGAACAGGCCGGATCCGAACAGCACGCGCATGATGCTGGGATCATTCAACAGGGTCTCGGCGATGCCGCTGGTATAGACCTCCTTCAGCGTGTCGTCGTATTGCGAGCCCAGAAACGCAAACGGCGCGATCAGGCCGCCCGTGCTCACGCCCGAGACGACGGAGAAGGTGGGGCGGGTTCTGGCCGCGGTCCAGCCGTTGAGCACGCCGACGCCGTAGGCGCCGTCGGCGCCGCCGCCGGAGAGCGCCAGATAGGACTTCGTCGCGGTGCTGGTGTCCTTCTCGAAGCTGAATTTCGTGATGGGCTCGTCGGCGTAGCGCCTGAGGCCGTCGATCTCGAGCACGCGCGAGGTGCTGGCTTCTGCGGCCGTATAAGGCGTGCGGGGCAGCGAGGTACAGGCGCCGAGCACCAGGCTGCACGCCAGGAGCAGAAATCCGGCCAGGCGGCCGCCTGTCTGCCTGATCCAGTCATGCGGGCGGCCGGCGACATCAGTCGAACAGGAAGCGAAGGGCATTGTCGGTGGCTGGCGATCACGCATTTACTGCCGCCGGCAGATTTGCCGCGGCATTCTCGTCCAGCCCCCAGGATAAAACTACACTGTATCGTTTTGTTTAACAAGGGCGGTGGCGCTAAAATCCACCGTGTCCCAGTCTGAAGCACCCGCCGGCTGCCGCGTGGCGGGTTGATCGGCCTTCTCCGACACGCAATAAGCACCGCCATGAATCCCGACAACGATCTTCCCAATCACTTTGAATTGCTCGGCACTGATGGCGCCGCGCGGACCGGGCGCCTGACCACGCCTCACGGCGTGGTGCGCACGCCCGCCTTCATGCCGGTCGGCACCGCCGGCGCCATGAAGGGCATGCACTGGCGCGAGGTGCGCGATGCCGGCGCCGACATCGTGCTTGGCAACACCTATCACCTGATGCTGCGTCCGAGCGCCGAGCGGATCGCCGGCCTCGGCGGCCTGCAGCGGTTCACCGGCTGGAACGGGCCGATGCTGACGGATTCCGGCGGTTTCCAGGTGATGTCGCTGTCGGACTTGCGAAAGGTCACCGAGAACGCCGTCACCTTCCGCTCGCATATCGACGGTGCCAAGGTCGAGCTGTCGCCGGAGCGCTCGATCGAGGTGCAGCGCTTGCTCGGCTCCGATATCGCCATGCAGATGGACGAATGCGTGCGGCTGCCGGCCGAGCGCGCCGACATCGAGCGCGCGATGCAATTGTCGCTGCGCTGGGCCGAGCGAAGCAAGCGCGCCTTCGAGAGCGCCCCCGACGGCTATATGCTGTTCGGCATCGTGCAGGGCGGCGACATCCCGCAGCTTCGCCACGAGAGCGCGCGAGGTCTCGTCGCGACCGGTTTCCACGGCTATGCAATCGGTGGCCTTGCCGTCGGCGAGCCGCAGGCGGTGATGCTGGCGATGATCGACGAGACCGCACCATTGCTGCCGAAAGAGCGCCCGCGCTATCTGATGGGCGTCGGGACGCCCGACGACATCCTCGAAGCCGTCAAGCGCGGCATCGACATGTTCGATTGCGTGATGCCGACGCGCAATGGCCGGCACGGTGTCGCCTTCACGCGCTTCGGCCAGGTGAATTTGCGCAATGCGCGCCACGCCGACGATCCGCGTCCGCTGGATGAGGAGAGCTCATGGCCGTCGGCGCGCAACTGCGCGCGCGCCTATCTGCACCATCTCGTCAAGGCGGGCGAGACGCTGGGCGCGATGCTGCTGTCCGAAATCAATATCGCTTACTACCAGTTCCTGATGCAGGGCATCAGGGACGCGATCGCGCAGGGAAGGTTCGACGAGTTCTACCAGCGTACGCGCGCGGACTGGGCGAGGGGCGATATCGCCCCGCGCTAGGTCAACGGTCCAAGCTCAATTGCACACGATCCGCTGCTTGACGGCGTGCTTGGTGACGAAGCCGTAGCCGCAATTGTCGCAGGTCCAGAGATAGCTGATGACGTGGTCCGAGATGTAGGCGGATGCTTCGGCGGCGACCATGGAATCGGCGCAGACGGGACAGGTCGGCAATTCGCTGCAACGCGGATCACGCCTTAGCGCTACGGTCGGCATCACTTCAGCAACTGCTGACATCGTGTGACCTCCCTGCTTTGAGACCTAAGTCTAACATAAGCAGAATCAGTTGACGAGGTCGCAACACAAATGCGTTGGTTTTCTGCTAATTAAAGCTCACGCGATTTTGCGATGCAGCGTATTTAACATGTGCCGCAATTGTCGCTTGCGTGTCGTCGCAGGCTATCCGTAACTGCGCATGAGCCGCGTAAGAAGCGCAAATGTGGTCACAGGGAGTTCATCATGGACGCATCGTCCAACACGGGTGCAGCGCACCAACCCGGCCGCGGCCGGATCTATGACTCGATTGTCGAGGCCTTCGGCAATACACCGACTGTGCGCTTGCGCCGGCTGCCCGGCATGCACGGCGTGAACGCGACCATTTTGGCAAAACTTGAATATTTCAATCCGGCCGCAAGCGTGAAGGACCGCATCGGCGCGGCCATGATCATCGCGATGGAGAAGGCGGGCATCGTCAAGCCCGACACCGTGCTGATCGAGCCGACCTCCGGCAATACCGGCATTGCGCTCGCCTTCGTGGCGGCTTCGCGCGGCTACCGGCTCAAGCTGGTGATGCCGGAATCGATGTCGATCGAGCGGCGCAAGATGCTGGCATTTCTCGGTGCCGAGCTGGTGCTGACGCCCGCGGCGCAGGGCATGAAGGGCGCGATCGCCGCCGCCGAGGAGCTGTTGAAGACGACGCCGAACTCGGTGATGCCGCAGCAGTTCAAGAATCTCGCCAATCCCGAGGTGCACCGTCGCACCACCGCAGAGGAAATCTGGAACGACACCGGCGGCAATATCGATTTCTTCGTGGCCGGCGTTGGCACCGGCGGCACGATCACCGGCGTCGGCCAGGTGCTCAAGCCACGCAAGGCCTCACTGCGCGTCGTCGCGGTCGAGCCGGAGGAAAGTCCGGTGCTGTCGGGCGGACAGCATACGCCGCACAAGATCCAGGGCATCGGCGCCGGCTTCGTCCCTGACATCCTCGATCGCGCCGTGATCGACGAGATCGTGAAAATCAACTCGACGACGGCGATCGAGACCTCGCGCGCGCTGGCGCGGCACGAGGGGATTCCGGGCGGCATCTCCTCGGGCGCGGCGATCGCGGCCGCGCTCCAGATCGGCAAGCGGCCGGAAGCGGCGGGAAAGACCATCCTGGCGATCGTGCCGTCCTTCTCCGAGCGGTATCTTTCGACAGCGCTGTTTGAGGGAATCTAGGACATGGCAGATCAACCACCGAGGCGGCCGCGCACACTCGGCGATGCCAGGACAGAGGCCGAGGCGGCGTTCAAGAAGGTGACGGCCAAGGTCGCCGCGGCGCCGCCGAAGCCGAACGTGGCACCGGGGATCAAGGAGCAGGTGACGCTACGCATCGATCAGGACGTGCTGGAGTTCTTCCAGGAGGGCGGCCCCGGCTGGCAGGACCGCATCAACGAGGCGCTGCGCAAGGCCGCGGGGAAGTAGCCAACCTCGTCATTGCAAGCGCAGCGAAGCAATCCAGAAATGTATCCGCAGAGAGATTCTGGATTGCTTCGTCGCAAGAGCTCCTCGCAATGAGGAGCATGCTGCGACACCGTCGCACAATAGAAAAAGCCCGGCGCGAGCCGGGCTTTTGTGTTTTCAACCTCACCGCATCTCAGCGGCGGAACATGCCGCCCATCATGCCACCGACGACGCCACCCACGAACGCCGCGCCGGCGGCATCGCCGGGATTGCTGCGCTGGGGAGCCGGTGCCGGTGCGCTGCTGCCTGCGGGCGCGGCGGCACGGCGGGCCGCCTTCTGGCTGGTGTCGCTCGCGGTCGGCGGGGCGGCCTGGACCTCCGAGATCAGGGCCTTGTGCTGGTGCTTGTTGAGGTAACCCGATGAGGGATAGCCGCGCGCGGCCTGCCAGCGCTTGAGCACGGTCCGGGTCTCATCGCTGAAAACGCCGGTCTGCTTGGTATCGAAGCCGAGCCCGGTGAGACGACGCTGCACGTCGCGGCGCTGGGTTTTGTCGAGGCCGATCTGATCCTCGGTGAGCTGGGTGGCCTCGTCGGTGAAGGTCGCAGGATCGACGCCGGCGTTGAGGGTGCGCGTCGCGGTCGAGGGACCGCTCTTGATGGCCGCAAGGCGTGCCAGCGCCAGCGCCTTGAACTGACCGTTGGGATAGGCGGCGAGATAGGCGTTGAGCTCTTCCGGCTTGTTGGACTCTTTCACCGAGCGCCAATATTCGAGCTCGACGCCGTCCGAGCTGCCGCTCGCCGCCGGCACGATGCCAGAAGCGGTCGGCGCCGCGTTGGCGACCTGGGTTGTCGGAGCCTGGTTGAGATAGACCGAGCCGGTCAGGTTGGTGTGGCCCCAGGGCAGCTGACCCTTGCGGGTCTCTTCATTGACCTGGGCGCGCACCGACGTCATCGCCTGCTGGATCTCGATGCCGGGCTTGGTGATGTTGTCGATCAGCGCACGGGTGAACGGGCTGTTGTTGCCCTCCTGACCGTCGAGCGCGGTCTGGCCGGGGCCGGTGGCGAACGCGATGAGAGTGCCTTCGCCGGATTTCATCTCGGCAAGACCGCTCTGCACGTTGACGCTGCGCGTCGCGGAGTTCGACTTGATCTTGGCGGCGAACGGATTGTCGCGGCAGGCATCGAGGAACACGAGCTTGACCTTGGCATCGCCCATGGTCTGCTCGAGCGTCAGGTCGATGTTGATGGCGGCGCCCAGCTTGACGTCCATCTCCGACTTGATGTCGGCGTCGACGGGCAGCAGGTAATTGGTGCCGCTGACGGCGATGCCGTGGCCGGCATAATAGAACAGCGCGATGTCGGAGCCCTGCGCCTTGCGCCCGAAGTCGAGCAGCTTCTCCGTCATCTGGTCGCGGCTGAGATTGGAGCCTTCGATCACCTCGAAGCCGACATTGCGCAGCGTCGACGCCATCGCCTTGGCATCGATCGGCGGGTTCGGCAATTGTGCGACGTTCTTGTAGGAGCCGTTGCCGACGACGAAGGCGACGCGGCGATCGGCCTTCGCGGCACTGACCGACAGCGCCATGCACATCAGCGAAGCGAGGAGGGTGAGGTAGCGCATTCTGAAATCCCCAGAATCGAATTGCAGGCAGCAACGAATTGGCAACGAACCTACACGAAGTGCCCGACTTCGCGCCACCGAAACGGCGGTCCGTTGCATGCAACCCGCTGCTGTGTGGCCGAATGTGCACGATGGGAATGTTTCCCAACGTGATCCAAATCACACGCCCACTTTGTTTTGTCGCGCGAGGCAGCGCGAGGTTCACCCCGCGCGGGCGGGAATCGCTGAGACCGGCTTCAAATTCAGGAGATTGCCGCACAGGATCAGCACAGCACCGAGCACGGTCCAGGCGTCGAGCCGCTCGGAATACAGCAGCCAGCCGACCGTCGCCGTCAGTGGAACCCGGAGGAAGTCCATGGGAACCACGATCGTTGCGTCGGCATATCGGAGCGCGCTGGCAAGGCAATAGTGCGAGAAAGTGCCGCAGACACCGATGACGAAGAGCCATCCCCAAAGGTAGGCTGACGGCCAGGTCCACACATAGAGCGTCGGCAGCAGGCCCACGACCATCTGCACGATGATCATCCAGAACAGGATCGATAATGCGCTCTCGGTTCGGGTCAGCGATTTCGCCAGAATCATGGATACGCTGAAGCCGATTGCGGCTCCGAGCGCGATCAGCTGGCCGGGATTGATCTCCCCGGTGGCGGGCCGCACGATCATGACGACGCCGACGATGCCGAGCACGACGGCGGCGATCTTCCAGACCGTCATGCGTTCAGACAGGAACGTTGCGGCCAGCACCGCAGTCCAGATCGGCATGGTGAACTCGATCGCCACGACCTGGCCGATTCCGATCAGCGTCAGTGCGTAGAACCAGCCGAGCTGCGCGAAATAATGGACCCCATTGCGTGCAAGGTGCTGCGGCAGGCGTTTGGTCGCGACCGCCTTGAAGCCGCCGGCGCGGTAGATGAGCGGCAGGAGCAGCGTGAGACCGATCACCGAACGCACTTCCATGATCTGGAAGACGTTGAGCTCACGCGTGGTCTCGCGCCCGGCAACCGCCATGACCAGCATCAGCGACAGCCAGCCGGCCATCCACAATGCAGCCATCGTTTTGGACGGTGTCGCGCTCATTGGGCAGGGGTTTGGGGGCAGGGTGTTGGAGGTTGGAATGTGAAAGGACGGCCGGTATCGACGACATCGCCACCGTTTGCAACGGCCAAATCTGCGGATGCAGCGATGCAGGGCGACGTGCTAAGGCATCAACGAACAACGACAAAAAATGGGAGAACTCCGCTCATGCAGATCTTGCAGCCGGCCGAATGGAAAAAACCGCGCGGCTTCTCTCACGGCGTTGTGGCGGAGGGCCCTGGTCGCTGGGTGGTTCTGGCCGGCCAGACCGGCGGCGACGAGACGGGTAGCTACGCGCCCGACCTGGCGGTGCAGGTCGGAGCCGCGCTGAAGCGGATCATCAAGCTTCTGGCCGAGGCCGGTGCCGGCCCCGAGCACATCGTCCGCCTGACCTGGTATCTGACCAGCCGCAGCGAATACGAGGCCGCGAGCGTGGGTATCGGCGCAGCCTGGAAGGAGACGCTCGGCCGCAATTTCCCGCCCTCGACGCTGCTCTATATCGGCGGCCTCGTGGACGAGCGGGCCAAGGTCGAGATCGAGGTCACGGCGTTTGTGCCGAACGCATAAAAAAATCGATCCGGCGCGGGCGCCGGATCGATTGCCGTGTCACTCTACAGTCTTATTTCGACAGCGAGATATTGGCGCCGCGGAACTGGCTGTCCGCGCGGATCGAGACGTTCTGCTTGTTGCCGCTCGTCTTCAGCGCGATGTTGGCATTGAAGCCGGCCGCGGAGGCGACCACTTCGAAGTTCCCGCCGCCGCCGCGGCCCTGGAGCGAGCCGGAGATGTTGCGGCTGGCCTCGGACCAGCTGCCGGTGATGGCGCTGCCCTCGGCCCTGACATTGGCTCCGAGGTTGAACTTGTAGGCATCGCTGGCACAGGTCAGCGACATCTCCATGGTCGGGCCGATCGGGGCGTATTTGGCCCGGCAGCGGATCCGCTCGGTCGAGCCGTCGTCCAGCGTGACGACGCCGCCGCCGCTCCAGCTTCCTGCCATCGGGGCGAACGGGCCGGACTGGGCCTTGCTTTCAGAGTTGGCGATCCCTGCCGCAAACAAAACGGCGGCCGCGATCAGCAGCCGCCGCTTCCGGGCGCGAGCCACACTTGGTTTACTGGCGCGATGCTTCCCACCGCCCGCTGCACGGTATGCCTGCAGATGCTCCATTCCACTTCCCCGATCCGGCGTTGCCGTTGAGTTGACCGTTGGCATATGCACCATTGATCGAAACTTTCACAAGTCCCCCGCTACCGATGGTGCCGGAAACGTTAGCGCCGGGCGCGGTGATCCTGCCGTCGGCAACTGTCAGCATGGAGCTTGCGGTCGGCTCGCAGGTGCCGCTCTTGGTGACGATGACGACCTGCCAGTTGCCGTCATAGGGGCTCTGGGCGAGGGCGGGAGCGGCGAGGGTGCCGGTCAAAACTGAAGCGGCACAGAACGCCGCGATGCGACCAAAACGCATGAATTCCGTCCTTGAATTTGTCTGATATGCTGACGCTTATTCGGACGAAATGTGACGGAAATTTGTTGCAATGCCAAATCGAAAATTGTTCCTGTGGAAACAATGGTTTATTTGCGTTCCCGGTTCCGATTTTCTAAGCGGAATCAAGGCCCCCTCACGTTAAGGGTAAACGTCAGGACAGACTCGGTGCAGAAGTCGCGAATTGCTCGTCCTGAGTCTTGGACGGCAGCGCCTTGTGGACCTTGGCATAATCGATCACGTCGGCCAGCAATTTGAGGCCGAGCGGAGCGAGCGCGCGCTCCCAGAGTTCGCGGGCGGTCTCGCCCTTCCTGACGAAGCACCAGTCCTGGGCGGCGATGGCGCCGGCGTCCATGCGGTCGGCGAGATGATAGATCGTGCCGCCGGCAATCGGATCGCCTTCCTTGATGGTCCATTCCACGGCGGCCTTGCCGCGATGGCGTGGCAGCAGCGAGGGGTGATAGCCGATCCCGCCGAACTTGGCGGCGGCGAGCGCGTCCCTGCCGATCCGGGCGTGGCTGTGCGCCGTGATGATCAGGTCGGTATCGGGGGCAATCTCGGAGGCCACCACCAGCTTCGGATTGGCCTGGACCGCGACGTCGATGCCGGCCGCCTTGGCGGTCGCGGCGAGCCGATCCTCGGCATCGGCGACGACGACCCGGACGACCGAGACGCCGTGCTCCCGGAGCATGTTCAGGGTGGTCACGCCGAAATGGCGGGAGCCGACGAGGGTAATGCGCATGGGTGTCCGATCCGGTCTCGCAACTGCGTCATCCCCCGATAACACGTCCGGACGCCCTGTCACCACCCGCGCAGCGTTTGCGCCGGTTATCAACAATGTGCCGGCGCGGGACGCGACGCATTTCGCGATTGCGCAGGCGGCCGTTCCAGTGCTCCATACCTGCATTGCACGGCTCGGGAGCGAGTGCATGCGAGGCGCCTGGCTTTTCCTTTTCGCGACACTGATCGTAGCCCCTCCGGCTCATGCCGGCGGGCCGTACCCTGCCGTGCCGCCGGAGACCGGGGTCGCGCCGTTCGTGGGGCCGACCTGGGACGCCTATCGTTGCGCCGGAGGGACGGTCACCAACTTCTATCACGGTGCCTATTACGGTGAGGAGCCGCCGGCGCTCTATCGCGGCTATGCCTACCGGCCGTATTATCGCTACGGCGCCTATCGCAGATATCCGCGCACCTATTTCTGCGTCACGGACTAGCGTTGCCGCGCGGCCACGACAGGCCGGCAAGGAGGCGATAAAACCGGTTCCTGTGTTTGGTTTTTAACAGAGGTATTCGCGGCCGGCTGCTAGACATGCGCCCACCGGGGCTGGCGACATTTCAACCCGCATCCGTTTTCGAACCCGGCTTTGGCCGCTGGCGTATTCGCCAGCGGCCTTTTCGTGCCACCCATCACGAAATCATCGAATGGTAACACGATCTCAACCAGCCTGGCGTATCGACGAATCCGTCGCGGATTTGTATTGCGTACCGCGACACCGAAAATGTCCCGCCGGCCTTTGTGCGCCGCGCGGGCCTTTTTCGCCGGGACAGATTTCATGCCGAGCGCAATTGAGCAGATCGTCGACAGCTATGTGCGGCTGAAGAACCGGCGCGGGCTCGACGAGCTGATGATGCACAGGCAGCGGCTCGCGGTCGATCTGAAGAGCAGGTCCGGCTATGATTTCAGCCTGCCGATCGGCCAGATCGACGAGGAGATCGCGATCATCGAGGCCGGCCTCAGCCGGCTCAAGGCGGAAAATTCCAGCCCGGTCTAGCGGGGGCGGCGAGGCGGGCTCTCGCGTGGCGTGGGGACGACGCATCGTCGCAGCCGGAGGCCGGTTCATGCATGGTTCAGGCCGGCCATGTCTCAATCCCCGGGTTGTTTCGTGGGACACGAATCCTGCTAGGCTTGTCCCCGTGATTTGGAGGAGACGTCATGATCGAGCTTGCGCTGGCCGGCCTGCTTGCCTTTGCAACCGTGCCTGCGGCATCGCCGGAGCCCATGGTGGAGCAAGTTCAGTTCAGGGCTGCTCCGGGCGGACGATGCCCGGACGGCTATGATTTCAACCACTCGAACGGCCGCTGCTACCCCAACGATTATCATGCGCCGGGTGTCTACACGCGGAATCCCGGGCCGCACGAATACTACGGACGCCAACGCGGCGGCGGCCTCTGTCCGCACGGCTACGATTACAACTATTCGCGCGGACAGTGCTTTCCGAACGGCGCACGCGCGCCCGGCATGTACGGGCGGTAATCGATCGCCGAGCTGAGGCGGGCGCGCTCAGTCGCGCCGGCCGCCGTCGATCACCGTGAACAGCGGCCGAGCCGGGGTCGGCTCGACCAGCAATTCCTCCACCAGCGCGGTGGCTGCATCGACATATTTGCGTGTCGGCTTGTCGAGGGGGCGCTTGGCCTCGTCGTCGAGCGCGATCTTTGCGGCTTCGACCAGCTTGCGCATCCGCGCCGCATGGTCGTCGCCCGCCGTCAGCGTCGCGCGCGCCAGCGAGCGCAGCACGAACAGCTCGCCCTCGAGGCGGAGCAGGCGGTCGTTGAGCCTGGTAAGGACGGCGTTGAGATCGGCCATGTCTGCTGTTCGGCGCGGAGGATCCGTCCCTGATCTAGCGGCGATCGGTGAACGGAGTCCAAACGGTTCCGGTGCAATTCGGCCGATCCCGGTCCGTCCAGGATGACCGGCGCGGCGCAATCACAGCGCCGTGGACTGCCTACCACTCGACGTCGGCCCAGCGCCTGCCGAACACGGGCGGCCGTGTCTTCACCGCCTGCCAGCCGAAAAAATGGTGCTTGCCGGACCAGGCGTGCACCACGCCGCTGCAGATGCTGCATTTGAAGCTGCCGGTGTGGGCTTCGCTGTGCTTTTCCCTGGTCGCGGTGTAGTTCATGCCGCAACCCGCACAGGTGAATTCTTCGATCGTCCAGATGCTGTTGGCCATTTGACGGAATGCTTTTTGTTGACCTCGACCCACGGTAGTCATGGGCATTTGCAGTGGCGTAAACCAGGGCAGGGAAATCCGGTTAACGGGCGTTAGCCACGCCCGGCCGCCGTCGCGGGCCATGCGAGATCGGCGCGACCTCGCAGCCGGATCAGCTGTCGCTTCGCATGTCCCGGTCGATGCGCATCTGCACCCGCCTGACCGCGAGCTGCCGCAGCCTGCCTTGCACCCGTCCGGAGCGGACCCTGGCGCCGATCGCATAGGCGTATTGCCAATAGCCCGGCGCGGCGTTCGGCCTCAGGGAATAGCGGATGCCGCGGTGCATTCCCGCGCGTGCATCGGATTCTCCGGGAGGGTCTGTCATCGCCTTTCGAATGCGGGATGGCCCCGATGTGTTCCTAATCGTGGCCCCGAGCAGTTCCAGTCGCCTTGACGCCGGATGCGTTGCTGGCAATAACGGCTGGACCTCGCAAGCACCGGAAGTTGCGTTCATGCCGCAAGGAAAGCAGTGCCCGTGAAAAGTCTCCGTCAGCTCCTGACGGGAGAGGATGTCATCCAGCTCGTGATCCGGCTCGGCCTGCTCGCCCTGCTGATCATCTGGACCTTCCTGATCATCCGCCCGTTCGTGCCGATCCTGGCCTGGAGCGGCGTGCTCGCGGTCGCGTTCTATCCGGCCTTCAGCTGGGTCGCAAAAATCCTCGGCGGCCGGCCCAAGACCGCAGCAGTGATCCTGACCCTGATCACGCTCGGTATCGTCATTGGCCCGGCCACCTGGCTGGGCATCAGCGCGGTGGACGGCGTGCGTGAGTTGGCGCATCAGCTCGGCACCGGCGATCTGGCGCTTCAGGCCGCGCCCGAGCAGCTCAAATCGTGGCCGCTGGTCGGCCCCTTGCTCTACGAACTCTGGGACCAGGCCTACACCAACGTCCGCGCGGTGGTACGCGAGGTGGCGCCGTATCTCCAGCCGTTGGCGGGCCCGCTGCTTTCGCTCGCGGGCGATGCCGGCGTCGGCACGCTCCAGTTCCTGGTGTCGGTGTTCGTGGCCGGCTTTTTGTTTCCACATGGGCCGCGGCTGGTCGCGGCCAGCCGCGGTTTCCTGTTTCGCATCGTGCCCGAGCAGACCGAGCATTTCCTGTCGCTCGCGGGTGCGACCATCCGCGCCGTGGCGCAGGGGGTGATCGGCGTCGCGATCGTGCAGGCGCTGCTCGCCGGCATCGGCTTCAAGCTCGCCGCGGTGCCGAGCGCCGGCCTTCTCGCCTTCATCGTGCTGCTGCTCTCGATCGTGCAGATCGGCGCCTTCCTCGTGCTGCTGCCTGTCATCATCTGGATCTGGACCGCCAAGGATGTCACCACGGCGCTGCTGCTCACCGTGTTTCTCGTCGTGGTCGGCTTCCTCGACACCATGTTGAAGCCGCTCGTGATGGGGCGCGGCCTGACCACGCCCACTATCGTGATCTTCGTCGGCGTCATCGGCGGCACGCTGGCCCACGGCATCGTCGGCCTGTTCATCGGGCCGATCATCCTGTCGGTGGCCTGGGAGATGATGATGGCCTGGATCAGGACCGAGGATCGGGCGGGAGCGGCCGAGGGCTGATCTTGCCTCGATCGGCGCGATCTTTCCGCCGTGCCGCCAGGACCAGACGGATCGCGGCCTGTGATCAAAACGTGCCGGGAACTTGTCTGTTCGACTAGACAAGTTACGATCGGGACGATTCTGGTTTCAATGACGGCAGCAATGGCGAAGTCTTCCAAACTGGTAGCCGCCCGGCGCGGCAAGGTCTTGTTGGTCAGACGCCGGTCGGACGGCCTGTGGATGTTCCCGGGCGGCCGCAAGCGCGCGCGAGAGTCCGACAAGGACTGCCTGCGGCGGGAGATCAGGGAGGAGCTGCCCAAGCTGAAGCTCGGCAGGATCAGCCTCTGGAAGGAAGTGACGGCGAGGAACAAGCGCTCCGGTCGTAAGATGAGCGACGCGATCTTCATTGCCAAGACGGCTAAAGGCAGGCTGGCGATCGGCGACAAGAAGGAGATCGACCGCGCCGCCTGGCAGAAGCCGCGCGGCATCCGTCTGACGCCGACCTCGCGCTATATCCGCGACCGCCTGTTTCCGAGGAAGCAGAGGCGGCGGTGAGCTAGTCCTCGCGTCCCGCCGATCGTGTTCGTCCGGCGAACCTCCTCGACTGCTGCGCCTGCGGTTCGGGCGCCACCAGCTTCGCGGCCTCGGCCTCGCGCATCTCCTTGCGGACCTTGCGCGCATCGCGCATCGCGCGCTTGACGAAGGGATGCTGGGAATCCTCGGCGAAGAACAGCACCACTTCGCAGCTCGGACATTGTCTGGAATAGCCGTCCTGCAACCGCCCGGCGCGATCGCGAAACACGTTCTTGCACCGCGTGCACTGAATCTGGACTGAACTCATGCGCGGACAACAACGATTTTGGGAAATGGATCGTCAGATGATCCCAAATGTCTGAAGAAAGCTTGAATGCCTTCGTGGTCGGATGCTCGCGGATCGCGCGGGCAAGCGCCATCGGCCGCGGCCGGCGGCGGAAGAGGCCGGTTAGAAAACGGTCAGCCGCTATTGCTTGGCCGCCATCGTGTCCAGGCACTGGTTGAGAAAGGCGGTGCGATCCCTGGGCAGCACTTTCTCGAGATCCGCCTTCAGCGCGCATTCGCGCTGGCGCAACTGCTCGGCCCGGCGCTTCTCGGCCGCCTCGCGGAATTCGGGAGCAACCTTGTTGGGATCGACCAGCGGCTGTGAGCGGGCGGGAGCCGTCGCAAGCAGTGCAATGGCGGCAATGAAAAAGATTGGTTTCAAATGAGCCTCCGTAAAAGAAGGCATCCTAGCGCGCGGCGGGGGCGTGCTCAAACCGGGGGAGCGCGGTACCCCGTTCCGGCGCGATTGGCCGCGCGGGCGAACCTCCAGCGGCGGCTTTGGAACGACTGGGCGCTGCAGGCGTCGAATCCAGGCTCGCGGCCCATCCCTAAGTCCCCAAAGCCCCCGGGCCGCGAGAAAACCTTCCCCACAAAGGTTGGCGACCTCGGTTCACCGGGGTCGTTTGTTTGCCGCAACATGTGAACCAGTTCACAAGCGCGGGGTGAAATCGCTGCTATGAAGACGTCATTGCTTGACCAGTTCATTTTGCTCGAAACGCCCCAGCGTGGCTCCAAGCGCTGGGGTTTTTCGTTTCTCTCCGGGCGCAGAATGTTTACAATCGCGCCAAGCGTCGCATCGACAGACGCAGATCTCGCGCCGCGCTAGTTCCGGCCCGAGCTCGATCAACAGCCAAATTGTCGGGATCGCGGCGCCGCGCCGAACGTTGCCACCAGGCGTGCGTTCATCGGGCAAATCCCATATGCAAGGCGAGAAGTCGCCGAATCGGAATGAGGGCGGCTGGCGTTCAGTTGACGACGGCTTACGACCAGAAACGGATTCAAGTGAGGCTTACCAAAAAGGCGCGGGTGGCCAAGACGCCGCCGAAGAAGGCGTCACCGCACAAGACGTCACCGAACAAGACAACGGCGAACAAGACGTCGCCACGCAAGGCGCTGCCAAGGAAGAGCAAAGATGCGCAGCGCACTGCGATCTCGTCCTCTTCGCCGCTCGGCGTGCTGGCACTCCATCTGCTTGCCCAATGGACGCAGTCCGGACGCAGCGGCATCGTTTTTCTCGCCGAGAGCGAGAACAGGGCGGAGCGGCTCGGCAGTGTCATTCACGCGCTCGACCCCTCCTGTGAGGTGCTGGTATTTCCGCGCTTGAACACTCTGCCGTTCGATCAGCTCGAGCCGTCGCACGAGCTGGCGGGGCGCAGAGCTTCCGTTCTCAGGCGCCTTGCAAAATCCAAGAAGCCGCTCTTTCTCGTCTCGACGGCGGAAGCCGTGATGGAGCGACTGCCGCTGCCGGCGAGCCTGTCGCGCCTGAGCGTGAGCCTGAAGGTGGGCGGCACGTTCTCCGAACAGGATCTTGAGACGCGCCTTGAAGCCCTCGGATACGATCTCGATGACGAGCCGGATTATCCGGGTGGGGCGCTGTTTCACGGCCAGACCTTCGAGATTTTTCCCGCCGGCGCGCTGGGGCCGTTCCGGATCGAGCATTCGGATCGCGCGATCAGGCGGATCGTGGCGTTCGATCCGAACGAGCACAGGATCATCTTCGAGACCAAGGAGCTTATCGTCGATCCCATGTCGGAGCGGCTTGGCCTTGCCGGCAAACGCGGCAAGCGCGCGAACCTGTTCGACTATTGCGGACGCGCCAAATGGATTGCCGATGCCGGCGTGCCGATGCATGCCGACGGCTGGTTTGACACGATCGAGGAGGCCGCGCCGCGTGCGGAACGTGAGCGCGAATATCTCGGACGGCGCGACTGGAAGCAGCTCTCCCGGGGGATGAAGGTGTTGCCGCGCGCGTCGTCCTTCCAGACCATCCCGGAGTTTTCGAAATTGACCTCCTCCCGGAAGGCGCTGCGTGCCTTCGTCGAGGAGACGCGCCGGGCCGGATCGCGACTGATCCTCGCCGCAGCGCATGAGGACGATCTGCGCGTGATGGAGCGGATGAGCGGCCTCAAGGCGCCGCGCTGCGAAGATTGGGACGACGCGGCGCGCGGGCGCAGCGGCGAGGCAGCGCTGCTGGCCGATCTCGATGCCGGTTTCGTCATGCCGGGGAAGAAGCCTCTCGTCGTCGTGACGGCGTCCGACGTGCTCGGCAGCCGGGCGCATCATCCGCAGCCGATGGCGCGCGCCTGGAGCGCGGCCTTCGACCATGCCGACGTGCCCGAGCAGGGTACGGTGGTCGTCCATCTCCAGCGCGGCCTCGGCGTGCTCGACGGCCTGCAGACCGTGAACACCGGCGGCGGCGCAATGCGGGAGATGATCCGCCTGAAGTTCGCCGGCGACAATGCGGTGCTGGTGCCGCCGCCCGATCTGGCCCTGATGTGGCCCTACGCGGCCGAGCTCGGCAAGCTCTCGCTCGACAAGGCGGACGGCAGCACGTGGTGGGCCCGCCGCGGTGAGGCCGAGCGCGAAATCCAGGTGGCAGGCAAGGCGCTGGCCAAGCACATCAGCCAGCGCCGCAAGCGGCGCGGCGACAAGCTGGTTCCGCCGGGCTCGGCCTACGAGAAGTTCGTCGCGCGTTTCCCTTACTTCACGACGACCGACCAGGCCAAGGCGATAGCCGACGTGCTGGACGATCTTGCGTCCGGTCACCCGATGGACCGGGTGATCTGCGGCGACGTCGGCTTTGGCAAGACCGAGGTAGCGCTGCGTGCGGCGGCCGCCGTCGTGCTGTCGGGCAAGCAGGTGGCGATCGCGGTGCCGACGACCGTGCTGGCACGGCAGCATGTCGCAACGTTCCAGAAGCGATTTGCACCGTTCGGCATCGAGGTGGGAAATCTGTCGCGGGCAACCTCGGGCGCGGAGCTGCGCGAGACCAAGGAGGGACTGCGCAGCGGCCGGATCAAGGTTGTGATCGGCACGCAGGCGCTCGGTGGCAAGGACGTCAGGTTCGACGATCTCGGCCTCGTCATCATCGACGAGGAGCAGCATTTCGGCGCGGCCGAGAAGGCCAAGCTGTCCGGCCTCGCCAAGAATGTCCATGTGCTGATGATGAGCGCGACGCCGATCCCGCGCACGCTTGCCGCGGGCCTGGCCGGCTTCCGCGACCTCAGCGTGATCGCATCGCCCCCGGTGCACCGGCTGCCTGTCGCGACCAGGATCGCGCCGCTGTCGGATGCGGCGATCGCCTCCGCGCTGCTGCGTGAGCAGCGCCGCCACGGCCAGAGTTTCCTGATCTGTCCGCGCATCCAGGATCTCGATCCGATGCTGGCGCGGGTGCAGGCAGTGGCGCCGGACCTGCGCATCGTCTGCCTGCACGGGAGACTAGCGGCCGACGAGATCGACGACCGCATGATGAGCTTCGTCGAGGGCAGGGCCGACGTGCTGCTCGCGACCAACATCGTCGAGAGCGGCCTCGACATCCCCCGTGCCAACACCATCGTGGTCTGCTGGCCGGAGAAGTTCGGCCTCGCCCAGCTGCATCAGCTGCGCGGACGCGTCGGCCGCGGCGGCATCCGCGCTTTCGCTCATCTGTTGACCGAGACGCAGTCCGGTCAATCCGAGAAGCGGCTGGCCGTGCTCGAAGAGTTCAGCCGGCCCGGCGCGGGCTTTGCCATCAGCGAGCGCGACCTCGATCTGCGAGGCGCGGGCGACCTGTTCTCGGAGCAGCAATCCGGCCACGTCCAGGTGTTCGGGCCGGTGCTCTACAGCCACCTCCTGAAGATGGCCTCGGAGAAGCTCGATGAGGGGCAGGCGGTGTGGGTGCCTGACCTGAACCTGCCGGTCGCGGACATGCTGCCCGAGACCTATGTGCAGTCCGAGCCGGTGCGGCTCGAACTCTATGCGCGCGCCGCAAGATGCACGGACGAAGACGACCTCGAAGACCTCGAAGAGGAGACCTCCCGCCGCTTCGGCCCGTTGCCGAAGGTCGCGCGCGAGTTCTTCGCCGCAGCCAGGCTCAGGCTGGAGTGCAAGCGCAGAGGTATCATCCGCCTCGACGTCGGGCCTGAAGCTGCGGCCGCGACGTTCCTGCCCGGACGCTTGCGGAAGTCGAAGGGAACGTCGCTTCAACGCGACGGCGACCGCGTGGTCCATTACGCCAAGATGCAGGATGCACCATTCGAGCGGGTCGAGGAGTTGTTCGAGGTCCTGGACGAGGGGTGAGGGGCTCGCGCGTTCGTCAGCGCGAACAACTGCGAATTCGTAGCGGAATCCCTGTTCCACCCTTATAGTCAGTTGGGGCGTGGCGAAGGAGATTGTCCGATGTCACATGCCATTCCTCCAATCATCGCGATTGTCGCAAGCTCGTGTCTGTTGGCCCTGGTGCAAGCAGGCGGCGCAAATGCCGGGTCGGCAGGAGCTGGCATGGGAACCGGGCCGGGTAGCGCTGGCGGCTCGGCGCCTTCTGGAATGGGGACGAGTGCGGGCAATGCAGGTCCTTCCGCACCCGCGGGGATGGGGACAAAGGACAGCGCCGCCGGCGGCGATCTGGGCACCAACAGCCAACCGACCAATCCGAACGTTCAGCCCGCCACGCCCGCAAGGTCGCGGGCGGCAGCTCAGGCCGCGAGAAATGCCGGGGCTGGTCACGCTCAAAATGGCCTGCCGATCGGCGCGATTGGGAGCGGCACGAGCAATGAGGATCAAACGGCCACTGGTTCGGCGTCCTCCCAAAACAGATTCCGGCCGGCAACACAGGCTCAGGGAAACAGCGGCGTTGGTTCGGTTGGTCTGGCAGGGAGAGGCTCGACCCTTTCAGAGCAGCGAGCCGCACGAGCTGGAGACAAGGTGCTGGATGCCAAGGCCCAGGTCGAGCGGCGAACGACTTTGTCGCGCAAACGCGCTACGAGCCCGATAGGACCAGATTTGTAATCTGCGAGCGGATGGAGGAGCTGTTCCGAGTGCTCGATGAGGGGAGAGCGCATCAAAATGCGAAAACAACCCCATGCACAGTAGCTAAGTGCTGCTGGCGCAAGGTGTTTTGAATCCGGCGGCAACGCCCGTTTGCTTTGTCGGGTAAAACGGTGGCATGATGCCATCTTCGGGAAATCCGCTAGTCAGGATGCGGACTTAGGAACGGCTGCCGTAGGGTAGGCAAAGGCGCAAAGCGCCGTGCCCACCATGCATCCAAGCCCCGGCGATCGAAGCGGTGGGCACGCTTTCGCTTTGCCGACCCTACGGCAATGTCAGCGTAGCGCCTCCTCTTCGCACGGTCCCCCGTAGTCGGCCGGGGGCGGCGTGCTCGGCCGCTAACGTGGAATTAATCGGAAATGCTCACAATTTTAGACAGTTGTGTAAGGGTGCTGCGTACAAGGGGTCGTCGCGAGGACGGTCCAGGGGCGGTTTCCTGTTGCTCGCTCACTGGGGTCAATGCAAATGACCACGACCTTCGAAATGCAAAGCTTCGCCGAGGAACTCGACGCTGCAGCACTTGCAGCCGCCGCAGCAGCGGACGAACCCGAAATCTCCGAAGCTCCAGCCCTGATCAAACGGTCCAGCCGGAAATCGGTCCTGGCCCTGTCGGTCTGTGCCCTGGCCATCAACGGCGCGGCGGCGATCTACACATCGCCTTCCGATTTTAGTTCGCTGAATGTCGGCAGGCTGGCTGAGCTGCTTCCGCGTTTGGAGGCGTCCGAACCAAAGCCGGATCCCGTTATCGCTGCGTTGAAGGACATTCAGGCGGCCCAGCGGCAACACACCGCGTTACTGCAACAGACCAATCAGGCAACGGACCAGAACTCGGTTATGCTGCAGCAGGATTCGATGGTGCTGCTGTCGCTGCGGCAGAGCATCACGGACGAGCGGGTCGACGTGAGGAAGATCTCGTCGCAGCTGTCCACGTTGATGGCGAAGATCGATGCGCTGCAAAACACGACGACGTCGGACGTCACCTCGTCCATCCGACGAGCGCATGCGCGCTACGGACTGTCCGCCGCGATGCGCAAGCGGATGGTTCGGGAAGCAAAGCCCCTGGGTCCCGTTTCGGTCGGAGGCGCCCCGCTGACTGTGCCGGCTGCGACGGCTGCTCCGGAAAGCTGACGACCAACTTCCGGATTGACCGAGTCGAGCCGAAATTGGCCGTCAGGTCCGACAGTCCGTCACTTCGCGGCGTGGTCGATCTTGTGCTGCAGATGCCCGGTGTCGTGATCGCGACGCAACTGGCTCAGCGACGTCTCGTTCAGCTGAAGCAGGACCTCGCTGAGCTCAGTCGTATCGGGATAGCCGGCCGCAAAACCTCTTCCGTAAATCTTGCGCAACGTGCCGACCAGCGTGTTGCCGTGCTTCTTGCCGATCGCGCCATCCTTGTCGCGGTGGCGGCCATCCAGGCCGTGTTCCTTCATGGTTCGCTCCCTGTGCGGCGTCTTGAGCGCCTCGAGAGAGCCTGCTCCCAAACGAGTTGACTGGCAATGGCATGGCGCGCGGCAGTTGCGAGCTGCTTGCACCAGCGCAGGTGCCCGCGCTTCTCTCCTGCTTGTGAAGCCGCAATCGGTTGTGGTGAGCCGATCGGGCATCAGATGACAGCGGGCGATTGCTCGATTGGAGTTGCTGCGATGCGCGCTCTTATTGCCATGGGTCTGTTGCTGGCGCTGTGCACCTCCGCAAACGCCGCGCCGGTGCATCACCCCCGCGCACGCCATCCTGCGGTGGACCGGCCCCGCGCGAATGCAACTCCGCCGGCGCGCTTTGCCGTCCCTGGCTGGAGCGACGATGCAACGCTGCGCTGGCTGAACAACGCCTCGTCAAACGTCGGCCGAGGCGGATAGCCGCGGAAGCGGAGGCTGGTGATGGCTCGAATGGCGGGGCGGCTAGGCGGCCTGCTCTTCAAACGAGGTGTAGATCCGGCCGGCGGGATCAACGACCCGAACGTCCCAGCACCCGTCCTCTGTAAGCTCTTTGGCTTTCTTGAGGGCGGCGGCGAGTGACAGCCGCTTGAGACTGACGACGCCCGCCGTGTCGAAACCGTTGATTTCAAACATGCCGTTCCTCCGGTTTTGGTGAATCCTACACGTTTCCGGCGGGTTGTCAGCGGGTTTTTGGGGGCGGGCCTGGGCGAACGGCGAGCTCAGAAAATCTCGCAGCATCGGCAGGCGCAGCCTTCCGCAGGCGTGTCTTTCAATAAGCGGCGCGCCTTTCTAGGGCCGAGACGGGGCAGTCGCGGTCTTCCGCTCGAGCATGGCCATTTCAACTTGGTCAGCCAGGACCGTGAGGTGGCTTGCAAGCCGGTCGAACAATTCGCGCTTGCCTGGATCGGTTGCCAAATCGCGGATCAGGGCGCATTCGGCCGCATCTTTCCGAAGTTTCTCGATCTGGACGAGATAGTCCTTCATCGGCAATTGCTCCGTTCCCCGCAAATGGAATGGTACAGGCAATGTACGAAAGCGAACAGAAGTGATTGCCGCTTTTTCCTAGTCTACGCTTGCTTCGGCCCTTCCCAAAAGGTCCAGGCACCTCCAGCGGCCCCGGCCTCCACCCCAGAAGCCCCCACAGCCGGGGCCGTCACTGGCAATGGAGCCCGCTCGATCCCCCGTGAATCTGACCTTCTGCGCGTTCGCGATAGGGGGCGTTGAGCCTTTTGCAGCGCACGCCCGCGCCTACGGCGCGGCACTTTCAATAGGAACTGTCCCCTCGCCACCGCATTTCCGATTTGCATAGTTTTCCCGGTTGTCTCGGTCGATCTTCGAGTAGCCCAGGGGGCGTACAATGGGCACTGGTGATCACGCCGCTGTGCTGAAACAGCGTTTCGACGAGCTTGCTTCCGGGCGTTCCGAGTTAGAAAATTTGCGCTCCCGCGTGATCGCGGCCGAGCAAATGCAACAGATGCGTAGCGCCGACCGCAAACCGGCCGCACCAATCCACCGGACTGCTAAACTCAAATCGTCGGCAAAACCCGATCGGCCAAAGAGGCGCCTGGCGCGGCCGCCCAGCGTCGGGCAATGACGTCGACGCCGGGCTTCCGGCAATGCCAATGCCGGCTAGACTTTGGCAACCGTCATCAGCATTCGAGCGTGGCCAAAATACTCAACTAGTGAACTACGCGGAGAAAATAGTAGCCGACGCCGCCGATGACGAGCACCGTAGGGACGGCCCAGAGTATGAATACCGGCATGTCTACCTCCTTCAGTTACCTCCGGTAGCGGGATAACTTGGCAGAGATGGTGCCGTTCCCGCCTTATAAAGGCGGGGATAATCTTCGCGTTGCACACGCGGTGCACGGCTTGAGCAGGTTGAGCTTCGAGAGATTCGGATTGGCGCGTTACGGGTGTAGCACTTGCGAAACCCATCGCTGGCAAGTCGGTCGGCCACTTCGCTGCCTTTTGAGGATTGCTCCGATAACCGATGGCGGATCGCAGCGGCGCTGATCGCAACGAGTGACGGGTTTTGCAAGAGCTCAAACCGACTTAGGCGCCGAGTGCTATGCCAGCGGAATGGTGTCGACGCGCAGACAGGGGCGGCACTGGAAAGCATGGACTGCAGGCAGATTGAGGATGGCGGGAAGCGTCGCCAAGAACGTCATCGGCCGTCCGCACTTGGAGCAGATCAGAACGGGCGGGCTGTCTTTCGCTGCGCAGACCATCGCCAAAATGCCTGAAGGGGTAGGGCACAATAGGCGGATGCTGCGGGGAGTTCATCTCGGGGCGACTACTGGGGTTATCGGAAATTGGCGTGCTTTTGCGGCGAAGGGGCCGTTGGGGATTGCTTCGAAAAATCGATCGCGGAACGCAGCTGTGTCGATCGCAACGAGTGATGGGTTTCGCAAGAGGTCAACCCATCCTACGTGCTAGAAGCGAAAATAGATGAACTCAAAGCTCTCCGCCGAGTTTAGCGCAAGTATGGCACAAGCCGCGAGAAGGCCAAGGCCGGCGGCGCAGACTGGTCTCGGCGGAAGCCGCGACACGAGAGTGGATGTATTGGGAAGAACAAAAGCAAGCAGCCCGGCGAGACCAACAATCATTGCCGAGAAACGGAGGTCCAGGTGAGCATCAGTGCCGCCCCTCCGCAGCCAAAGCAAGGCTTCGTAGATGTGCCTCGCCGCCTCGAAGTTCTGCGCTCTGAATAGCACCCAACCGAAGACGACGAACAGGAGGGTGAGAGGTCCGCATATCAGCGCGGGCACGACGAGCCGCGAGCGACGCCAGACTGCTTCGAAGCCGAGTCCGATGCCATGCAGCGCGCCCCAGGCGACAAAGGTCAGGCTGGCTCCGTGCCACAGACCGCCGAGTGTCATCGTTGCAAGCAGCGCGTAAAGCTGAAGGGCAGCACCATGCCGGTTGCCGCCGAGAGGAATATAGAGATAGTCACGCAGAAAACGCGACAATGTCATATGCCAGCGCCGCCAGAAGTCCTGGAGCGATGTTGCGCGGTACGGCGCGTTGAAGTTCTGGGGCAAGGTGATGCCGAACAACAGAGCCGAGCCGATGGCCATGTCGGTATAGCCGGAGAAATCGAAGAAGATTTGGAAGGTGAAGGCAAGCGTACCGAGCCATGCGTCGACCGGCCTGACTGGCGACAAAGCGGCCTGTGCAAATACCGGATTGGCGACAGTTGCCAAATGATCGCCCAGCATAACCTTTTGACAAAGGCCGAGGATGATCAGTGTCAGGCCGTAGGCCGCGCGTTGCCACTGCTCGCTGTCGCCCACCAGGGAGGAACTAGGAAAGGGGGAAGCAGCGAACTGATGCATGACTTCGCGCCACCTGACCAGTGGACCGGCAAGGACCTGCGGGAAAAAGGAGATGTAGAGACCATACTCGACGAGCGAGTATTGGGGCGCAAGCTTTCGTCGAAGATCCGTCAGGTACATGACGTGATGAAAAGTGAAGAAGGAAATGCCAAGCGGCAGGGCGATATCGAAATGCAACGTTCCCCACTCAAACGGCAGCAACCCCAGTAGGAAGTTAAGATACTTGAAAACCCCGAGCACGATGATGTTGGCCGCGATGGCGCCGTAGATGATCCATTGCCGCCCCGCAGAAGCGAACCAGCGTGCCGTGAGCCAGTTGAGCAGGACTGAGAGAACGATCAACAGAATAAAGTGCTGATCCCAATATCCGTAGAATGCGATCGAAATCGCCAGCAGAACGACGAGTCGGCAGCGGGGCAACCATTTGCATGTGCCAAGATAAATGAGCCACGCAGCAGGTAGGAAGACGGCGAGGTAGCTAAACGAGTTGAATAGCAAGCTACGGCCCCTTCACTACAGTCGGAATTACTCTAGCAATGTCCTCCTCGATCTGAGCGGCATAAGCGCGCCGATAATGGATGGGATCAAAGAAATTTGCCGGGACGCTATTTCCGGGACGTTCGGCTCCCGACCAATCGAGGACGGTGGCGTTTGGGAGGGAAGTGGCTGCATGAGCCAACTTCAATTTGCATTCGCGGTCAGTTGTCTCTGCGGCGCTTCCCGGCGCTGGCGTATAGCCGATATACCGCGGTGTCCACAACAGGACGAAAAACGCGCGCGACGGTTTCCCGATGTGATCAATGAGCTCTTGGACGGCCGGAAAGCTGTTGCTTGGATTGGTGGATTTATCTGGTCTCACGCCTTTGTCGAGAACAGAGCGAACGAAGTTGATGTCGTCGTAGCTAGCCTGCTCAAACGGGCCGATAAATCTGTGGTAGCCATCGACTGCTATGTAGGGGCGGTAGCCGTCCGCTTTCTTGGCTTGCCAGTTCGCAAAGACAGTTTTGAACATCTGGAAAGATGTTGCGCCTGCAAGGCCCCACAAATAGTGCGGCAATGAGGAATAGAGCCAAAACGGAAAGGGCCTACGCTCGCTGTTATTGGCGCCGCACCATGTTTCCGGCAACAGCCCGACGACCACGATCCTGGCATCTTCATGATGTGCCAGAAAGAACTTCATCGTCGCGATGGAGGCCGGCGCACCCGAGCCAGAGATAGAAAGGGTCACAAAATGCTGCCCGGTTAGCTTACTCAAACTTTGCGGCATTAGAGGCATCGATGCTGAGTTGCCGATAATGACGGAGTTAAACCGAGGATCGATCGCCCGTGACACCATCGCGGGTCGTTCTTCGTTGTATCCAACGTCTTCACTCTTGCTGAGACGAAGACGTCCGAACGGATCAAGCGCGACGACTGTGGCAAATGCCCCGAGAAGACCGATGGCCATGGAACCGATGCTAACGGCAATCCAGGAGCGCCCGCGCACGGTCTGGAACGAGTCAACCAATGCAACCCTCGACACAATTTGTTGTCTTTAGACAATCGTTAGGTGCATACACGGAGTGGTTGTGGAGGTCCAGAGGCGAATTGGCTGCAAACGGTTTGGCATCATGGCCATCCGTTGCGCCGAATCGCTTGCGAGCGATGGCGGCTTCATGGTGAGCCTTGGAAACAACTTCAGATGCAGATGGCTACCGCAGCCCAGCCGATCACGAGCGTAACCGTAAAGGGGCGACACACGATTGGGCTAAGTCCAGTCCGGTGTGCGGGTCCGAATGACTTCTATCTCCGATAATCTCGACTCGTATAGAAAATCGAATTTGGCGAAGGTTGCGGATCGTTGTCCGGTTGTCGGGGCTGACATGCCCGCCCGGGCGCAATTTGGCACAGCTATAACGTGTTGCTTTTGTATCATTAGCTTTGGTGAGCGCGCTGGGGCTCGAACCCAGGACCCCGTGATTAAAAGTCACGTGCTCTACCGGCTGAGCTACGCGCTCCCATGGCCGCTGATGGCTTAAAGAGATCGCCATCGTGGTCGGACATTCGAGAAGCATGTCTTGCCGCTGCGCTCAAGCTGGCGTCGCGGGGAAAAACCGGCTGTTTCCGGATCATGCTTTCGGCCCGCGCTGTGTAGGGGGATGGGGCGCTGAGGTCAATAGCTTGGGTGGTTGCCGAAAGACGCGGCAGGGGCGGGGATTTGCTCGCGGTTTCCGCCGCTTAAGGCGGAAAGCTCAACCCGAATTGGCGGGCCGTCATCCACGCCGAAGACCACGAGTCTTTTAATCACGAGGTCCAAAGGCTATCGCGGAGCCTCAATCACTGGGTTTCCCGCCGCACCTCGTTCGGCACCGGCTGCGGCGTGCCGGGGGCCGGCAGCGCGACCGGACGCAGGCCGATCAGCTCGGCGGTACGGATCGCGCTGTCGCGCCAGAACTGGAACGAGTTGATGCGGCTGAGCTCGAGGATGGCGATGGCGACCGCGGCCAGGAACGGCAGGCTTTGCAGCACCAGCACGCCGGCGAAGATGTAGATTTCGGTGATCTGGCGGTAGCTGTTGGTGGCGATCAGCACGCCCGCGCCGATCAGGAGCAGGGTGCCGATCACGGCCTCCCAGAACGCCTGGAACTCGATCGACATCCGGGACAGGCCGCCCTTGGAGGTGCGGGCAAAGGCGATGTGCTCGGTGATGAGGCCCTGCGCCACCGCGCGCGAGACCGTCCATTGCACGCTCATCGCCGCGATCATGGCGCCGAGCATCTGTCCGGGCTTGATGGCGACGCGGGCGCGGTACATCGACAGGAAGTGCGCCAGCGAGACGATGAAGGCGCCGATGATCGGCAGCGTCAGGATCTTGTCGGGAATGGCGATGTCGGCGAAGGCGACGATCGGCACCCAGACGAGGTTGAGCAGCGCCACGACCACGCCGAGGCTTTCCGCGCCGAGCCAGTTCAGCCAGCCCAGGCCATATTCGCGCTTCTGGTCGGGCGTCAGCCGGCTCTTGCCGGGCAGGAAATAGCGCCAGTGCTTCTTGACGATCTGGAGGCCGCCATAGGCCCAGCGGTGACGCTGCTTCTTGAAGGCCTCGTAGGTGTCGGGCAGGAGGCCCTGGCCGTAGCGGTGGTTGGTGTAGTGGGTGGTCCAGCCGAGCTCCTGGATCGCAAGGCCGAGATCTGAATCCTCGCAGATCGTGTCGGACGACCAGCCGCCGGCCATGTCCATCGCCGCGCGGCGGATCAGGCACATCGTGCCGTGCACGATGATGGCGTTGGCCTCGTTGCGCTGGACCATGCCGATGTCGAAGAAGCCGGCATATTCGCCGTTCATGATGTAGTGCATGATCGACAGATCGCCGTCGCGATGCTCCTGCGGCGCCTGCACGAGGCCGACACGCGCATCGGCGAAGGCAGGCACGAGGTCCTTCAGCCAGTCGGGATCGACGGCATAGTCGGCGTCGAGGATGCCGATGATCTCGGCATCGGCGGCGGTGCGCTCCATCGCAATCCGAAGAGCGCCGGCCTTGAAGCCCTGCACCTTCTCGGCGTTGATGAACTTGAAGCGTTCACCGAGCGCGCGGCAATGGTCCTGGATCGGCTGCCAGAACGCGGGATCCGGCGTGTTGTTGATGATGACCACGCATTCGTAGTTCGGATAGTTCAGCCGCGACAGCGCATCCAGCGTCTGCTTGAGCATCTCGACCGGCTCGAAATAAGCGGGGATGTGGATCGAGACCTTTGGGCAGTAATTCTCGGGAACGTTCTCGACCGGCTTGCCCTTGCTGAGCAGCCGCTGCGGCGACCGGCCGAAGGCGACGGCTGCGATCTCGTCGATGCGCGCCATCGCAATGAGGACGAGCGGCACAAGCAGGATCATGCCGAGCGTCAGCGCGAAGGCCGAGCCGAAGAGGAAGTAGTGGCTGTTCCAGAAGGCGAACACTGTGGCGACCCAGGCGCCGACGCCGTTGGCGGTCGCCGACAGCAGGAAGGCCTGCTTCGCGGTTGGCTTTTCGATCCGCAGGATCGGCAGCGACAGCAGGATGCCGACCAGGAGGGCGATCGCCATCAGCTTCCAATAATCGGGATTCTCGACCGGACCGGTCCAGGCGAATTTCGGCTCGCGGCTGGCGTTGAGGATGCCCCAGTACGGACCGACGCCGCCTTCGAAGAATTTCCAGGGCTGATCGATGGCCTCGACGATGTTGTATTCCATGCCGATGGCTTCGGCGCGGCTGACGAAATTGCGCAGGATCAGGGCTTGCTGGAACGGACCCGGATCGGCGTTGCGCAAATTGTAGCCCTGGCTCGGCCAGCCGAACTCGGCGATCACGATGCGCTTGCCGGGGAACAGGTTGCGCAAGAGATTGTAGCGGTCGACGGCCTGGTCGACCGCCTGGTCGGAGCGGAAGTTTTCCCAATAGGGCAGCACGTGCGCGGCGATGAAATCGACGCTGGAGCCGAGGTCGGGATTGTCGCGCCAGATGTTCCAGATCTCGCCGGTGGTGACGGGCACGCGGACCGAGCCCTTCACCTTCTTGATCATGTCGATGAGGTCTTCGACCTTCTGCTCGCCGCGGTAGATCACCTCGTTGCCGACGACGACGCCGACGACGTTGCTGTTCTTGCGGGCGAGCTCGATGGCGGCCTTGATCTCGCGCTCGTTGCGATCCTTGTCCTTGTCGATCCAGGCGCCGACGGTGACCTTGAGGCCGAACTCGGCCGCGATCGGCGGCACCAGTTCCACGCCGCCGGTGGACGAATAGAGGCGGATCGCGCGCGTCATGGTCGACAGCGTCTTCAGGTCGGCGCGGATTTTCTCGACGGTCGGGATGTTGTCGATGTCGGGGTGGGCCGAGCCCTCGAACGGCGCGTAGGAGACGCTGGGCAACAGGCCCTTGAAGTCGGGCGCGGGTTCCTTGTCGCGCAAGACTCCCCATAGCCCTGCGTGAAGCGCAGACACGAGCAACAAAACGGCGGCGACAACGCGCATCGCGGCTAAACCAAAAGGGGCTGAGGGGGCAGGGAAGCGGATCCGCCCCCGAGATCCGACCAAGTCCGCGGCAAAGGGAGCATATCTCCGTCGCACGGTTTCACAACTGTCATGGCCTCATGTCCTTATGAGGGCATGGCCTTTTTCGAACGACGCGCGGCGGTGCCAACCGCGTCTATGGCCGATCGTTTCTGAACGACAGCTGAAACGATCGCGGCTATTTCTGGGGCGCCGGCGTCGGGCTTGCCGCGGGCGATGGGCTGGCGGCCGGCTGCGGCTGCGCATTGTTGGCCGCGGGAGCGGCCGGCTGTGCCGCTGCGGCCGCCGCCTGCTGCGGCTGGGCCGCCGGGTTGATCCAGCAGGCATGCACGCGGCTGTCCAGGGTCTCGGCGACCTTGGGATCGATCTGGCCGCCGAACCGGGTCAGGCAGCGGAAGGCCGCCTGGATGTGGCCGCCGGGGCAGCCGAAGCGGTCATAGAGGTCGAGATGGCGGAACGCGGTATCGAGGTCATCCCGCCACATCAGCCGCACCACGCGCCGGCCGAGCCAGACGCATTCGGGATTGCCGGCCGGGCCGCTGATGACCTGGGCCGCTTCGGCGAATTCGTCGGTGCGGCGCTGGTTCTGGGCCGCATCCTTGGCGGCGTCGGCGGGCTGGGCGGCGGCCTTGCCCTGGTCCGGCGCGGGCGTGCCGCTCTGGGCGGAAGCGCCACCGAGACCGGCGAGAACGAGAAGGCAGGAGACGGCCAAGGTGGCGGCGAACTGCCGCAGGACCGCATTTCGTGACTCGAACACCCGTTGCCGCATGAATTCCCCAATGTATCCGCTGGCCGTCCGCGTCAGGATCCCGCGGACGCGCCGGTGATGGCGTCCAAATGGGTCTCCAATGCGGCGGAAAAGTCTTTCCGAGTCCATGACCTGTATTTGGAATTTTGTCCAGCAAAGTCACGATGCTAGGCCCCGGTCGAACAGCCGCAGCCCCATTCCTTAAGGGCAGGCGCGGATCCTTGAGAGTGGATCGGCATTTGGACACCCGCTTGGGCACCCTCTTTGGACACCCCCTTGGCAGACGGCGTGCAAGCAGGTAATCGACGGACCCTTCGCGGAGGACGGAACCGATTTCACTTCGTACGCCACTGGCGCTTCTGCTCGTTTCACTGGGTGCGATTGCTGCCGTGTGGTGGTGGTTGGCGACGCCGATCACGCTCGCGCGCGCCCCGATCGATCCCGCCGAGAAGGTCCAATGCGTCTCCTACGCGCCGTTCCGCGGCGAGCAGACGCCGCTGAACGCGTGGACCCATATCGAGGCCGAGCAGATCGAGCAGGACCTGCGCCAGCTCAAGGAAATCACCGACTGCGTCCGCACCTATTCGTTGGAGAACGGGCTCGACCAGGTGCCGGCGATCGCCGCCAAGGTCGGCGGGCTGAAAGTGCTGCAGGGCATCTGGCTCTCCAGCAACCGAGCCAAGAATTTTGAGCAGGCCGCGCTCGCCATTCGTCTCACCAAGGAATTCCCCGCGATCATCACCGCCGTCATCGTCGGCAACGAGGTGCTGCTGCGCGGCGAGATGACGACGGCGGACCTCGTCTCGATCATCCGCCTGGTGAAGACGCAGGTCAGCGTGCCCGTCACCTATGCCGACGTCTGGGAATTCTGGCTGAAGAACCGCGAGGTCTATGACGCCGTCGACTTCGTCACCATTCACATCCTGCCCTATTGGGAGGATATGCCGGTGAAGGCGAAGTTCGCCTCCGCCCATGTCGAGGCGATCCGCGAGCGCATGGCGGTGGCGTTTCCGGGCAAGGAAATCCTGATCGGCGAGACCGGCTGGCCGAGCGAGGGGCGCATGCGCGACGGCGCGCTGCCCTCACGCACCAACCAGGCGCGGGTGGTCTCGGAAATCCTGGCTCTGGCGAAGGCGCAGAAGTTTCGCATCAATCTGATCGAGTCCTACGACCAGCCGTGGAAGCGCAAGCTGGAAGGCACCGTCGGCGGCTATTGGGGCCTGTACGACTCGGTGCGCCGCAGCTTGAAATATCCGCCGGGCGAGCCGATCAGCAATTTCCCGTACTGGAAATGGTACATGGGCGCCGGCATGGGCCTTTCCGTGCTGGTGTTCGCGGTTGCGCTCATCACGTTGCGCCGGCGGCCGTGGACGCCGCGCTTCTCGGCCTGGCTCGGCGTCGCCATCTCGGCGACGACGGCGGGCAGCCTGCTCGGGATCGGCGCCGACAAGCTTTATTATGAGAGCTACGGCATCGGCGGCTGGCTGCTCTGGGGCGCGCTGCTCGCGGGCGGTATCCTGTCGCCGATCTTCTGCGCGCAGGCGATGGTGATCGGCCGCAGCCTTCCGACCTTTCTCGATCTGCTCGGTCCGCGCGAGGGCCGAAAATGGTCGAAGCTCACCGCGGTGCTCGGCCTGACGCTCGCGGTGACGGCCGTGATCGCGGCCGCGACTGCGCTCGGTTTCGTTTTCGACCCGCGCTACAAGGATTTTCCCTACGCCGCTCTGACGATGGCGGTCGTGCCGTTCGCGCTGTTGATGCTGAACCGGCCGCAGATCGGCCAGCGTCCGATCGCGGAATCGGTGTTCGCGGGCGTGCTGGCGCTGTCGGCGGTGTTCGTGCTCTTCAACGAAGGCCGCGACAATTGGCAGTCGCTGTGGACCTGCACGATCTATCTGTTGTTCGCGCTCACGCTGTGGCGGGCGCGGGCCGAGCAAACCCAAGAATGAACAGGCCGATCGCCAGGCCCGACAGCACGACATTGTAGAGCACGATGCCGAGGCCGGCGGCGATGATGCCGACGGTGAGCAGCACGATCGACGGCCGCATCAGGTTCAGCGTCGCAACCACCAGCGCGACGATGCCGAACACCGAATTCTTGAACAGCACCGTCGAGACCGACCGCGCCTTGCAGATCATCGTCTGAAGCCCGGCGTCGCAGGTGAGAGCGACCTGCGACAGCTCGATCGCAAGGTAGCGCAGATAGAGCGCATAGCCGACGGACGCGAAACCGACGACGATCAGGAACTGCACCTGGTAGGGCGAGAGGCGGAAGGGCTTTTTTGTCATGGCGGCAATATGGTCGTGATGGCGCGGGCAGGCAACAGGGCAGGGGATGTTTCTGTTGATCCGGCTCGCCCACGACGTGCGCGAGGGGCCGTCAAAGCCGGCTTTGCGTCGCCCGATTCTGGTCCGCGAGCCGTCGCTCGTATTTCTCAGCCAATGCAAGCAGGCGTTTTCTGATGTAGGGGTCCGCCTGCTCGGCCAGCTCGCGGATCAACGCGAGTTGCTCCCGCAGAAACTTCGCGTCCGTCATCTCCGCTCCGAATCAAAATCCGTCGCGGATACTGCCGCCTTACGCGGACCTCTTCCCTATCATTTGGTATGTTTGCCTATTTCAATCCCAGCCGGCGCTCGACCCAGCCAAGAACGAACAGCACGAGCAGCGTGACGGCGATCGCTGCGGCGACCAGCAGCCAGGCTCCGAGCGCGCAGGCAATCCCGAGGCCCGCCGCAATCCAGACGGTTGCCGCGGTCGTGAGGCCGTGCACGGTCTTCGCCTTGGCGTCGTGCAGGATGACGCCCGCGCCGATGAAGCCGACACCGGTCAGCACGCCGGCAACGACGCCCTGAATGACCCGGGAGATCGCATCGGGGTGGTCACGCAGATTCTGGAACTCGATCACGGAGATCGAGACCAGCGCGGAGCCCAGAGCGACAAGCGCCAGGGTGCGCATTCCGACCGGCTTGTCGTTCATGTCGCGGTCGATGCCGATCAGCAGCCCTGTTCCCGCCGCGACGAGAAGCCTCAGCACATCATCCAGTTCGTTCATCGAAGCTCGTGCGTTTCGGGAGACGGACGCTTGGCGTGCGCCCGGCAGATCGGGACTAAACGCCAACTTGGTGAGAAAGAGCCGCTGAGATCCAAGCGTCCGATGGTCGCATGCCCGCGCAACTCTGAGCGATCATCGGCGATCAGGCAGCGCGAGCCGCCGTTCGACAAGGCGATGGCGCCGACCAGCCTGGTCGACGCCATCTGCCAGAGTAGAACGCGACCGCGCACCATCACTTCTTGCTGGTGTTCGAGCCCGTGGTGGTCTGCATCTTCTGTCCCGGCGCGCTCTCCGAGTGGCCCGGTCCCTTGGTGGTATTGGTCTGGTGACCAGGGGCGTATTCGGACGCGCCGGGTCCTGTCGAAGGCTTCTTTGTGTTGTGCATTTGCTGACCCGGCGCGTTGCTCGAGGCGCCCGGCGATTTCGTCGTTTGCGCAAGCGCCGGAGATGCCGCCAGAAGCGCGGCCGTTGCGATGATCAATGTCTTCACGTGGGTTTCTCCCGAGGTCATGGAGGCGGGCGCGCGTGATTTCTCACATCGGCCGCTCCGGTTCACGACCGGGACAACTTGGCAATTGACGGGTGGTTTCTCTTCTCGGACCGAAATTTAGGTTCATCGGCGCGCGCAAAAACACGCCGGCATTCACCGCCCGTTCAGGCGCAATGTTTATCGCCTGAAGAACGACGACAGCGTCGATCCCGCGGACGCAGACGCGGTCTCCGGCTTCGCCGGCGCGGGCTGCGCCGCAGGCGGGGGCGCGGGCTCTTCGCGCTTCGACGAGCGCTTGGAGGAGTAGCTGCGGCGGCGCTGCGGCTTCTCGGGCTTTGCACTCGGCGCGGGCGCGGTTTCGGCTTGCGGGACCGCGTCCTGGTTCTTCTCGGAGTTCTTCTCTTGAACTCTGTCCTGGGACTTCTCTTGTCCCTTCTCCGATCCGCCGCGCATCGAGAGGCGCTGGCCGTCGAAGACGGTGGTCTCGCAGTGACGATCGTTCTCCGCGAGGCTCGCGCAGAATTTTGCGGCGGCGGCGGCGTTGACCAGCGGACCGGCACCCAGGCGAAGCTGCATGCCGAGGCCGGTGTTGCCTTCCTTGATCATGATGATCGGTCGCAGTGCTGCGATTTCCGGATTGGTTTTGCTCAGGCCGCGCCAGAGCGCGCGCAGGCCGTCGATCGAATTGGCGCCGCCGAGGTCGATCGCGAAACGCGTCTGCTGGACCGCGATGGCGGGGGATTCGTTCTCGGCTGCCTCAGGTGCCTTCGCGGCTGTCGCGACGACTTCGGTCGGGGCGGGCGCCGGCTCGACTTTCTTCTCGGCGGCCTTCTCGTTTGTCTCGGGCTGAATCAATTTCGACGCGGCTGGATCGGGCGGCGCCATGATCGACTTGGACGGCACCAGCGGTATGGTCGGCAGCGCCGAAGTCGCTGCCAGCGGCTGCTGCACGAGCGAGGCGGCGGCGGCAGTCTGCGGTGGCAGGCTCGACGGCTCCTTTGCAACTTCCTTGAGCGTATCCTTGACCGTGACCGTATCCTTGGGCGTGTCCTTGGGCGTGTCCTTGGCGGCCTCGGTGCGGGGCTTGTCGCCGGCGGAGGCGGGGGTCGAAGCGACCGGCGCGACGCTGGGCGCCGTCGGCGTGGCATCCTGCGGCTTGCCGGGCTGCGGTGGTGCGGTGGGTTGCTTGGCGATGGCGCCGGTGACGGAATCGAGCCCTTGCTCGACCACGGTGACACGGGAATAGAGCCGGTCGCGATCCGTGTTCAGCGTCTCGATGGCGGCCGCAAGCCGGCGGGCCTCGTTCTGGCTCTCCTTGGCCAGCGCCTGGAGCCGCTCTGCCTGGCGCGCGAGATCGGCGGACGCAACCTGGTCGCGCCGCCAGCCGAGTTGGGCCTGATTGGCCATCACCGCGATGACGACGGCGCCTACGGCTGCCACACCCCAGGAGCCCAGCCGCCACATCATGCGGCGGTCGAACGCGCTTTCCTCGGCCACAAGTCCGGAGAACAGCCCGCCGGTCTCCTTGGTGCCGAAGGCATCCGCCAGTGGGTCGGAATCCTTTGCCATGAACGTTAAGTGCCCAGCCCTGTCCGGCTTCCCCGAATCAATCAGGGAACATTAACAGGAAAAGCGTGTCGCACTTGAATTCCGGGCGTTTGCGGGGGTAGCAAGGCAAGAGCTTTTGAGGGTGGTTGCCCGCCCGTCGCGCCAATTGATTCGGCCGTATCTGACAGGATTTCGATGACCGCCCGTTCCAGCCTCACGATCGTGCTCGCCGCCGGCGAAGGCACGCGCATGCGATCGAGCCTGCCGAAAGTGCTGCATCCGGTAGCCCACCAGACCTTGCTCGCTCACGTGCTCGCCGCGGCACCCCAGGGAACCGGCACCTCGCTCGCGGTCGTGATTGGCCCCGATCACCAGGCCGTCGCGGATGAGGCAAAGCGCATCCGCCCCGACGCGCTCACCTTCGTGCAGGCCGAGCGGCTCGGCACCGCGCATGCGGTGCTGGCGGCGCGCGAGGCGATCGGGCGCGGCGTGGACGATCTCCTTGTTGCCTTCGGCGATACGCCGCTGATCTCGGCCGAGACCTTTGCACGGCTGCGCGCGCCGCTCGCCAGCGGCGCCGCGATCGCCGCGCTCGGCTTTCGCGCCGCCGATCCCACCGGCTATGGCCGCTTCATCGTCGAGGGCGAACGTCTGGTCGCGATCCGCGAGCAGGCCGATGCCAGCGCAGAGGAGCGCAAGATCGATCTGTGCAATGCCGGCGTGATGGCGATCGACGGTCGCCGGGCGCTCGAAATCCTCGGGCAAATCGGCAATGCGAATTCAAAGGGCGAGTATTATCTGACCGACGCGGTCGAAATCGTCCGCAAGCAGGGATGGGAGTCCGTGGTGATCGAGACCAGCGAGGATGAAGTGCGCGGCATCAACACCAAGGCGCAGCTTGCGGAAGCCGAAGCCGTGATGCAGGCGCGCTTGCGGAAAGCGGCGATGGAGGCCGGCGTCACGCTGATCGCGCCCGAGACCGTTTATCTGTCCGCCGACACATTGTTCGGCAAGGACGTGACGATCGAGCCTTTCGTGGTGATCGGCCCCGGCGTGTCAATTGCCGACGGCACCGTGATCCACTCGTTCTCGCACATCGTGCAGACCACGCTCGGCAAGAACGTTTCGATCGGCCCCTATGCGCGCTTGAGGCCCGGCACCTCGCTCGGCGACGGCGCGCGCATCGGCAATTTCGTGGAGACCAAGGCGGCGACACTGGAGGCCGGCGTCAAGGTCAATCATCTCTCCTACATCGGTGACGCCACCGTCGGCGTCAATTCCAACATCGGCGCCGGCACCATCACCTGCAACTACGATGGCTTCAAGAAACACAAGACAATCATCGGGCAGGGCGCCTTCGTCGGCACCAATTCCTCGCTGGTCGCCCCGGTCAAAATCGGCAATGGCGCCTATATCGGCTCGGGCTCGGTGATCACCCGCGACGTGCCTGACGATGCGATGGCACTGGAGCGCAACCAGCAGACCATCCGCGAAGGCGGCGCTGCGCGCTATCGCGAGCTGAAGACGGGCGGCAAGAAACCGGAGAAATAGGCACTATTCTGTTGTGTCGCAGCACACGCCGCCCTCATCCTGAGGGCCCGCTGGAAGCGGGCGTCTCGAAGGAGGGCCGCGGGCGAGATGCGGGGGCTTCATGGCTCGAGACGCGCTTTGCGCTCCTCACCATGAGGGTCTTCGTCCGTAGGCGCTATTCGTCGTCGGCGAATTCGGAGAAGATCGCGCGGGTCAGGCGCCAGCCGCGCGGCTTGGCGCGTTTGGCCGGCTCGCCTTCAGCGTGCTTCAGGAAGACCGGCTTGCTTTCCTTGCCGCGCTGGGGCGGCGGCCAATGCGCCAAATGCGTGCCCGTGGTCTCGCTGGCACGCAAGTACATCGATGACAGACCTTTGCGGTCGGACGAGCCTTTCATGGCTTTGCTCTCCTGCACCGGAATCGTTGGTCAAACATATTGACAACAAGTTAACGTGCGCTGTCTAAGGCCGGCCAATTCGACGCAGGCGAAGCTCAGGTTGCGGTCCATGCTGTCTCAATCCGCAATAATTATTGAGTATATGGTTCCCTGGGATTTTCGCTAAAAACCGGGCGCGTCGTTTAGGCGATTTTTCGACGATTTGGGGGATAGTGATCCGCATGTGCGGGATTGTCGGCATTCTCGGGCGCGAGCCGGTTGCAGAGCAGCTGGTGGATTCGCTCAAACGTCTTGAATATCGCGGCTATGACTCGGCGGGCGTCGCCACGCTCGAAGGCAAGCACATCGAGCGCCGTCGCGCCGAGGGCAAGCTGAAGAACCTGGAGAAGCGGCTGGAAGCCGAGCCGCTCCAGGGCACCACCGGCATCGGCCATACCCGCTGGGCCACCCACGGCAAGCCCACCGTCAACAACGCCCATCCGCACGCGACCGAGCGCGTCGCCGTGGTCCACAACGGCATCATCGAGAATTTCCGCGAGCTGCGCGAGGAGCTCGAGAAGAAGGGCACGGTGTTCCACACCGAGACCGACACCGAGATCGTGCTGCACCTGGTCGACGATTTGCTCACGCGCGGCAACAAGCCGGTCGAAGCCGTCAAGCTGGCGCTGGGGCGACTCCGCGGCGCCTTCGCGCTCGGCTTCATCTTCGCCGGCGACGGCGACCTGATGATCGGCGCCCGCAACGGGCCGCCGCTGGCGATCGGCTATGGCGACGGCGAGATGTATCTCGGCTCGGACGCCATCGCGCTCGGCCCGTTCACCGACACGATCAGCTATCTCGAAGATGGCGACTGGGTCGTGTTGACGCGCAAGAGCGCGTCGATTTTCGACAAGGACGGCAATGCCGTCCAGCGCGACAAGATCAAGCATGCCGCCTCGACTTCGCTCGTCGACAAGGCGAACTATCGCCACTTCATGGCGAAGGAGATCCACGAGCAGCCGGAAGTGGTCGGCCACACGCTGGCGCGATACGTCGACATGGCGACCGAGCGCGTCGCGCTGCCGGTCAAGCTCCCCTTCGACTTCAAGAACATCCAGCGCATCAACATCACGGCCTGCGGCACCGCGAGCTATGCCGGCTACGTCGCAAAATACTGGTTCGAGCGCTTTGCGCGCGTGCCGGTCGAGGTCGATGTCGCCTCCGAATTCCGCTACCGCGAGGCGCCCTTGCGCAAGGGCGATCTCGCCATCTTCATCTCGCAGTCGGGCGAGACCGCCGACACGCTTGCGGCACTGCGCTATGCCAAGGCCGAGGGCGTGCATACGGTCGCCGTCGTCAACGTGCCGACCTCGACGATCGCGCGCGAGAGCGAGACCGTGCTGCAGACGCTCGCGGGCCCCGAGATCGGCGTCGCCTCGACCAAGGCCTTCACCTGTCAGCTCATGGTGCTCGCAAACCTCGCGATCGCGGCCGGCAAGGCGCGCGGCGAATTGTCCGACGAGGATGAGACCAAGCTGGTCCATGGCCTCGTCGAGGTCCCGCGCCGGATGGCGGATGCGCTCACCACCGAGCTGCAGATCGAAAAGCTCGCGCACAGGATCGCCAAGTCGCGCGACGTGCTCTATCTCGGCCGCGGCACCAGCTTCCCGCTTGCGCTCGAAGGCGCGCTGAAGCTGAAGGAGATCTCCTACATCCACGCCGAGGGGTATGCTGCCGGCGAGCTCAAGCACGGGCCGATCGCGCTGATCGACGAGACGATGCCTGTCGTCGTCATCGCGCCTTACGACCGGGTGTTCGAAAAGACGGTCTCCAACATGCAGGAGGTCGCCGCGCGCGGCGGCAACATCATCCTGATGACGGACGCGAAGGGTGCGGAAGAGGCGACCGTGGAGTCCCTCGTCACCATCGTCATGCCCGACATGGCGGCGGCCTTCACCCCGATGGTCTATGCCGTTCCCGTGCAGCTGCTCGCCTATCACACGGCTGTCGTCATGGGGACCGACGTCGACCAGCCTCGCAACCTCGCGAAATCGGTGACCGTGGAATAGGCAGAAGGGATATCAGTCGGTCGCGGACTTCCAAAACCTGCTAGAAGACCCTAGCTTGTGTGCTGCGACCGACCTGGAACCCGAATGACCCCCCGCGACGACGCGCCTGCGCCTCTTGATCCCCTCCCGGAACCGCATACCGGCCTGATGGGCCGCTTCCGCAACTATTTTCTGACTGGCCTCGTGGTGACGGGCCCAATCGCCATCACCCTGTATCTGGTCTGGTGGTTCGTGACCTGGGTCGACGGCGTGGTGCGGCCGTTCGTGCCGCTGGCCTACCGGCCCGAAACCTATTTGCCGTACGTCATTCCCGGCTGGGGATTGGTCGTCGCATTTTTCACGCTGACGCTGGTCGGATTCCTCGCCGCCAACCTGATCGGCCGGACGCTGGTCGATGTCGGCGAGACCTTCCTCGGCCGGATCCCGGCCGTGCGCGCCATCTATCGCGGCCTGAAGCAGGTGTTCGAGACGCTGTTCTCGGGCAAGGGCTCGAGCTTCCGCAAAGTCGGGCTGGTCGAGTTTCCCTCGCCAGGCATGTGGTCGATCGTGCTGATCTCGCAATCGCCGAATGAAGAGGTCGCGCGCAGCCTGCCGGGGCAGGAGGAGCATGTCTCCGTGTTCCTGCCGTGCTCGCCGAACCCGACCACCGGATTCTTCTTCTACGTGCCCAAGAGCAAGATCGTCGAAGTCGACATGAGCACCGAAGACGCCGCGACCTTGATCATGTCGGCCGGCGTGGTGCAGCCGGGCTCGGCACCCGATCCGAAAAAGGCCGCCGCGCTCGCGGGCATGGCGAATGCCGCGCGCATCGCCAACGCCTCGGCGCTTCGGCCCGAGCCTGCGAAGGTGGAGTAGGGCCATTCCCTTGCGGGATGGCCGCAGTCACGCGCGCGTTCGCATCCTCTGATATCCTCCGGTTCACCTGAGCGCCTCGCTCGGAATTCGATCCGGAGTACATGATGTCCAAGACCATTGCGATCCTCGCGCCCGGCGCCATGGGCAGCGCCGTCGCCCGCCGCCTCAGTGAGCACGGCGCGCGCGTGCTGACGTCTTTGGAAGGGCGGAGCGAGGCGACGCGGAAACGCGCGGCGGATGCCGGCATGGTCGGCGCCGATGACAATCAAATTGCGAGCGCCGACATCATCCTCTCGATCGTGCCGCCGGGCGAAGCCGTCGCGGTGGCTGAGCGGCTGGCCGCGCTGATCGTCAGGCGCGAGAAGAAGCCGGTCGTCGTCGATTGCAATGCGGTCAACGTCGACACGGTGCAAAGGATCGAGGAGATCATCGGCTCGGCGCAGGCGCCGTTCGTCGATGGCGGCATCATCGGCTTTCCGCCGCAGCCCGGCGGCAAGAGCCCGGCCTTCTACATGTCCGGCGAATACGCCAAGGAGGTCGCGGTGCTGAAGGATTTCGGCCTCGACGTGCGCATCGTCGAGGGCCCGGTCGGCGCCGCGTCGGCTTTGAAAATGTCCTATGCCGGCATCGTCAAGGGCCTCGCCGGCATCGGCTCGGCGATGGTGGTCGCGGCGACGAAAGCGGGCGCTGCGGACGCGTTGCGTGACGAACTGGCGCTGAGCCAGCCCGCGATCCTGGCGCGGCTCGAGGTCGCGCTGCCGGACATGATCCCGAAAGCGTATCGCTGGGTCGCGGAGATGCGGGAGATTTCCGGATTCCTCGGCCCGGATCATCCGGCCAGCCAGATCTATGAGGGCTTTGCGAGATGGTTCGAGCATCTCGCCGAGGATGCAAATGGTGAGGCGGCGGATGCCGCGCTGATGAAGGCGTTCGCTGCGGGGATCACACAGAAGAAAGCCTAGTCGCTCCCGCGAGCCGGTTTGCTTCAGATGTAAAGGTCTCTCTCCACACGAGGGGGAGTCTCCGCGAGTCCCTTTGCGACGATCTTTGCGGAAGCCCTCAGCCCGCGCCGATCAGCGGGATCGCCTCGTCGCGCTCATACAGATACAGCAGGCACCGCAGCGCCTCGCCACGCTCGCCCTTCAGCTTTGGATCGTCCTTGAGGATGCGCAGTGCCTCGTCGCGCGCCTGGGTGATGAGCTGGCCGTGGACCTCCGAGCGCGCGATGCGGTAGCCGGGCAGGCCGCTCTGGCGCACGCCAAGCACGTCGCCTTCGCCGCGCAGCTTCAGATCCTCCTCGGCGATACGAAAGCCGTCGGTGGTCTCCCGGATCACCTTCAGCCGCGCCTTCGACATCTCGCCGAGCGGCTCGGAGTAGAGCAGCAGGCAGGTCGAGGCCTCCGAGCCGCGTCCGATCCGGCCGCGCAGCTGGTGCAGCTGGGCGAGGCCGAACCGTTCGGCGTTCTCGATCACCATGATGGTCGCCGCCGGCACATCGACGCCGACCTCGACCACGGTGGTCGCGACCAGAAGGCCGATCTCGTGGGCGGCGAACTGGCCCATCACGCGGTCCTTCTCGGCGCCCTTCATCTGCCCGTGGACGAGGCCGACGCGCTCGCCGAACCGCTTCTGCAGGCCTTCGAAACGTTTGGTCGCGTTGGTGAGGTGCTCGGTGCCTTCGGCCTCGGATTCCTCGACCAGCGGGCAGATCCAGTAGACCAGCTTGCCCGCCTGCAGCGCGCGGCCGATGCTATCAGTGACCTCGGCGAGGCGGCTGCTCGAGATGGTGCGGGTTTCGATCGGCTGGCGGCCGGCGGGCTTTTCGCGCAGCTCGGAAATGTCCATGTCGCCGAAATAGGTCAGCACCAGCGTGCGCGGGATCGGCGTCGCGCTCAGCACCAGCACGTCGACGGCCTCGCCCTTGGACGTCAGCGCGAGCCGTTCGCGCACGCCAAAGCGGTGCTGCTCGTCGACGATCGCGAGGGCAAGATCGTGGAAGATCACATCGTCCTGGATCAGCGCATGGGTGCCGACCAGGAGGTCGATCTCGCCGGCTTCGAGCTGCGCGATGATCTCACGCCGCTCCTTGCCCTTTTCGCGGCCGGTGAGGATCGCAACCCGCATGCCGGCGCGCTCGGCGAGCGGGGCGATGGTCTTGATGTGCTGGCGCGCCAGGATTTCGGTCGGTGCCATCAGCGCGGCCTGCTTGCCGACCTCCGTGACGGCCGCGGCCGCGAGCAGCGCGACCACGGTCTTGCCGGAGCCGACGTCGCCCTGGAGCAGGCGCAACATGCGCACGGGCTGTTGCAGATCGCTGGCGATCGCCGCGGCCGCGTCACGCTGGGACAGCGTCAATGCATAGGGCAGGGCGTCGATGATCTTGTTGCGCAAGTGCCCGTCACCGGAATTGCGCACGCCGGCGGGCCGGCGCAATTGCGCGCGGATCAAGGCGAGCGCGAGCTGGCCGGCCAGGAGCTCGTCAAAGGCGAGTCGCGACCAGAACGGCTGATCGGGCAGGATGTCCGTGAGCTCGACCGGCTGGTGCACACGGTTGAGCGCCTCGGTGATCGCAGGAAGATTGCAGCGGCGCATCACCTCCGGGCTGATCCACTCCGGCAAAGCCGGCAGCTTCTGCAGCGCCTGCGCGATCGCGCGGCGG
Source organism: Bradyrhizobium sp. CCBAU 11430 (assembly GCF_028128855.1). NCBI lineage: Bacteria > Pseudomonadati > Pseudomonadota > Alphaproteobacteria > Hyphomicrobiales > Nitrobacteraceae > Bradyrhizobium > Bradyrhizobium sp. CCBAU 11430. The sequence goes on from NZ_LBJV01000057.1 coordinate 110,238, forward strand.
AGTGAGCCGAGCGCGAGGCCCTCCGTCAGCGGATAGACCGGGTCGATGCCGGAGAGCTTTGCGATCGCCTCCTCGTCCAGCACGCGGTCGGGATGCACCATTTGCGGGATGCCGTCGTACATCTGCAGCGTGCCGGAGACGTAGCGCTTCTCCCCCATTGGCAGCAGTTTTTCGACATAGCCGGGCTTGGCGCGGAAGAAGGTCAGCACGACGTCGCCGGTGTCGTCGCTGGCATAGACGAGATAGGGTGCGCGCGCGTTGCGCGGTGGAGGCGGGCGGTGGCGGTCGACGGTGACCTCCAGCGTCACCATGGTTCCGACCGCGGCGTCGCGGATCTTCGGCCGGGCGCGGCGGTCGATGACCTGGCTCGGCAGATGCAGCAGCAGGTCGACCAGCCGCGGCGTCTCGCTGCGGCTGAGCAAATATTGCAGCAGCTTGTCCTGCTTCGGACCGACGCCGGGCAGGCTGGTCACGGGAGCAAACAGCGGATTGAGCAGGCTGGGGCGCATGGATGCGAATCTAGGATCGTTTCGGCCCGTCATGCCCGGCTTTATGCCGGGCATCCACGGCTTTTTTCGCGGCCGCACCCGGGCGGCAGGCTTGCCAAATCGAGGGCTGACACGGCCACCCCGAATGGCTATATCAGCCCCGCCCGGCACGTCCGGGCTTTCTGCGTTTGACTGGATTTGAGACATGACGGGAACGACACGATCGAGCAGCGGGCTGGACGACCGCCGCAAGCGGCTTTTGTTCCGCTGCTGGCACCGCGGCACGCGCGAGATGGACCTGATCCTCGGCCGCTTTGCGGATGCCGAGATCGGCAATCTGTCGGACGCCGAGCTGACCGAGCTCGAGACCTTGCTCGAGGTCAACGATCCCGATCTCTATGCCGCCATCACCGGCGACAAGGTGCTGCCGGCTGATGTCACCGGCGCGCTGTTTGCCCGCATCAAGGCCTATCCGATCGCGGACCGCGACGCATGAAGCAGGGAATGAAATCTCCGGCCGAGCTGCTTGCGCCCGGCCGTGTGCTGACGCTTGCCAATGTCGCGGAAGGCGCCGAAGGCCTGGTCGTCTCCGATCTCGCCCGCGCCATCGCGGCGCGGCCGAAGAAGCCGGCCGTCAGCCTTGCCGTGGTCTGCCGCGACGGTCCGCGCATGCAGCAGCTCGAACGCGCGCTGCAGTTCTTCGCGCCCGATCTGCCGGTGCTCCAGTTCCCGGCCTGGGACTGCCAGCCCTATGACCGCGTCTCGCCGCATGGCGGCATTTTGGCACAACGCCTGACCACGCTGGCGCGGCTGGCCTCGCTCACCGGCAGCGACAAGCCGCTGATCGTGCTGACCACGGTGAATGCGATCGTGCAGCGCGTGCCGGCGCGTGAACTCGTCGCGGCGCAGGCGCTGTCGGTGGCACCCGGCAACGTCGTGCCGATGGACACCATCGTCGCCTGGCTCGAGCACAACGGTTACAACCGTTCCTCGACCGTGCGTGAGCCCGGTGAATATGCCGTGCGCGGCGGCATCCTCGATCTGTTTCCGGCCGGCCTCGAGCAGCCGGTGCGCTTCGACTTCTTCGGCGACAGCCTGGAATCGATCCGCTCCTTCGACGCCGAGACCCAGCGCACGCTGCTCGACATGCGCTCGCTCGACCTCGTGCCGATCTCGGAATTCCAGCTCGTCACCGACACCATCCGCCGTTTCCGCATGGGCTATGTCGCCGAGTTCGGCGCGCCCGAGCGCGACGATGCGCTGTATGAAGCCGTCAGCGAAGGCCGCCGCCATCCCGGCATGGAGCACTGGCTGCCGCTGTTCCAGGACCGGATGGACACGCTGTTCGATTATCTGCAAGGCGCGCCCATCGCGATCGAGCCGCAGGCCGAGGACGCCGTCCGCGAGCGATTCAAGCAGATCCAGGACTATTACGAGGCCCGCCGCGATGCCATGGAGCATCCCGCCGGCGGCGCCATCTACAAGCCGCTGCCGCCGGACCGGCTCTATCTGACCAGCGAGGAATGGACCAGGCGCGAGAGCGACATGCCGCTGCTGCGGTTGACGCAGTTCTCGGTTCCTGCCGACGGGACCAGTGTCATCGACGCCGGTGCCCGCAAGGGCCGCGATTTCGCGCCGGAGCGCAACGACAACACGGTCAACGTGTTCGAGTCCGTCGTCAGCCACGTCATGGCGCTGCACGCCCAGCGCAAGAAGGTCGTGATCGCGCTCTGGAGCGAGGGCTCACGCGACCGCATGAATTCGATGCTGCGCGACCACAAGCTGGCCCACACCACCAGCGTCAACAGCTGGCGGACGGTGCAGGCCACCCCGCGCAACGAGACCATGCTGGCCGTGCTCGGCCTCGAAAGCGGTTTCGAGACCGATGAGATCGCGCTCATCAGCGAGCAGGACATCCTTGGCGATCGCCTGGTGCGGCCGCGCAAGGCCAGCCGCAAGCTCGACAATTTCATCTCGGAGATCACGAGCCTTGCCGCGGGCGACATCGTCGTCCACGTCGACCACGGCATCGGCCGCTTCGTCGGCCTCCAGACCCTCGACGTCGCCGGCGCGCCGCACGACTGTCTCGAGCTGCATTATGCCGCCGAGACAAAGCTGTTCCTGCCGGTCGAGAACATCGAGCTGCTGTCGCGCTACGGCTCCGACCAGACCACGGTCGAGCTCGATCGCCTCGGCGGCGGCGGCTGGCAGACCCGAAAAGCAAAACTCAAGAACCGCATCCGCGAGATCGCGGGCGAATTGATCAAGATCGCCGCCGCGCGCCATTTGCACGAGGCGCCCAAGCTGCCGGTGCAACCGGGCCTGTACGACGAGTTCTGCGCGCGCTTCCCGTATGACGAGACTGAGGACCAGCTAGGGGCGATCGAATCCACGCTGAAGGATCTCGAACTCGGCCGTCCCATGGACCGGCTGATCTGCGGCGACGTCGGCTTCGGCAAGACCGAGGTGGCGTTGCGCGCGGCCTTTGCCGTCGCGCTCGAAGGCAAGCAGGTCGCCGTGGTGGTGCCGACCACGCTGCTCGCGCGCCAGCACGCGAAGACCTTCACCGAGCGCTTCAAGGGCTTTCCGGTCAACGTGGCGCAGGCCTCGCGCCTGGTCGCGACCAAGGAGCTCAATTTGGTCAAGAAGGGCATCGCCGACGGTTCGGTCGACATCGTCGTCGGCACTCATGCACTGCTCGGCAAGGCCATCAAGTTCCGCGACCTCGGCCTCGTCATCGTCGACGAGGAGCAGCATTTTGGCGTGACCCACAAGGAGCGGCTGAAGGCGCTGCGCTCCGAGGTGCACGTGCTGACGCTGTCGGCAACCCCGATTCCGCGCACGCTGCAGCTGGCGCTGACCGGGGTTCGCGAGCTCTCGATCATCGCATCGCCCCCGGTCGATCGCCTCGCGGTGCGCACCTTCGTCGCTCCGCATGATCCGCTGATGATCCGCGAGGCGCTGCTGCGCGAGCGTTATCGCGGCGGGCAGGCGTTCTACGTGGTGCCGCGCATCGACGACCTCGCCGAGGTCAAGGATTTCCTCGACAAGAACGTGCCGGAGATGAAGGTCGCGGTCGCGCACGGGCAGATGCCGCCTGCTGTGATCGAAGACATCATGACCGCGTTCTACGACGGCAAGTTCGACATCCTGCTGTCGACCACGATCGTCGAGTCCGGCCTCGACATCCCCAACGCCAACACGCTGATCGTGCACCGCGCCGACATGTTCGGCCTCGCCCAGCTCTATCAGCTGCGCGGCCGCGTCGGCCGCTCCAAGCTGCGTGCGTATGCGCTGTTCACGCTGCCGGCGCAGCAGAAGATCACCGCGCAGGCCGAGCGCCGGCTCACGGTGCTGCAATCGCTGGAGACGCTGGGCGCAGGCTTCCAGCTCGCCTCGCACGACCTCGACATCCGCGGCGCCGGCAATCTGCTCGGCGAGGAGCAGTCCGGCCACATCAAGGAGGTCGGCTTCGAGCTCTATCAGTCGATGCTGGAGGAGGCGATCGTCAACCTCAAGGCCGGCGTCTCCGAGCCCGCCGCCGACCGCTGGTCGCCGTCGATCACCATCGGCATGCCCGTGCTCATTCCGGAGGATTATGTCGGCGATCTCTCGGTGCGGCTGTCGCTGTACCGGCGGCTCGCCGATCTCGACACCGAGGAGGAGATCGAGAATTTTGGCGCCGAGATGCGCGATCGCTTCGGCGTGCTGCCGGACGAGGTGCGCTACCTCTTCAAGGTCGCCGCGATCAAGGCGTTCTGCCGCCGCGCCAATGTCGGCAAGATCGATGCCGGCCCGAAGGGCGCCGTCATCGCCTTCCGCGACAATTCCTTCGCCCATCCCGATCGTCTGGTGAGCTTCATCCGCAGCTACGGCCAGGCCGCCAAGGTGCGGCCCGACATGAAGGTGGTGTTCCTGCAGGATTGGGAGACGCCGGAAGAGCGCCTCGTTGGGACGACGGAGATCATGCGCCAGCTGGCGCAGCTCGCGGAAAGCAAGAAGGCGGCGTGAGGCGCTGTGATATCTGCAGAGGCGATGCGGCTTGAATCGTTGCGCGGCCTCTGGATCCGAAGACAATGACGTATGGTCACTTGCGGAATGACCGAGCAGTATCTATATCCAAATCATCGAGTTTCGGCCGAACGACTTGGCCTCGCCGCTTTCAAGCGCGCCTGACTGACGACCCTCCCTCCAGATCTCGACGACATCGACCGCGCTTTTGAGCGTGGCCAAACGCTTATCTATCGTAAAGGACGACCCCATGACGACGGGAACTGTGAAGTGGTTTAACAGCCAAAAGGGTTTCGGATTCATTCAGCCCGACCAGGGCAGCCAGGATGTGTTCGTTCATATCAGCGCCGTTGAACGCGCCGGCATGAATACCCTCAACGAAGGGCAGAAGGTTTCATTCGAAATCGTTGCAGACCGCCGGACCGGCAAGTCTGCTGCTGAAGATCTGCGCGCCGCATAGGCTGTCGCAATCGACATGACGTTGCTTTGACCACGGATGTACTGGCAGAGCTTCGGATCTCTTGACCCGCGACGGTTCACCGGCCGCGGGTTTTTTGCACCGGTTACCGCCTGATCGCGAATGCGAATGGTGGCGTTTCGCGCGAAAATACCCATATAGACTTCATGACCAATTGGCAGAAGTCGACCACACGACAAGCACCCAAGACCAAGGCAGAGCTCCGCCTGATGCTGACCGAAGCGGTCCGCAATACGCAACCGAGCCTCGAGTCAGAGCGAAGATTGAAAGCCAGGAAGATCGCGGCCGGGACGGCTCGCGCCGATCCAGCCTCCGGGGTCGCCTTACCGGTTCGCTAAGCCGCGAGAAGGAGCAGCATGCGCAAGCTTCCCCAGCCCACCGAGCAAGAGCTTCGGGAGGGCCCTCAGGCGGTGTCCTTCCAGATCGCGAACGGGAACACGCGGCAGAGCTGTATTCTTCAAACAAATTTCCCGACCAAGGCGCAGGCGCAGAGATACCTTCTGGCGAACTGGCCGGCCGTCGAGAAGATGGCGCGCGACGCTCTCGCGATGGGGACCGTCGAGGACGGCCAGATCAAGCTCATGATGGTTTGAGCGATCGAGCCGTGCCGGCGGATGCTACGATGCCGCCCGCGACGCATCCGCCGACAGCCGCCCCAGCAGCGACCTTGCCGTATCCGAGGGCGACAGCGAATCCACGCTGACCACGGGCTCGCTGCGCATCTCGTGCTTGCCGTTGGAGGTGTGCCGCATCACCGCCGAGAGGCGGCGGGCGATCATGTGGGCGGTGCGGAAGTCGGTCTCCGCGAACACGACGATGACCGAGCCGTCCTTCTGCGCCGCGCCGAAATCCATCTGCCGCATCAGGCGGCTGAGGATCCGGGCGGCATCGAGCTGGGCGCGGGAATTGCCGGGGTCGAAGGCGAACCGCGCGACCGACAAACCACCGCCGCGGGCGAGCGTCTGCTCGACCGCCTTGGCAAAATCGCGGGCGAAGGCTTCAACCGTGAGCAGGCCGCTGCGCGGATCGAGCCAGCCGCCGGCATCGATCGAGCGGAGCGTGCGGCTCAATTGTGCTTCCATCGCATGCTGGCGGATCAGGGGCAGCGCATTGGCCGCGACGTTCGCCGGCTCGCCCGGGATCAGCTCGAGATTGGGCAGATCGTAGGTCTGTGTCAGCTGGTGCGCGGTGACGACGACGGGCAGGCTGCGGAAGCGGGAGTCCTCGGCGAGCACCGTTAGAAAGGCGTCGGTGACGCGCGCGGTAAAACCTTCGGCGAGCACGACGCCGTCGAGGTCACGGGTGTTGAGATGTTTCGCGGCGGCCTCGATCGAGAGCGCGCCGACGACGCCGGCACGTTCGCCGAGCGCGACGGAGAGCGCGGGATAGGCCGAGCCGCGGCCGATCAGGAGCACGGTGGCATCGCGGGCGGGATCGCCTTGCGGCAGCGCGACCTTCACTTCCGGCAGCCGGCGCAGCACCGTGGCATGCAGGGTGCGCACGCGCAGAGCGGCGCGAAGGCGCGCGATCAGGCGGTCGGAATTGCCGCCGCGCGAGGAGAACGGCAGGGCGTTGTGGGGCAGCGTGCCTGCAGCATCGAGGGCCACGAAAGGAAGGTAGAGCGACTGGTCGGCGATCTTCTTGGCGAGCGGCGCGATATGCGGCTCATGACCGCCGGACATCTGGGCGAGAACCGCGGCCGGCTGGACCTGCTCGACCGCGCGCGCTGCGCTGGCCCAGTCGGTGTCGACGACGGGAAAGAGCCGGGCCTCGTCCAGCGCCGCAATGAAGGGCGGCCGCTCGGCATTGGACACAAACAGGATCGGGCCTGCCTGGGACATTCGCAAAACTCTGATCACGCGACAGATGCCCCGCAATCTAGTTTGGCCGCCTTAATGCAGCGTCAACGTACCAGGCGAAACCGCGCCTAGCCGGGGCCGGAACGGTCGCGAAAAGCTTCGACCATCAGGGGGTTAAGCCCGAGCTCGCTGAGCGCTTCGCGGGCCCGGGTATTGTCCTGGGCGCGTCCGGCCAGCCGGTGGCCGGAAAGCCGGTCGGGCAGCGCGGTGAGCAAGGCGCCCTGGCCGAGCCGGCGAGCCCATTCCTGGAGGTCGTTGGAGAGGAAGCGGTAGCCGCCGACGGCCATGATGCCGGAGGGGGGCGCGGTGATGCAGATCGCGCCGCTCGGACGGTCGAGCCGGGCGGCGTAGCCGGTGTCGACATAATCGCGCGGCGGCTGCGCGATCAGCGTGTCGCCGACCGGCTGCGGCGGGGCATAGGCCGCGATCGGCACCATCGCGCCGCGGAGGCCGAGCGTGCCCTTCGGCGTCAGCAGGATCTCGCCCGCAATGGACGAGCCGGATTGCTCGCGCGGGGCGCCGTGCGGCCCGGGCATCACCGCAACGGGCATACCGTCCTCGCCGCGGCGGGCGCCGAACAGCCCGGCCTCGCCGAACAGGTAGACGTCGGTCAGCGGGGCATGGGGCGCGATCCAGGCATCGCTCGCCGCCACCTGCTCGGGCGCGCGCCACAGGCCGATGACATTGCGCAAGGTCGGCATCCGCGCCGCCAGGTCGGCATCGCCAAGACGCAGCGCGAGCTGCGCCGGCGCGATCAGCACCTCGCATTCATGCTCGTTGATCTGCTGCTCCAGCACCTCGTTCTCGAACGGATGATGCAGCGCCAGCGCGCCGCCGGAGAGCAGCCACACCGCGAGCGAGGAGGCGAGCCCTGCGAACGACATCGGCGTGAACGCCGCCATCACGGTCGCGCCCTGCCTGATGTCGGCTTCCAGCGACATCGCAAGCCCGCCGGCGATCAGGCTGAAATGCGGCCGCGGCACCGGGCGAAAGCCTTCGGCCGTGACGTCGAAGGAGATCATCGCCGCCTTGCGGCCGTCCTGAATCACGGCGCGCGTGGTGCCGGGCGGGCGGGCCAGCACCTCGTCAAGCGAAGCCATGCCTTCCGGTAGATCGGTGCCGAAGCCGCAGACGTGACGGATCGAGAAGGCTTCCGCGGCCGCATGCATCGCCAGATCGGCATAGCTGACGCCGTCGACCGTGCTCATGGTGACGATGGCGCGCGCCGCGGTGCGGTTCAGCGCGGCGGTCAGTTCCGCGTGCCGCCACAGCAGCGGCAGCACCGCGACGACGAGGCCGGCGCGATGGGCGGCGAGCACGGTGAGCACGAACTCGACCGTGGCAGGCAATTGGATCGCGATGACGGAATTGGCCGGCAGGCCTGATTCGACGAAATAAGCCGACAGCGCCTCGATGGCCGTGTCGGCTTCGGCATAGGTCATCCGCCGCGGCTGGTGCCCGGTCACGCGGGCCTTGTTGAGGGGATCAAGCAGGGCGGGCGCGTGCGGCTGCCGGATCAGCGTGCGCTGAAACAACGTGTCGAGCGTCGGCGATACGGCTGGCTGGTTCACGGCGTCACTTTGCTTGATGAGCTTGCGGCTGCCCCTTCGACCACCAGGTCTCCGGCAAATAGCCTGAGAGCGAGGTGGCCTTGGGCCGTTCTATCCGATTCCAGCGCGCGATCCATTGCTCGGATACGTTAAACAGGGGGATTGTGTAGAAGCCCGCGATCAGAGCGCGGTCGAGCGCCCGCACCGACGAGACGAAATCCGTATGTTCCCGGGCCTCGAGCAGGGCGGCGATCATGGCATCGATCGCCGGATCCCTGGCGCCCATGTAGTTGCGGGTCCCCGGATTGTCCGCGCCAGCGCTGCCCCAGTAGAAATATTGCTCGTTGCCGGGTGACAGCGACTGGTCCCAGCGGTTCTGGATCATGTCGAATTCGTAAGCGAGCCGGCGTTGATCGAACTGCACGGGGTCGACCGTTCGCACGCTCGGCTCGATGCCGGCGCGCTTGAGGTCGCGCTGGAAGGCGAGCGCGATGCGTTCCTGGTCGCGGGTCGTGACCAGGATCTCGAAGTTGAGGGGCGCCTTGGTCTTGCGATTGCGCAGCACGGTGCCGTCGAGCTCATAGCCGGCGTCCGACAACAGCTTCAGCGCGGCGCGCAGCGTGGTGCGGTCGCGTCCCGATCCGTCAGTCACCGGCAGACGGTAGCTGCCGTCCATGACATCGGGCCGAATTTGCGCGGCGAAGGGTTTGAGCAGCTCGCGCTCGCGCGCGTCCGCGGGCCGGCCATAGGCCGACAGGTCGGAGCCGGCGAAATAGCCGGCAACGCGCGAATAAAGCCCGAAAAAGTAATTGCGGTTGACCAGCTCGAAATCGAACAGAAGCGTCAGCGCCTGGCGGACGCGGATGTCGGCGAAGATTGGACGGCGGGTGTTGAACACCAGGAATTCGGAGGGTTGCGGCAGGCCCGGCTTGACGCTGTCGCGGATCACCTCGCCGCTTTTGGCGGCTGGAAAATCGTAGCCGTCGTGCCAGCGCAGCGGCTCGTGCTCGACGCGGAAATCATAGAGGCCGCGCTTGAAGGCTTCGAACTGGCCGTTGGCCTCGCGAAAATAGTCGAGCCGGATCTCGTCGAAATTGTAGAGCCCGCGGTTGATGGGCAGGTCGCGGCCCCAATAATCGGGATTGCGGGTGAGCGTCACGCTGGCCCCGGGCTTCACCGCCGTGACGCGATAGGGGCCTGAGCCAATCGGGCTCGCCAGCGTCGTCTCCTCGAAGGTCGCGACGTCGACGGCTTGCTTCGACAGGATCGGCATCAGGCCGAGGATCAGCGGCAGCTCGCGGTCGTTGGCGCCCGCGAGGTCGAAGCGGACGGTGAGGGGATCGGGCGCCTCGGCCTTGGCAACCTTGGCATAGTATTGCCGAAGGTTCGGACGACCGCGGTCGCGCAGGAGCTGCCAGGAGAACAGCACGTCTTCGGCCATGACCTGCTTGCCGTCGGAAAAACGGGCGCGCGGATCGAGACGGAACGTGACGAAGCTCCGCTCGTCGTCGGTTTCGACGCTCCTGGCGAGCAGGCCATAGAGCGTGAATGCCTCGTCATTGCCGCGCGCGAGCAGGCTCTCGACCACGTAGCCCCGCATCTGCTGCACGGCTAATCCCCTCACGATGAAGGGATTGAGGCTGTCGAAGGTGCCCAGAACACCCCAGGTCAAGCGGCCGCCCTTGGGGGCATCGGGATTGGCGTAGGGCATGTGGGTGAAATCGGCCGGCATGGCCGGCTTGCCGTGCATGGCGATGGCGTGGGCTTCCTCGCCCCGCGCGCTGCCAGCGCACAGCCCACCCGCGAGCATAGAGGCAAGGACGCAAAGGCGGAGACCGGGGCCCTCGAAAAGGCGCTGGAACTTGAACATCGGCACACGTTGATTCGAGGACCGGCTAGCCTCGAATCCTATCACAGGGAATTTCACCGGGCGCAGCCGCGGATGTGGCCAAAGACGGTTGTCGGCATTGATCTTTTCGTCGGCCACGTTAAGAAGGCGGGCAATCGCGCAAGAGCGCCGAGCCCGTCACTTATCTGCCTCAATTGACGGGAAGAGAGCCGCGCCCAAGGCGGCTTGGTTCGGCGCTTCGGAGCGGTTCGGGCGCTTCCCGTTCAGAAAGGGTTTTCCGCAATGAATTTCCGTTACTTGGCCGCGTCCGTCCGGCCGCGTGGGCGACTTCTCGCCCTGTTGACGGCGACGGCGTTGGCCGTTCCGTTTGCCGCCGAGGCCCAGACCCCGGCGCCGGCCCCGGCCCCGGGTGCGCCCAAGGCGGCTCCGGCCCCGAAAGCGGCTCCCAAGGCCGCCCCGAAGGCTCCGGCACCGGCTGCTCAGGCCCCCGCGCAGCAGGCTCCCGCTGCAGGCGCTCCGGCGCAGCAGGGCGCGGCCCAGCCGGCCGATCAGCAGATCCAGCTGATCTACGCCCCCTGGACCAAGTTCTGCCTGAAGGGCCAGGACGCCAACGCCAAGCAGGTCTGCTTCACCGGCAAGGACGGCCGCATCGAATCGGGCCAGCCGGTCATCGCCGCCGTGATCATCGAGCCGGAAGGCGAGCCCAAGAAGATCCTGCGCGTGACGCTGCCGCTCGGCATGCAACTCGTGCACGGCACCCGCATCATCGTCGACAGCAACGCGCCGCTGCAGCAGCCCTATGTGATCTGCTTCCAGAACGGCTGCATGTCCGATTACGAGGCGACGCCCGAGCTCATCAACAGCATGAAGAAGGGCCAGAATCTCGTTGTCCAGGCGATCAATGCCAACGGCGCGCCGCTGACACTGCCGCTGCCGCTCGCCGGCGAATTCCAGAAGGCCTATGACGGTCCGCCGACCGATCCGAAGGTGTTCGAGGAAAATCAGAAGAAGCTCCAGGAAGAGCTTCAGAAGAAGGCTGATGAGCAGCGCAAGAAGCTCGAACAGAGCGGTGCTGCCCCGGGCGCGGCTCCGACCGGTCAGAAGTAATCGGGCGCACGACGTCCAGATACGAAGAAGGCGCTCATCTCGAGCGCCTTTTTTGCAGGCTGGGTGCTGGTGGTGAAAACCTAGTTCAGCGACGGGTTGCGCGGGCGATAGCCGCCGGCCTTGTCCTTGATGAAGATCTCGGCGACCTGGGAATGCCGGACCGGCTCGCCGGAATCGTCGGGCAGAAGGTTCTGCTCCGAGACATAGGCGACGTATTCCGATTCCGCGTTCTCAGCGAGCAGGTGGTAGAACGGCTGGTCCTTGTGGGGCCGCACCTCCTCGGGGATCGACAGCCACCACTCCTCGGTGTTGTTGAATTCCGGATCGATGTCGAAGATCACGCCCCGGAACGAGAAGATCCGGTGGCGCACGACCTGTCCGATCTGGAATTTGGCGGTCCGCGCTTTAATCATTCCCCGTCGATAGACCAGGATTGTGGCCGATGCTAGTGGCCTCATCTGGAATTAACGTTCACTTTGGGGGCAGATAGCCCCCAAGTCTTCAGAAAACACTTCATCAATGGTCGATATCCTCAATCTGGCGCTACCTTATTTCGGCTTGATCTTCGTCGGTTTTGCCTGCGGCAAGGTCAAGTCCCTGCCGGAATCGGGTCTCGCCTGGATGAACTTCTTCCTGCTCTACGTGTCGCTGCCGGCGCTGCTGTTTGCGATCATGTCGAAGACGCCGTTTGCGGAATTGAACAACCCGCCGTTCCTGATAGCGACCACGCTCTCCACCGTCGCCGCGTTCACACTGGCGCTGGTCGTGGGCAAGGTTTTGGGACGGCTGACATTGCGCGAGGCGACGCTCGCAGGCCTCTCCGGCGGCTACGGCAATATCGGCTATATGGGGCCCGGCCTGGCGCTCGCCGTGCTCGGGACCAAGGCGGCGGCGCCGACCGCGCTGATCTTCTGCTGCGACAGCATCTTCCTGTTCACGATCGTGCCGCTCTTGATCGAGCTGTCCGACCGCGACCATCCCTCGATCGTGCACGCCTTCGGCGTCGTGCTGAAGCAGATCGTGCTCAACCCGCTGATCATGTCGGCCTGCTTTGGCGCCGCGGTCGCGGCGCTACATATCGAGATGCCGGTCGCGCTCGACCGCACCATCACCTTCCTCCAGAACGCCGCCGCGCCGACCGCGCTGTTCGTGCTCGGCGTGACCGTGGCGCTGCGTCCGTTCGACCGGGTGCCGTGGGAAGTGCCGGGCGTGATCGCGGTCAAGCTCCTGATCCATCCGCTGGCGGCGTTCGGCCTGATGCTGGCGTTCGGCCCCTTCGCGCAGCCCTGGACTGCGACCGCCGTGCTGATGGCCTCGCTGCCGCCGGCGCTGAACGTGTTCGTGATCGCCCGGCAGAACGATGCCTGGATCGAATCGGCGTCCGTCGCGGTGCTGCTCGGCACCTTCGCGTCCGTGGCCACGCTGACCAGCGTGATGTGGCTGCTTCAGAGCGGACGGCTGGTGTTTCCGTGAGAGAAGTTACCGCCGCCAGGTCGGCGTCAGGCCTTCGCGCATCGCAAAACGCCGGAGCGGGCCGATGGCGCCGAGCAGGTGCATGCCGACGGCACGGACCGGCTGAAGCGGAAGGAAATCGTTGAGCAGCGAGCGGTTGGCGATGTCGATCGCAAAGGTGCGGCTCAAAACGTCCGGACGCCGCGCGCGGTCGTAGCGTTTGAGCACGTCGGGCGCGCCGGGATCCTGGCCGGCTGCGATGACCTCGCCCGCGAGCCTGGCAACATCGGCGGCATCGCGCAGGCCGAGATTGAGGCCCTGGGCGCCGATCGGCGGAACCACATGGGCGGCTTCGCCAACCAGCGCGATGCGGTCTCGGCCGAAGGATTTCGGACGTTCGATCGCGAGCGGAAACAGGTTGCGGCCGGGCTCGACCGTCATGCGTCCCAGGATCGAATGCGACTGTTTCTCGATCGCGGCCGACAGCTCGGCATCGCTGAGGCCGCGGAGCCGCTCCGCCTCCGCAGGCGCCGAGACCCAGACGATGCTGGAGCGGTCGCCGGGCAGGGGCACGAACACGCAGGGTCCATGCGGTGTGTGGAACTCGGTCGAGACGTTGCGATGCGGCCGCGTGTGACCGACGTTGAAGGTCAGCGCCGTCTGCGTCAGCTCGCGCCGCGTCACCGCGATGCCGGCAGCTTCGCGGCACAGCGAATGTCGGCCGTCGGCGCCGACCACCAGGCGGGCCGAGAGAAACTGCGCGGAGGCGGTGTGGACCGCGACGTCGTCGGCTTCGATGACGATGGTTTCGGCCTCGTCGTCGAAACGGATGAGATTGGGCAGCTCAGCCGCACGCTCTTCCAGAGCCAGCATCAGCGACCGGTTGTCGATGTTGTAGCCGAAGGCGTCGAGCGCGATTTCGTGACAGGAGAACCGGACCTCCGGCGCGCGGAACAGCCGGCCGGTGTCGTCGACGAGGCGCATGACCTCCAGCGCGGCGGCCTTGTCCTTGCAGCGGGACCAGACGTCAAGCGTCTCCAGCAGCTCGACGGAGGCGCCGAGCAGCGCGGTGGTGCGATTGTCGGCATAGGGAACGCGCCGCGCCACCAGCGCGGTCCGCGCACCCGCCTGCGCCAACGCGATGGCCGCCGCAAGTCCGGCCGGTCCGCCGCCGATCACGGCGGCGTCATGGAGTGTCGATGCGTCTGTCATGGAGCGACAAATGACACGCTCCGCGGCAAATTCAAGCCCGCTGATTGTGCCTGATTTTATGACAGATTGTGCGACCGGGCGTCGCAATGGCGGATGTGCAAACCGGCCTCATTCTGATAGCAGAAGCCATGGATACCCAGCAGGATTCCCTGAAGCCGAAACCGGCGATCCGCGCCGCGGCCTTCTCGGTGCACATCTTCACCGCGTTCGGCGCGGCGATCGCGCTATTGGCGATGCTGGAGGCCGTGCGCGAGCACTGGGCGGCGATGTTTCAATGGCTGGGCGTCGCCCTGATCATCGACGCGATCGACGGGCCGATCGCGCGCCGGCTCGACGTCAAGAACGTGCAGCCGAACTGGTCTGGCGACGTGCTCGATCTCGTGGTCGACTTCGTCACCTATGTCTTCGTGCCGGCCTACGCGATCGTCGCCAGCGGCCTGCTGCTGCCGGTCGCAGCTCCCTTGCTCGGCGTCGCCATCATCGTCACCAGCGCACTATATTTCGCCGATCTGCGCATGAAGGCGGACGACAATCATTTCCGCGGCTTCCCGGCACTGTGGAATGCGGCTGCGTTCTATCTGTTCCTGCTGCATTGGCCGCCGCTGTGGTCGACGCTGCTGGTGGCCGCGCTCGTCGTGCTGACCTTCGTGCCGTTCCACGTGTTGCATCCGGTCCGCGTCGTGCGGCTGCGCTGGCTGACGATGTCGCTGATCGCGATCTGGGCGCTGCTTGGCCTCTACGTGCTGGAGATGGATTTCCGCGTCGGCGCCGGCGTCACCATCGCACTCTGCGCGATCGCGCTCTGGATCAGCTTCAGCGATGCGCTGATACGTCTGGTAAGATCGTTCGCATGATGCATCTGTTGACCAGTCCCGAAGCCTGGGCCGCGCTGCTCACCCTGACCGCGCTCGAGATCGTGCTCGGCATCGACAACGTCATCTTCCTGTCGGTGATCGTCTCGCGCATCCCCCAGCAGCAGGCGGACCGCGCCCGCAAGATCGGACTCGCTCTCGCGCTGATCTTCCGCATCATCCTGCTCAGCGTCCTGGTCTGGCTGATCGGCCTGACCGCGCCGGTTTTTTCATTCAAGGGCGCGGACTTCTCCTGGCGCGACCTCATCCTGATCGGCGGCGGCCTGTTCCTGATCGCGAAGGCGACGCACGAGATCCACGCCGAGGTCGAGGCCGATGACGGCGAGGCCGATCAGAAGTCCGGCGGCAGCGCCTTCTTCTGGGTGATCATCCAGATCATCGTCATCGACATCGTGTTCTCGCTGGATTCGATCATCACCGCGATCGGCATGGCCCAGGATATCGAGATCATGATCGCGGCGGTCGTGATCGCCTGCCTGATCATGTACATTTCGTCGGGCCCGGTGTCGCGCTTCGTCGCGGAGCATCCGACCACGAAAATGCTGGCACTGGCGTTCCTGGTGCTGATCGGCGTCGCGCTGGTCGCGGACGGATTCCAATTCCACATTCCGCGCGGCTACATCTATTTTGCAATTGCGTTCTCGGCCGCCGTCGAATTCTTCAACGTGCTGGCCAAGCGCAACCGCAGGAAGATCAGCAAGCCGTCGGTTTAGGCGTTCCAGCTACATCGAGTTGACAAGGCGGGCGCGATGTCTTTCGCTGGCCTTTGAGAAGAGGAGGTCAGGTGATGACCAAAGCGGTCCGTGTGCACAAGGTCGGAGGCCCCGAAGCCCTGGTCTATGAGAGCGTCGATGTGCCGGCGCCCGGGCCCGGCGAGGTGCGCATCCGCCAGCATGCGGTCGGCCTGAACTTCATCGACGTCTATTACCGCACCGGTCTCTACAAGGCGCCGGGGCTGCCCTTCATTGCCGGCAACGAGGCCTCGGGCGAGGTCGTCGCCGTCGGGCCCGGCGTGACGCATTTCCATCCCGGCGATCGCGTCGCCTACTACCACAATCTCGGAGCCTATACCGGCGAGCGCAACCTTCCCTGGGAGAAGCTGGTCAAGCTGCCCGATCACATCACCCACGAGCAGGGGGCCGTGCTGATGCTCAAGGGCCTGACGGTCTGGTATCTCCTGCACAAGACCTTCAAGGTCGAGCCGCATCATCGCGTGCTGATCCACGCCGCGGCCGGCGGCATCGGCCTCTTGGCCTGCCAATGGGCGAGGGCGCTCGGGGCCCACGTCATCGGCACGGTCGGCTCGCGCGAGAAGGCCGAGCTCGCCGAGGCCAATGGCTGCGATCACGTCATCCTCTACAACGAGGAGGACTTCGTCGCGCGCGTCAAGCAGATCAGCCGCAACGAAGGCTGCGACGTCGTCTATGACGGCGTCGGCAAGGCGACCTTCCCGGGCTCGCTGTCGTGCCTGAAGCCGCGCGGCATGTTCGTCTCCTTCGGCAACGCCTCCGGCCCGGTGCCGCCGTTCTCGATCGCCGAGCTCAACAATCACGGCTCGCTGTTTGCGACGCGGCCGAAGCTCAACGACTACGTCGGCACGCGCAAGGAGCTGCTCGAAGGCGCCGACACGCTGTTCGCCGCCGTCATCAACGGCAAGCTGCACGTACCGATCAACCACGCCTACGCGCTGAAGGATGCCGCGAAGGCGCATATCGATCTCGAGAGCCGCAAGACCACGGGGGCTTCGATCTTGAAGCCGTAGCGCTCGTGTCCCGGACCAGCCGCAACGCCTGAAGCGTTGCGGCGCAGAGCCGGGACCCAGATGCAACACGCACTGCGGAGAGATTGGCCCCGGCTCAGCAGTGCACCGTCGAAGAGACGCTGCGTTGCGTCCGGGGCACGCGACGGGTGCTACGCCACGCGCCGTGCCGCGCCGGTCTTGGTCAAGATCCCGTCGAGACAATCGATCATCTCGGCGATCTCTGCCTTCGCGACGTTCAGCGCAGGCATGAAGCGCAGCGTGTCGAGCTGCGGCGCATTGAGGAGCACGCCGGCTTCGAACGCTTGCGCGACGATGCCGGGCGCGATCGGCAGCTTGAGGTCGAGCGCGAGCAGCAGCCCGCGTCCTCGCACGCCGCCGAGCCCATGCCGGGCCGAGACCTTCTGCAGCTCGCTTTCGAGCAGCAGGCCGGTCTCGGTGACCTGTTTCAGGAAGTCCGGCTTGCCGACCTCCTCGAGCACGGCGAGCCCCGCCGCGCACATGATCGGGTTGCCGTTGAACGTGCCGCCCTGGTCGCCGTGCTCGAAGCAGGAGGTATGCTCGGTGGCAAGCAGGGCGGCGAGCGGCACGCCGCCGCCGATGCCCTTGCCGAGCGTCATGATGTCGGGCGCGATCCCGGCGTGCTCGTAGTGGAAGAGTTTTCCGGTCCGGCCCATGCCGGTCTGGATCTCGTCGAAAATGAGCAGCAAGCCGTGGGCTTTGGTCAGCGCGCGCAGCTGTTGCAGGAACTGATCGGTCGCTGGCCAAACGCCTGATTCACCCTGGATCGGTTCGAGCATCACCGCGACGGTGTTGTCATTGATCAAGCTCTCGACCGAGGCGATGTCGTTGAGCTTCGCCTTCTTGAAGCCTGCGACCTTCGGCTCGAACAGCGGCTCGAACGCCTTCTTGCCCGAGGCCGACATCGTCGCCAGCGTTCGGCCGTGAAAGCCGCCTTCGAAGCTGATGATCTCGAACGCGCCGCCTTTGTGCAGGGTGCCATATTTGCGCGCGAGCTTGATCGCGCCCTCGTTGGCCTCCGCGCCGGAATTGGCGAAGAACACCTGGTCGAAGGCGCTGTTCGCGACCAGCGCTTGCGCCAGCTTCAGGCTCGGCTCGTTGTAGAAAGCCGGGCTCGGCGTCAGCAGCCGCCTGGCTTGCGCACTCAGTGCGTCGGCGATCGCAGGCGGGGAGTGGCCGAGGCAGTTCACGGCCCAGCCCTGCACGAAATCGAGATAGCGCTTACGGCCATCGTCCCAGAGGTAGGAGCCCGCGCCGCGGACGAACACGGCCTTGGGCCGTGCGGTGATGTCCATCAGCGCGTCGTACGGTTGCGTGGTCATGTCGAACTCCTCTGGAGGCGGGTGGAAAACGGGCGCAAAAAGCAGAAAGGCCGCACCTTGCGGGTGCGGCCTTTCTCGAAAACTTCAGCTGAATTCAGTGGTTCAGCGGCGTCGTCGGACATGGCGCACCCTCTCATCGTCGCGGGAGCGACGACGGAGCATTTCGGTGCGCAGGTGGGTCCGGGAATTGATCATGGGGCGGGTCCCTACAGCCGAATGGCAGGGCTTGTCAAGCGGCCGTTTTGCAAAACACCCGCCTGGCGTGCATCGATCAGGTCCATCTTCGTTGCCCAAGAGGCTTACTCGACGCCGTAATGTGCGAACTCATCGACGATCCCAGCGTTGATCGCTTTCGCTGCCGCGATGTCGCGCTCGGCGCCTTCGTTGTCGCCCTTCTTCCGCTTTGCGAGCCCACGGCCGTAGAGCGAGCTGTCGTACGCGGGCTTGGTGCTCAGTGCCGCGTCGTAGTCCGCAATCGCCGCGTCGAGATTGCCGAGCTTGAGGTAGGTGAGGGCGCGGCTGTCCAGGGTGTAGGGATCGTTCGGGGCCATCTTCAGCGACTGATCGCAATCGGCCAGCGCCTCCTGCAGACGGCCGAGGATCGCGCGCGTCATGCAGCGCGAATTGAATGCGCCGGGATAGCTCGCATTGGCCTTGATCGACCGATCGTAATCCTCCAGCGCCAGCGCATGATCGTGCGCATCGAAATACATGTTCGCGCGCGCATAGAAATCGCGGTCGTTGTTCGGGCTGAGCTGCAGCGACTTGGCGAAGTCAGCCAGCGCGCGGACCCGGTCGCCGCGATCGCGGTAGAGGCGTGCGCGGTTGCCGTAAGCCGGGCCGTAGGTCGGGTCGAACTTGATCGACAGATCGAAATCCGCAAGCCCGCGCTCGTCCTCGCCGTGGTTGCGATAAGCGGTGCCGCGGTTGAAATAGGCCAGCGCGAATTTCGGGTCGAGCTTGATGGCCTGATCGTAGTCGGCGATTGCGCGCTCGTAGTCGTTCTTGTCGATGAGGGAGTTGCCGCGGTTGTTGTAGTAGAGCGGGTCGCGGGCGTTGAGCCGGATCGCGCGTGTGTAATCGGCAATGGCGTGATCTTTCTCGCCGAGATCGTCATGGGCAATCCCCCTGTTGTACCAGAGGTCGGAATGTCCAGGATTGAGCTCGATCGCACGGTTGAAGTCCACCAGCGCACGCGCGGCGTCGCCCCTTCGCCGGAGCATTTCGCCGCGATTGGCGAGCGCATGCACATCGTTGGGATTGGCCTTGAGCACCGCCGAGCAGCCCTCGACGCGCTGCTCCTCGCGGCTCCCGTCGTCGTCCGCGTAGCACCATTGGCGCAGCTGTGCGGCTGAGGGGGATCGCGCCGCAGCGGGGGCGGATAGCGCGAGCAGGGCCATCGTGAGGCCGATGGCCGACAGCTTGAACCAAATTGCTGATGTTTCGTCGTATTCCATTTGCGTACCGCGTCGAAACCATTGCGCCTCTAGCGCGTTTGTGATCGAAGGACGCGACTTGGTTCGAACCGGACGCAACTCGGGCGAGACCAAGAGGGACGGGACCAACCAGACAGTTTTCAGCCTTGTCCGATACGCCTTATCCCATCGACCTCGACAGCATTCGCGGCGCATTTCCGCCGGGTATCGAAGCGCCGCCGCTGCTTGTCGACTTTGCCACCTGGCTCAAGGGGCGTCCCTGGGGCAGCGTCGGCTGCTTCTCGCTGCAGGGCCAGTTCTCGGATCACGCGCCGATCACCGACGGCAGTCCCCTGCGGGACAGGTTTTCGCTGTTCATGCGGCTGCCGGACGGCTCGGCCGTCGGCGGCTGGTACGGCGCCGGTCTCGACCGCGACAATCCGCCGATCGTGGGACTGGGCTCGGAGGGCGACTACGAGCTGCTGGCGCCGAGCCTCGACGGCCTGCTCGCCAAACTGACGTCGCAACAATTCGACAATGCCTGGAGCGATCTCAAGCCGCATGACGAGGTCGAGCCGCAGACGGTCGAGCTCGCGCAATGGCTGGCCGGACGGCCGCTCGGCGAGCCGGCGACGCCCGACGACAATTCGTCGGAACTGCCCGATTTCCGCGGCTTCATGGAAAAATGGAGCCGGGATCGCGAAGATTACTGGGCCAATCACCGCCTGATGGCCGAGCTCGGCTGGCGGCTGGCCGCCCATCTACCCAAGGGCAAGAAGCCCTGGGACCGGACGAGATTCGAGATCGCGATCGTCGGCAAGCAATACCAGGCGCGCGTGCTTTCGCACGGACCACAGCCGTTCGAGGAAGCCGCCTCGGTCGAATCCCTGCTGCGCGACCTGCGCGAGGAGATGCGCCGCGCCCAGCCCGAGCTTGGCCTGTGGTACGCGATGAATTTTGGGCTCTATGCCGACGGCCGCGTCATGCCGAATTTCGAGTACGATCTACGCCCGACCATTGACGGTGATCCGGCGCTGCTCTCCGAGGCGAAAGCCGATCTCGCCCGCGCACCCCGGCCTGAGCGCTGGGTGCCGAAATGGCTGACGGAAGCCTGAAGTCGCGGAATTCCGCGACGCTGCCGTGCAGTCGGCACGCCGAGACCTTCTGCTGTCGCACCATCAGTGCGTTGTAACTCTTGCTTGACCTCGCGGGGACGGGCACCTTCGATCCCTCTTGACTTAGAGCGCGCTCGAAGGGGTATCTGTACGTGCGTCAGTACGAGAACGGGCACACATGAAGATCGGCGACCTCGCAAGACGAACCGGCTTGTCGACCCACACGCTGCGCTACTATGAGCGCATCGGGCTGCTGCCATACGCTGACCGGGATCGCTCCGGTCAACGTGACTTTGACGCATCGATCCTCACATGGATCACATTCATCGGTCGGCTCAAGACCACGGGAATGCCGATCCGGGACATGTTGCGTTATGCGGCGCTTCGTGACGACGGCGACGCCACCGGGCCAGCCCGGCGGCAGATGCTGGAAATCCATCGCGAACAGGTTCGCACGCAGATTGCCGAACTCCAGGAATGCCTGCTCGTCCTTGATACCAAGATCGCCGGCTATGCCGGCGACGAACAGAGGACGAAGGAAAATGAGGCACGCCCCGACACATGCCGAAAGCCGCTTCGATCGCGGCCAGCGGGCCCTGTCACGCATTGACGGCAAGGCCGGCGAAAAGGTCGTCGCCTCACTCGCCGACATCGCTCCGGATTTCGCACGCTACGTGATCGAGTTTCCCTTCGGCGACATTTACTGCCGCCCGGATCTCGGCCTGCGCGATCGAGAGATCGCGACGATCGCCGCGCTGACGGCGCTCGGAAATGCCGCGCCTCAGCTCAAAGTGCATATCGAGGCGGGGCTGAACGTCGGGCTGTCTCGCGACGAGATCGTGGAGATCATCATGCAGATGGCCGTCTATGCGGGCTTCCCGGCGGCGGTGAACGGGCTGTTCGCAGCCAAGGAGGTGTTCGCCGCGCAGGACGGACAGCAGGCGTCGGGCAACGCGACCTGACGAACGTCGGCGCGGTGTATCGTGCATCGCCGTAGTTCAGTGCGCGCAGCCTGAACGCGGGCAAGTTGAATGGCTGGGCGCGCCGGTCTCGCCCGCGAGCGCTGGGGACCGCAATGGCTGGCGGCGTCTTGGAGCCTCAGAACCCCGCGACGCTGCCGTGCAGGTCGTACTGGTCGGCGCGCTCGATCTTCGCGGTGACGATCTCGCCGACGCGCAAGGGGCGGCGGCTCGTCAGATAAACCGCGCCGTCGATCTCCGGCGCATCGGCCTTGGAGCGGCCCTTGGCGACGGTCGGGCCGACCTCGTCGATGATGATCTGCTGGCGCGTGCCGACCTTGCGCTTCAGCCTGCGCG
Organism: Bradyrhizobium sp. CCBAU 11430; assembly: GCF_028128855.1. Lineage (NCBI taxonomy): Bacteria > Pseudomonadati > Pseudomonadota > Alphaproteobacteria > Hyphomicrobiales > Nitrobacteraceae > Bradyrhizobium > Bradyrhizobium sp. CCBAU 11430. Next base: position 132,064 of record NZ_LBJV01000057.1, read on the forward strand.
CGGAGATCTTCTGCTGCCGGGCCATCAGCGCGTTGTAGCGCTCCTGCTTGACCTCTTCCGGCACCGGGTTCTCGATCGCGTTCGACGTCGCGCCGGCAACCGGCTCGTATTTGAAGCAGCCGAGCCGGTCGATCTCGGCTTCATCCAGCCAGTCGAGCAGATAGGCGAAATCGGCATCGGTCTCGCCGGGGAAGCCGACGATGAAAGTCGAGCGCAAAGCGAGATCGGGACACTCTTCGCGCCAGCGCTTGATCCGCGCCAGCGTCTTGTCCTGCGCCGCCGGGCGCTTCATCGCCTTCAGCACCTCCGGGCTCGCATGCTGGAACGGGATGTCGAGATAGGGCAGCACCTTGCCCTCGTTCATCAGTGCGATGACCTCGTCGACATGCGGGTAGGGGTAGACATATTGCAGCCGGACCCATGCGCCGAGCTCGCCGAGCTCGCGCGCGAGGTCGAGGAATTTGGCGCGGACCTGGCGGTCCTTCCACGGGCTCTCGGCATATTTGAGATCGACGCCATAGGCCGAGGTGTCCTGCGAGATCACCAGCAATTCCTTGACGCCGGCGCCGACCAGGCGCTCGGCCTCGCGCAGCACGTCATTGGCCGGGCGCGAGACGAGGTCGCCGCGCAGCTTCGGGATGATGCAGAAGGTGCAGCGGTTGTTGCAGCCCTCGGAGATCTTCAAATAGGCGTAGTGGCGCGGCGTCAGCTTGATGCCCTGCGGCGGCACCAGGTCCACATGCGGATTGTGCGCCGGCGGCAGCGCGCGGTGCACGGCGTCGAGCACGCTCTCGTATTGCTGCGGGCCGGTGATGGAGAGCACGCCGGGATAGGCCTGCTCGATCTGCTCGGGTTCCGCGCCCATGCAGCCGGTCACGATCACCTTGCCGTTCTCGGCCATGGCCTCGCCGATCGCCGAGAGCGATTCCTGCTTGGCGCTGTCGAGGAAGCCGCAGGTGTTGACGATGACGATGTCGGCCCCGTCATGCTTGCGGGCGAGCTCGTAGCCCTCCGCGCGCAAGCGCGTGATGATGCGCTCGGAATCCACCAATGCCTTGGGACACCCGAGCGACACAAAGCTGACCTTGGGCGCAGCCGCCTGATCCATATCCAAATCTGCCTGATTGACCGGCCTGAGCTAGTCCCAATTGCCCACAATTACAACCCTTTGCAGGGCGTTCCGGCGTGCTATGGATGAATCACCTGCCGTGAGTGAGCCATGAGCGCCGAACAGTCACCCAAAATCGTGATCGTCGACGAAAGCCCGATCCGGGCTGCGATCCTGGAGGAGGGATTGCGGGAGGCCGGATTCACGCAAGTGGCCCACATCCGCGAGATGCAGAGCCTGCTCGCCCGTATTTATGCGGTGGACCCCGACATCATCCTGATCGATCTGGAGAACCCCAGCCGCGACGTGCTGGAGGCGATGTTCCAGGTCAGCCGCGCCGTGAAGCGGCCGATCGCGATGTTCGTCGACCAGAGCGATTCAGCCTCGATCCAGGCCTCGGTCGAGGCGGGGGTATCCGCCTACATCGTAGACGGGCTGAAGAAGGAGCGCATCAAGCCGATCCTCGACCTCTGCGTGTCGCGCTTCAACGCCTTCGCCAAGCTGCAGGAGGAGCTGGAGCGCACCAAGTCGCAGCTCGAGGACCGCAAGATCATCGAGCGCGCCAAGGGCATCCTGATGAAGGTGAAGGGCCTCACCGAGGACGAGGCCTACGTGCTGCTGCGCTCCACCGCGATGCGCGAGAAGAAGAAAATCGGCGAGATCGCGCAGTCGATCATCACCGCGTCGGAGATGCTGAAATGACTGCTCCCCTCCGCATCGGGTTCATCCCGCTGGTCGATGCCGCAGCCCTGATCGTCGCCGTCGACAAGGGATTTGCCGCCGCCGAAGGGCTCGAGGTCGAGCTCGTGCGCGAGGTCTCCTGGTCCAATGTCCGCGACAAGCTCAATATCGGCCTGTTCGACGCCGCGCATCTGCTCGCGCCCGTCGCGATTGCGTCCTCGCTCGGGCTCGGTCACGTCAAGGTGCCGATCGCAGCCCCCTTCAATCTCGGCATCAATGGCAATGCCATCACGGTGTCGCCGGCGCTTCATGCGGCGCTGATGGAGGAGGTCGACGGCGATCGCTTTGACCCGATGGTTACGGCGAAAGCGCTGGCGAAAGTGGTGGCCAAGCGGCGCAAGGCGGGTGCCGAGCCGCTGACTTTCGGCATGACCTTCCCGTTCTCGACCCACAATTATCAGCTGCGGTTCTGGATGGCGGCGGCCGGCGTCGATCCCGACGAGGACGTGCGCCTCGTGGTGCTGCCGCCGCCCTACATGGTCGACAGCCTCAAGAGCGGCCATGTCGATGCATTCTGCGTCGGCGCGCCCTGGAATTCGATCGCCGTCGATCTCGGCATCGGCCACATCCTGCATTTCGTCTCCGACATCCTGGTGCGCGCCGCGGAAAAGGTGCTGGCGGTTCGTCAGGTCTGGGCCGACAAGAATCCGGACGTGGTCGCTAGCCTGGTGCGCGCGGCGGTGAAGGCCGCCGCGTTCATCGAGAGCCCAGCGAACCTGGCCGAGGCGGCGCAGATCCTGGCGCGGCCCGAGCGGATCGGCGTCGATGCCGAGGTGATCCAGCGCTCGCTCATCGGCCGCCTGAAGATCTCGCCCGAGGGAGAGGTGCGCGAAAGCGGCCGCTATCTCCTGGTGGGGCGGGAAGAGGCGGGGCGGCCCGATCCGGTCCAGGCCGCCTGGCTCTATGCGCAGATGGTGCGTTGGGGGCAGACGACGCTCAGTCCGGAGGGCGTCAAGACGGCGATGGCCGTGTTCAGGCCCGACCTCTACGATGCGGCCCTCGGCCGCCGGCCGCCCGAGCAGGCTCGCGCCGCGTTCGGGGCGTTCGCCGGGCCCGTCTTCGATCCCGACGACATCCGGGGGCATCTCGAGGCCTTCGAGGTCCGGCGTTGGAAGGCCTGATTCGGAGCTGCGCCTTTTTTAGGCAAGAAGTTTCATTGCCTAAAGTTTGATCCGGCTGCCCGAATTTCGTGAGAGTGCGCCGCCCGGGGTTTCCGGGGGAGGCGTCTAATCATCTGAAATAGCGTTGTTTTCCATTTTGGCCAAGCTGGCACGCAACTTGAATGTTGCAGTGCGGCCAGCTTGTCACAGGTGCCTGCTGAGCCGAGTCCCGCAGCAACGAAGCTGATCGGACCGTTGGGTAACGAAGCCGGCTCTTAAGGGCCAGCCCAGTTCCTCACGGGTCGCGCCAATGTCCGTCGATGCCACCCAGGTGGCCGCAGGAGCTTCGTTACCGACCATGAAAATCGATACGCTCGCAGTCGACTTTACCGACGAGCAGAAACGCTATCTCGAAGGTTTTACGACCGGTTTGCAGATCAGCCGGGTCGGTCGTGGTCTCGGCGGTGGAGGCGGCGCCGGCAAGGCGAACGCCGAGCCTGTTGGCCCCGATGCCGTGCACATCAAGGCGCAGGACAAGGTGATCGCGTCGGGCAAGAAGCTCGCCGATCAGGAGAAGTTCAAGCGCGACGAGCATCCCTTCGATGCTTATCCGCGGCTTCGCCAGCAGGCGCACGACAACACGCCGCCGAGCCCGGCGGACAATTTCCGCTGGCGCTATTACGGCATCTTCTATGTCGCGCCGACGCAGGACTCCTACATGAGCCGCCTGCGGATTCCGAACGGCATCATGAAGCATTGGCAGATGTCGGGTCTTGCCGATCTCGCCGATGAGCTCTGCGGTCCCTACAGCCACGTCACGACGCGCGCCAATCTCCAGCTTCGCGAGATTCCGCCGAAGAACGCCGTGAAGCTGATCGAGGGTATCCAGGACCTCGGCCTGTGCTCGCGCGGCTCCGGCGCCGACAACATCCGCAACGTGACGGGAACGCCGACGGCCGGCATCGATCCGCAGGAAATCATCGACACGCGACCCTATGCGCGCGAATGGCACTACCACATCCTCAACGACCGCTCACTCTACGGCTTGCCACGCAAGTTCAACGTCGCCTTCGACGGTGCCGGCAGGATCGCGGTGCTCGAGGAGACCAACGACATCGCCTTCACGGCGTATGAGGTGAAGGACGGCTTCGGCATCGAGCCCGGCGTCTGGTTCCGCCTCGGCCTCGGCGGCATCACCGGCCACAAGGACTTTGCGAAATATTCCGGCATCATCGTCAAGCCGGAGCAGGCGACGGCCGTCGCCGATGCCATCGTGCGCGTGTTCATCGACCATGGCGACCGCACCAACCGCAACAAGGCGCGGCTGAAATATGTGCTCGACGCCATGGGTCATGACGGCTTTCTCAAGCTCGTCGAGGAACGATTGAAGACACCGTTCACGCGCGTGCCGGAGGAGGCGTTCCAGCCGCGCCCTGCCGCGGACCGCATGGCGCATGTCGGCGTACACAAGCAGAAACAGGACGGCCTCAACTGGATCGGCGTTTCTCTGCCGCTCGGCAAGCTTACCTGCGACCAGATGCGCGGTCTTGCCAAGGTCTCGCGCGACCTCGGCGACGGCGAGATCCGCCTGACCGTCTGGCAGAACCTTTTGATCTCGGGCGTGCGCGACGAGAATGTCGCGCTCGCCGTTGCGGCGATCAAGCAGATCGGGCTTGCGGTCGAGGTCTCGCACATCCGTGCCGGCCTGATCGCCTGCACCGGCAATGCCGGCTGCCGTTTCGCGGCGTCCAACACCAAGCGCAGCGCGGCCGAGATCGGTGATTGGTGCGAGCCGCGCGTCGCCATGGACAAGCCGGTCAACATCCACGTCACCGGCTGCCACCATTCCTGCGCGCAGCATTACATCAGCGACATCGGCCTGATCGGTGCGCGCGTGCCGGTGAACGAGGACGACACGGTCGAGGGCTACCACCTCTTCACTGGTGGAGGGTTCGGCCCCGACGCGGACGTCGGGCAGGAGGTCTATCACGACCTCAAGGCCGAGGACGCGCCGAAGACGGTCGAGGGACTGCTCAAGGCCTATATCGCCCATCGCTCGTCGCCCGACGAAACCTTCCTCTCCTTTGCGCGCCGCCATAACGGCGAGACGCTGCGCAAGCTTGCCGATGCACAGGTGTCCGCATGAACCAGATTACGCCTCCGCCGAAACTCGATATCATTCCCGCCAGCGCACCGTTCTCTGATGCGCAGCGCTCTTGGCTGAACGGCTTCTTTGCCGGGCTGCTGTCGCCTGATGTCGCCGCGCCGCTGTCGGCGGAGCAGGGCGCCGCCGTCATGCAAGGCGCAGCCGGCGACGGTGACGACGGCGAGGCGCCCTGGCACGACCAGACCATGCCGATCGCCGACCGGATGAAGCTTGCGGAGGGCCGTCCCGTCCGCCGCAAGATGATGGCGGCGATGGCGCAGCAGGATTGCGGCCAGTGCGGCTATAATTGCCACGACTATTCGGAAGCGATCGCGGGCCGCAGCGAGGCGCGGCTCAATCTCTGCGTCCCCGGCGGCAAGGAAACCGCGCGGATGCTGAAGTCGCTGTACGAGGAACTGGACAAGGCCCCGGCGGCCAAGACCGGTGACAAGGCAGCTGACAAGACGGATGCGGTGACCGCGCCGGCCGTGACCGTGACGATCGCAGAGCCGGGCCGCTCACGCGACAACCCGGTGACCGCGACCTTCCTGTCGCGCCGTCTGCTCAACAAGGGCAAGTCGGAGAAGGAAACCTATCACGTCGAGTTCGATCTCTCCGAGAGCAAGCTCGACTACGTTGTCGGCGACAGCTTTGGCGTGTTCGCGCGCAACGAGGTCGGCCTCGTCGACCAGATCATCGCACTGCTCGGCGCCTCCCACACCACCAAGGTCAACGGCAAGACGTTGCGCGAGGTGCTGATCGACGACGTCTCGCTGTCGCCGGCACCCGACACGTTGTTCGAATTGATCTCCTTCATCACCGGCGGCGCGCAGCGCGAGAAGGCGCGGGCGCTGGCGCAGGGCGAGGATCCCGACGGCGATGCCGCCACGCTCGACGTGATGGCGGCGCTGCAGAAGTTCTCGGGCACGCGGCCGCATCCGGAGGCTTTCGTCGAGGCGCTCGAGCCGCTGCAGCCACGGCTCTATTCGATCTCGTCCTCGCACAATGCGACGCCCGGAAAGCTGTCGCTGACGGTCGATTCCGTGCGCTACGTCGTCGGCAAGCGCAAGCGCCTCGGCGTCGCCTCGACCTTCCTCGGCGAGCGCATCGGTGAAGGCGAGAATCTCAAGGTCTATGTGCAGAAGGCGCACGGTTTCGGCCTGCCGCAGGACCCGAAGACGCCCGTGATCATGATCGGTCCCGGCACCGGCATTGCGCCGTTCCGCGCTTTCCTGCTCGACCGCAAGGCGACCGGCGCGCCCGGCAAGAACTGGCTGTTCTTCGGCCATCAGCGCAGCGATTGCGACTTCTTCTACCAGGAGGAGCTCAATGCGATGAAGACCTCGGGTCTGCTGACGCGCATGTCGCTGGCCTGGTCGCGCGACGGCGAGAAGAAGTTCTATGTGCAGGACCGCATGCGCGAGGTCGGCCGCGAGGTGTGGACGTGGCTCGCCGAAGGCGCGCATCTCTACATCTGCGGCGATGCCAAGCGCATGGCCAAAGACGTCGAGCGCGCGCTGGTCGACATCGTCGCCCAGTTCGGGGCGCGCTCGACCGACGAAGCCGTCAGTTTTGTCGCCGAACTCAAGAAGACTGGCCGCTTCCAGGCCGACGTCTACTAAAGCGATCGTCAGGCTGCCGTCATCCGGGCCGGTTCCAAACGGCTCGGATTTGAACGAATAAGATTCTCGGAACCTGCGCCTGGAGAGAATTTACGTCTGCAATGCGGCCGCTTCGGAGGAGGCGCATCGCTATTTCCTCCGGCATCTTGCCTCCCGCCCTGGTTGATCCCTCATAATCCCGCAAATGGGGCGTTGGAGATCGACCATGCGCGAACTATCGGCGGAAGCCAGGCTGCACTTCTACGCGCGCTCGCTCTCGCGGCGGACCGGGGCGAGCATGCATCATTTCGCGCTCTACAGTGCGTTTGCCGTGATCGCGGCGATCGTGTTCGGCACGTTGTCGGTACATCCGTTCTAAAGCTCTCGTAGGGTGGGCAAAGCGAAGCGTGCCCACCAACTGCCTCAATCATGTAGACATCGTGGGCACGGCGCTATGCGCCTTTGCCCACCCTACGGCACTACGGCACCTGTCTTGCTTCACCCGCGCTTGAACGGCGCGACCTCGATCCCCGCATCCTTCAAGGCCTGACGCAAGGTCCGCGCGATCTCGACGGCGCCGTGCGTGTCGCCGTGGATGCACACCGTGTCCGTGCGCATCTTGATCACCTTGCCCGTCACCGAAACCACCGCGCCGTCCTGCACCATGCGCACCACGCGGTCGGCGATGGCCTTGGCATCATGGAGCACCGCGCCGGGCTTTTTGCGCGAGACGAGGTTGCCGTCGTCCTCATAGGCGCGGTCGGCGAACACCTCGTGCACCATCGGCAGATTGGCGTCCTCGCCGGCCTTCACCAGCTTCGAATTGGCGAGCACGACGAAGATCAGGCTGGGATCTACCGCCCTGATGCCGGCGGCGATCGCCTTCGCCGTCATGTCGTCCTCGCAGGCGACATTGGAGAGCGCGCCATGGGCCTTCACATGCGTGACCTTGTGGCCGGCAGCGGTCGCAATCGCCTGCAATGCGCCGATCTGGTAGGCGACGAGGTTCTCGATCTCGGACGCCTTCAGGCCCGCGATCGGATGGCGGCCAAAACCGTGCAGGTCGCGATATCCGGGATGGGCGCCGACCGAGACGCCGCGCGCCTTCGCCAATTCCACCGTCCGGCGCATGATGTCGGGGTCGCCGGCATGGAAGCCGCAGGCGACGTTGACCGAGCTTGCAAGCTCGATCATCGCGGCGTCGTTGCCCATCTCCCACGCGCCAAAACCTTCGCCGAGGTCGCAATTGAGATCGATCGTCTTCATGGGTGCTCTCCGCCTCTGGTCGTCGTGTCGTTTATGGCTCCGCCGTCACCTGCCAGGTTCCGGCATCCATGGCGCTCACAGCATAGCCCGCGACGTTGGCATCGCTGAGCGCCTCGATGTTGAGTGCGACACTGTCGGCAGAGCGCAGACGGGCGGGCAGGTCGCGGATCAGTTGCGCAAACTTCCTCGCCTCGTCCTGCGCCTCGGCCATGCTGACCGCCCTGAAGCGGAACGCGGTTCCCGCCGAGGTCTGGGCGAGGCGGCCGACATCGGCCGTGATCACGGTTGCGATCTTGGGATAGCCGCCGGAGGTGCCGCGGTCCATCATCAGCGCGATTGGCGAGCCGTTGCCGGGCACCTGGATGCTGCCGTTGACGGTGCCGTCGGAGACGATGTTGTGGCCGTGCAGATGCTTGATGGCGGGGCCCTCGAGCCGGTAGCCCATGCGGTCGGAGGTCGCCGAGATCTTCCACTCGCTGCCCAGGAACAGCGCCTTGTTGGCGTCGTCGAACTCGTCGTCCTGCGGACCCAGCACGACGCGGATCGGACCGCTAATGGGCTTGGGCAGTTCGATGCGCAATTCGCCCGCACCGCTTGCAGCATCGACCGAAAATTCGTCACCGGCCTGGAGCGGGCGCGGGTAGGGGCTGCCGAGGCCGGCGCGGGCATTCACCGCGAGACTGCCGAACACCATCTCGCCTTTGATGGCGCCTTCGATGGCGAGATACGTAAATGCGCCGCCGCGGGCAAAGCCCAGCGTCAGCGTCTCGCCGTCCTTCAGCGTCACCGATGTGTCCATCGCGACCGGGTTGCCGGCGACGTCCGCATTGCGCGGCGCGCCTGAAATCGCCACGCGCACGGCGCCATCGCGCGCGGTGAACGTGGCGCCGAATGGACCGATCTCGACGCTGGCCGCGAACGGCTCGTTGCCCACCAGCGTATTCGCCGCCGCCAGCGACAGCCGATCCATCGCACCACTCACCGTCAAGCCATAGCGCTGCGCGCCGTGGCGTCCGCCGTCCTGAACGGAGCTTGCCGGGCCGATGCTGGCGACGACGAGCCGGCTCATGCGTCCACCTGCTCGGCGACGATCTCGCCGGCTTCCGCAGCGCGGTCCAACTCCTCGAAGGTCTTGTGGTCGATGGGGAAGAACGTGACGCGGTCACCGGGTTCGGTGAGGAAGGTCGGATCGCGGTGGAGCTGATAGGTTCTGACAGGCGTGCGGCCGAGCAGATGCCAGCCGCTGGGGGCGGCGAGGCACTGGATCCCGGCCTGGACGCCGCCGATCGAGATCGTGCCGGCGGGCGTGAGCAGCCGCGGATTTTGTCGGCGCGACATGTGCAGGGATTTGTCGAGGCCGCTGAGATAGGACCAGCCCGGCGTGAAGCCGATCATGGCGACCTTGTAGTCGCCGCCCGCATGCCGTGCCACGATGTCATCAGGCGTGGTGTTCAGCGCCCTGGCGACATCCTCGAGGTCGATGCCGTGCTCGCCGCCATAGGCGACGGGAACGCGCCAGCGCCGCGCCTTGGTCACCGGCGGCGGCGGCTGAATGGCGATCGGCAGCAGCTTTTCGCCGAGTGCGTCGAAACCGATCTTGCCCGGATCGTAATGCACCAGCAGCGAGCGATAGGTCGGCACCGTCTCGGTGATGCCATCGATGGGGCTTGCTGCGAGCGCCTTGTCCAGGGCCAGCACGCGCTGGTTGGCATCGTCGTCGATGGTGCGGCTGAACTCGACCGTGACGGCGCTGTCGCCACTGGGCAGAAGGCGGGGCGGGGGGAGCGTCGCGGCCATTGAGCTGTCGAAGAGCTGTCGAAATCGGGCTTTTGCAGGAGCGGGCTCGAAGTTCCGCTTCACCCCTGCTTCGCGTAAATGCGCCCGCAAGTCCAATAAATTAATGCAGGAGGCCACGATAAGGCTTTGTTATCGCGTCGCATAACAGCCCACCGGCCCTGCATTATTGATAGCCTCTTGGCCCTTGACGCAAAGCGCCCGGCTCGCAAGATGCGCCCGTTCTTTCCCGCCCATCCGGAGCTCGTCTGTTTCCATGTCGCTGTCCCCCGAAGCCCGCAAGATCCTCGCCGGCATCACCACTGCCACCATCACCACGGTCCTGCTGAAAAAGGGCCTGCGCAATGTGTGGATGCGGGGCGCGCGGCCGCTGCGCCCGGGCCTGCCGCGTCTGGTGGGGCCGGCCTTCACGCTGCGCTTCGTGCCGGCGCGCGAGGATCTGGCGACGCCGGAATCCTGGTCCTCGCCGATTTCGACCCGCACCGCGATCGAGGCGATGCCGGAAGGCTGCATCGCCGTGGTCGACGCCATGGGCATCACCGATGCCGGCATCTTCGGTGACATCCTCTGCGCCCGCATGATGAAGCGCGGCGTCACCGCGCTCGTCACTGACGGCGTCGTGCGTGACGTCGAGGGCGTGCTCGGCACCAATCTTCCGGTGTGGTGCGACGGCTATGCCGCGCCGCCCTCAGTGGCTGGCCTGACCTTCGTCGGCTGGGGCGAGCCGATCGGCTGTGGCGGGGTTGCCGTTTTTCCGAACGACATCGTGGTCGCCGACCAGGACGGCTGCGTGCTGATCCCGCAGGCGATGCTCGACCACGTCCTCAACGAGGGCGTCGAGCAGGAGCGGATGGAGGCCTGGATCGTCAACGAGGTGAACAACGGCGCCGTGCTGCCGGGTCTCTATCCCATGAACGCCGAGACCAAGGCGCGCTACGCCGCCAGCAAGAAGTAACGGAAGCGAGGACCTCCATGGAAATCACTGTTGCCGGCACGCGGCCGACCCGCCGCGCGCCCAAGGAAAACTTCACCGGCACCGTGTGGCAGGATCCCGTGATCATGGCACCCGCGCCGGCACGGCTGAACTGCTCGCGCGTCGCGTTCGAGCCGGGGGCGCGCACCAATTGGCATCACCATCCGCTCGGACAGACGCTCTACGTCATTTCCGGCGTCGGCCGCGTCCAGACCAAGGGCGGTCCGGTCAGGGAAATCCGCCCCGGCGACACCGTCTGGATTCCGCCGGGTGAGCTGCACTGGCATGGGGCCTCGCCGACCAACGGCATGTGCCACATCGCCATGCAGGAAGCACTGGACGGCGTCTACTCGACCTGGCTGGAGCCGGTGACGGACGCGGAGTACGGCGCGGCGCTGGGCTGAGGCGCACATGTCCCGGATCGGCGGCGCAGCATTACCCGCTGCACCGCGTCCGGGACACCGCAACCTACATCCGTTCCGCCGTCCACGTGCCCCTGCACAGCGCACCGCGCCAGGTGCCGGAGCCCGAGGTGCCGCTGAGCCGGCCGAAGCCGACGGCGCGCTTGATGCCGGTGCTCAAGGTGACGTTAATGCTGCCGGCGTCCGCCACACGGCCCGATGCCGTCACCGCGGCGCTGGTCGATGCGATCTGCCCATTGTTGATACCGATCGCGACGGTGGCGCCGTTGCCGCAGGTCTCGCTCGAGGACGAGATCCGCACGTTCCAGGCGCCGTCGAAGCTGGTCGATGCTGCATTTGCCTGTCCGCAGAGCAGGGCGATGGCCGAGATCGCGGCAAAGATACCCTTGCAAGGAAGTCGCATGACACGCCCCATTGGCTGAACCTGGGGGAAATCGTGTCACGACGCGGGGAGGACCGATGTGAGGGGTGTCACGGATGCGGTCGAACGGCGCCGACGCGATCGTGTCCTAGCGTCAGCCGGGCAGAGGCGTGAAAGCAGGCGTTCGCGCCATCACCTTGCTTTCGCGGTGCGATTGAGCACGCGCGCCAGCGAGACGGCGGAGCTTGTATCGACCAGAGGGGCCTTGCCGACAGTCTTTCGCAATGCGAACGCCTCGGACGCAAAAAGCTTGTCCGGATCGTCCGGGGCGTCCTTGATGCCGGTGAGCAGGCGGATTTGCATGCCCTTCAGGAGCTCTGTCACGGCCGGTTTGGCGATTGTCTTGTCGTTGGGGTCGGCCAGGAGTGCCTCTTCCCAGCCGCGGTGAGCATTTTTCGGTGTCACGCGCTCCACGAGCTTGTCGTAGCTGGTCTGGTAGGCGCCGATGGCCACGAGACGATCGTTTTCGGCGAGCTCAGGCGAAGTGATCACTTCGGAGCGCAGCGTCAGCATCTGTTCGTCCGCATGCTCCAGCTCCCGCTTCATGATGCTGCTTGCAACACCCTGCCAGTGTCGATGAAATCCGAGCTGGGTGAGAGGGTTGATCGTATCCGGCCCCTCGGGCAGCAGGCTGGCTGTGAACTCAATGGCCAGGAGGCAATAGTCCAGGCCAGACACACGCTGACCGTCCAGCAGCAATCTGTCGTCGGTCACCACCAGCCGCTTGGCAACCGCTTCGTCGAGATCGGAGCCGGCAACCAGGAGATAGCCGCTGCGGCCGAGCGCATTGCCGTCGGCGTAGGAGAACAAGGGCGTGACGATGTTGAGTCCGAACAGGCCCGCGACCCGGTCGTAGATCTTTTCAGCCACGCGCAACCCGTCGGAAACACCCGGCGCGAGCCCGGTCTGTGTGGTCAGGTCGGCGGCCAATTGCAGGACCTGTTGCGCGACGTCGTGAAACGGAAGGCGGAACAGCCCGACGAACAGGGACAAATTGTCCTGCTTCATGGGCGCGCGCCTGACGGCGTAGATGTTCTTGAAGTCGACGTAACCAGGAGCGGCGCCGGCCGCCTTCAGCTGAGCGGCGATCTCGTCGTTGCTCAGGATCGTGGGCCGGCGCTGACGCCCGTCGCCGAAGCTGAACTCGGTGAGCACGACGCCGAGCGGAAGGAACGAGCTGAAAAACTTGCCGCCCTCTCGCAAGCCCATTTCGACCATGCGCACGCCGAAATAGCTCGCTTCGGGCAGGAAGGTCTGTCCCGCTGTCATCGCGTTGCCACCGCTCGATGCGACGTAACCGACATATGGGCGCCGCAACTCGCGGCTCGCCCAGTGCTCCACGACGTTCTTGAGTGTGGCCCAGACTGTCATGACATCCTTCCACTCCAAGCTGCCCAGTGGTTGCTCACTGGCAGCGTGCTGCCCAATCGGTCGACTGCGCCAGCAAGATCGGCGAGAGCCAGATCGGGCTCTCTTCGTCGTAGTTCAGGCTTTCCCACGATGCGCGGCAGGCTTTGCGGAACGCGACGCAAACGGACCGCGTCTTGTAGAGCTCGTCATAGAACTCCCTTGCGAACTGCGGCGCGCGCTCGTCCTCGACATTCCAGCGGAAGCCCAACGCGTAGGGGATCCCGTTCATCACCAGTTGCTGAACGCAGCCCTTCGAGATGCCACGGCAGGCCGAGAGGTAGACCAGAGTCGTCGTTGAAAGCCCGTCGGATGCCGCCACCCTGTCGAGCTTCAGGCCGACCGCTTGCTGCGGTTGCAGTCCGGGAAGGACGAGGGTCGCGGTCTGCTGGCCATCGCTCCAGGCGTGACCGGCGTAGTGGAGAATGGTCGGCCGGAATGCGTCGAGCTGCTTCAGCAGATAGGGGGCGGCCTCGCCCGGAGGGGCGTCCGACAAGTTGACGATCTTCAAATCGAAACAGCCCGCGGCACCCAGCTGTTTCACATGCTCCAGTTCGGTATCGATGTTGCCAAGCTTGTCGAATTTCTTGCCATCGCAGATCGCACTGTCGAGCTTCAGATCGGGATGTTCACCGATCTGAGAACGAACGAACATCAGTTTTGCGCCCTGTTTGATCCGCGCTCGCTCGCTGGCCCTTCCGCGGACAAAGGACGGGATGCGCCGGACAATCGGCGCGTATAGAAGTACGAATGGCCCATTTTCCTCCGAGAGATAACGTACACTCGCCTCGAAGGGCACCGGATAAAAGCCTGCGTCGCTGATGACGAACCGGAACGACAGTCCCACCAATCCGCCCGCGGACTTCTCGATCTGCGAGAACAGATGTTCGCCGATCGCTTTGACAACGAAGCTCTTGAACAAGCGTGTTCCGATGTCCCGCGTTTGGCCGAGCCAGTTGTTCAGCGGCATCTCATCGCGCGCATAAGTCTGAGCGGCAGATTTGAGGTCATCGAGATCGCTGATGGTGTTCCAGCGAAGCATAGGAGAGCCGTCTTCACCCGTTCCGAGCCGGCATTCCACCTTGGCGCTATGGATTTCGATCTCGATCACGCGGAACGCGCCCGGAATCGCATTCGTCTCGTCGGGATGCCCGGTGAGAATCGCAATGAACGGGCGCAAGATCCGATGCCGGTGCAGCTGCAGCGCGTCCATCGGCAGGATTAGGGCGTTGCCTGCTGCTCTGCACTCTTCCTCCAGGTCCGCGCAGGTTCCGAACGAAGGCGCGATGACCAGCACGGAGGTGTGGGGGTCCTGGGCCAGGACGACGGTGTTGAGCACGTGCTTCGCGCCGAGTGTCGTACGTGTGTCGTAAACGGCGCTGGGATCAGTCGGCAACCGGGCGTCGAGCACGAGCAATTCAGTCTCATTCGCGATGAGCCACTCGCTGGTCTGGTCCGGGGTCATCAAAGGCTTGTCGTACAAGTCCTCCAGGGCCACTCCTGCCGCGAGCAGATGTCCCCGTAGCGTTTCGAACATGTTTGGTTCGGCGGTGGCTATGGCAATCTTTGCTGTCATACCGGTGCCTCCTGCACGCACAATGGCAGGTTGAACTCGAATCCCGCGCCGTCCAGCTCGATCAGATCGCCGTCGTGCTGCTCGGCAGCCTTGCGAATAGCCTCGACCGCGACGCTGGCCATCTGCCGTGCCCGGTGCTGGCTCTGCTCGATCGGGTCCGTCGCCGACGGTGTCAGAGCGTCGGCAATTGTCGCGGGTAAGCGCATGGACACCGAGAGACGATGCGGCGGCCGTTCCGCGATCGTCACGGTCAACCTGTCGTTCGGCGTGATGCGCAACAACAGGAGGGAGCTGAGCGCAGAGCGAAACGCAAAGCTCAACCTCTTCGTCCATCCCTTGACAAGCACCGGACGACGCATCGCAATCTCGTCGACGACGTGGATTGCGTCACGATCCTCGACGGGAAGGCCTTCGACCTCGTGATAGAGCACTTCCAATACGTCGAATTGCTCGGGGGCTTCCTGCGGCGTCTGCTGAACGGTCAGACGATCGGACAGACGTTCGAAAGTCAGGTCGGCCCTCAGCAGGTGGTTGGCGGCCTGCTCGAGCAGCTCGGCGCAATTTCTCATGAGCTCTGGTTTGCTCAGGAGCGATGCGGCGCCGCGCAGCAGGCCATCGGCCATCAACAGTGGGGCGCGGGTCTCGCGTGCGACGGCGGTGACGGTCTCTTCCAGATAACCCCAGTCGCTCTCCCGGCTTTGGTCGGCAAGGCTGGTGAACAGCCAGAGTTGATGACCATAGTCGTCATTCAACGGCTCGCGATTTGCGAGAGTCGTCAGCTCGGTGCGCGGTGCGTCGCCGATCGTCAGGTGGATGTGAAGGCGGTGCTGGATCCCGCATTCCGACAGTTGCATGGAATCTTCGTTCCGGGCGCCAAATGACGAGAGCTTCTTGTCACGCGCCCGGCCGAAGATGTTCTCCGCTGCACCATTCATGTGGCAGATCGTGCCGACGGCGTCCACGATGACGGCCGCCTGCTCGATTCTATCCATGAGCGCGTGCTCGATCGCTTCGTGCCAGCGAGCCGCAAAGATCTGTTCGCAGTCAGCGGCGAGGCCACTTGCCGCGTCCTGATCAGGCCCACGGAACGCGTTGAGCTCCGATGACTCCATGTCCAGAATCAGTTCGATCTTGCCATTCACGAACAGGGGAACTGTCATGGCGGATCGCTGATCGGGTGCGGTTTTGATGAAGCCGTAGTTCCGCTCGGTGTCGCTGATGTCAGGAACAACCAGAATGCTCCGCTCGGCCAGGCAGCTGCCGAGCATGCCGCTGGACAGCTCCTGGGTATATTCGGCCTTGCGGTCAGCTGCTTTCACGAGCAGATTCCGGTCGTTCTTGACGTGCTCGGCGACCAGCACGAACTTGCTGCGGCGGCGATCGACCCGGAATACGCCGACATACTCCCAGCCCAGGCATTTCGTGGTGCCTGTGGCCAGCAGTTCAGCGATGGCGCGTGCGCTCGCTGCCTTGTTCAAATCGTCCTTGAGTTTGCGCAAGGCGCGTGCCTGGGCATGTTCCATGGCGGCGTCTGCGGCCTGCAATATCTCCTCGACGCCGAGATTTTGCAGCGTGCGCAGATCCGAGGCGGAGTATTTGTGCTTGCGGGACAGCAGAGCCAGTGAGCTTCCAAACCGGCCTCCGGCTTTGCGGATCGGCAATACGAGCATCGACTCGAATTCGTCGGCGATGATGGCCTTGCTCACCGGGTTGTCCATTTCCTCCGGATTGAGGCGCTCGACGAACGCGGCCAAATTGTTGTCCCACGTCTTGCCCTGCTCGAGCCAATCGATCACGCCGGGCGGCACCTTGAACCAACGCGTGCTCCACTCCCAGCCAGGTCTTGGAAAGACAGTGACCGCTCGCCAGTAATCGCTGAGATCGTTGTAGACCCCGAACGTGCTCATTTCGAATGGGATGACTTTGCCGATGACCTGAAGCGTTGCCTCGATGATCTTCTGCGGATCAGCGTGCTCGGCCAAAATCGTCTTGAGCTCGCGACGGGCGCGATCTTCGGCAAGAGGGGCGAACAGCACCAATAACCCGGCCGAGCTGTTCGGTGCTTCCATGTAGGGCGTTCCGCTGACCCTTGCCAGGACAGAACGACCGTCTTTTGGGCGGAGCCTGACGAAACTCGAGAAGCCCGTCTCCTTGGTGATCCATTCGGCGAACGGATTCGTCGTTCCCTCGTCCTCGGGTCCGAATACGAGGGAGAGCGACATCTCCTTGAGCTCTGATTCCGAGAAGCCCAGAACCTGCACCGCGCGCTCGTTTGCGAACCGGATCTTGCCTGTCAGGTCGGTGCGGAGCACGCCATCCTGCAAGGCATCGAGGCGGCTCTGTTCAGCGCTCTGGTCGAGAAGAAGTGCGTAATTGCCCGGCTTTCCGTCTTCGTCGCGCAGCGGGCCGATCTCGACTCTGACCTGACGAACCGCTTCGTCGGTCTGGATGTCAGCGCGCAAACTCGTGTTGTGATTTGCCCGGAGGGCCATGCACACATCGGCTGCACGGGATCCGAACAACCCGGAGAAAGCAGCGCCGCGCCTGCCGGGAATGAGCTTGTCGAATGCCGCGTTCGAATAGACGATGCGGCCGTCGTTCGCCAGTTCGACGAAGGGAAGCTCGCTGTAATGTGCGGCTTCATCGAGCGCGTCATACCGATCCGACAATACGCTCAGCATGGCATTTTGCGATTGCAGGATCTTGCCCACGGTCTGAGCGTCGAAACCGAACTCCGAAACGAGCATCCGCATTTGCTCGTCGACCAGAGGCTGCAGCGCGGTCGTCAAGCTTGTCTGCCGACTACGGAGCGCGCCGATCACATGGCGTCGTATGCTTTCCTCCGACATCAACAAGCCGGGGCCCCAGTCACCTGAGACTAGCGATGGCGTCGCACGGAGTTCCTCCATAACAACCTCGCTCGCTTACGCAACTATCGGCGCCGAAAGAAGATCGGCAAATGGTTCTTTTCGGTCTACTCAATCTCGGCGAAACGGCGCCGACTGCGCGGTAATCAGGTCGCAAATAGTCTGGCTATCAATCCAGACTAGAAGCAACGATGGCGGGCAGAGTATGAAATGGTTCACAGTGGGGGCATTTGAATCGAGCGGTCGTACGCACGAGGTCCCGGCGGGGATAGCGACGACTATCCCGGCAGTCGGATCATCGATTGCAGGTTGTGGAGCGAAAAGCGTCAGCCTGGCTGCGCCATGTTGGCTCACGTGCTATCAGCCGCTCAATTCACGCGCGTCCAGGTCTGGCCGCCGCAGAACATGCCGCCGAAGGCGCAGCCCTGCACGCGCAGGCGGTCGGTGCCCTTCATCGCGATCGTCGAATCGTAGGTCGAGCCGGAGTTCGGATCGAGGATGCGGCCGGACCATTTCTGGTCCTTGCTGGGCTTCATGTTGATCAGAACCTGCTCCCCATTCTGGTTCGATTTGCCGTCGACTGAATAGCCACACAGATTGGTGCCGCATTGCTCGATGCGGACCTTGCCTTCCTTCTCCTCGGTGAGCCAGACGCCGAGCGGTGAATTGAGATCGCGCGTAGGCGCGGTCGCAGGAGCTGGTGGAGCGACGGCGGCGGCCTGAACGGGGGCAGGGGCCGGTGCGGGCGGT
>NZ_LBJV01000058.1:0-150416 GCF_028128855.1 Bradyrhizobium sp. CCBAU 11430
GACGGCCGCAAGCACGGCGTCATGCTCGCGGAAATCGGGCGTGCTTTAATGGTTGCTACGGTAGGGGGGCCCTCGGTGGCATTGCCGCAAAGGCAGGCATGCCGGCATTCTCCAGACGCACGGCCCAACTAAAGTTGCCGCATTCCTCCGCTTGATTGTGATCGGTTTCTGCCCAAATCCCGTGTAAGCTTCCGCAACGCACAAACCCGACACGAAAGTCCCGATGGCCAACGCCTTCTTCTCCGACCTGCTCGCCACGATCTCCGAGCGCGGCCGCACGCTGCTTCGTCGGGGAGATTCCGCCGACACCAGACGGGACGCCGACGGGCTGATCGATCTCTGCGACGCGCTGCTGTCGGGCCGGGGCGAGGCATCGGGCATCGCCATCGCGCGTGAGGTGCTCGACATCTACCGGGAGCTGGATGCGGCGGGACGCCGCGCCTTCTTCGACGGACTGGTGCGCGATTTCGGCCCGGACCGGGAGCGCCTGTCCAAGGCGATCGAGAAATGGCGCGCCGCGCCGAGCGACGAGGACGCGAGCTCGCTGCATTTCGCCTCGGAGCCGCGGCGGCAGGAGCTGATCCGCCGCCTCAACCGCGCGCCCGGCGGCACCGGCGATCTCGTCAACATGCGCGCCGATCTGCTCGGCATGATGAACGGCCACACCGAGCTCGCCGCGCTCGATCGCGACGTCTCGCATCTTCTCTCTTCGTGGTTCAACAGGGGGTTTCTCGTGCTGCGCAGGATTGACTGGTCGACCCCGGCCAACATCCTCGAAAAAATCATCCGCTACGAGGCCGTGCACGAGATCTCCGACTGGGACGATCTGCGCCGCCGCATCGATCCGGTCGACCGCCGCTGCTACGCCTTCTTCCATCCCGCGATGGTCGACGAGCCCTTGATTTTCGTCGAGGTGGCGCTGACCGAGACGATCCCCGGCGCGATCGCGCCGCTGCTCGCGGTCGATCGCCAGTATCTGCCGATCGAGCGCGCGCGCACCGCCGTGTTCTATTCGATCTCCAACACCCAGCGCGGTCTTGGCGGCATCTCCTTCGGCAGCTTCCTGATCAAGCAGGTGGTCGAGGAGCTGCGCCGCGAAACGCCCAAGCTCGACACTTTCGTGACGCTGTCGCCGGTGCCGGGTTTCATGCCATGGCTGAAGCAGGACAAGGACCTGCCGCTGTCGGACGAGGACCGCGAGGTGCTGAAGCGCCTCGACGACCCCAAATGGTTCGAGAGCCCCGAGACGACGGCACAGCTCCGCGCCGTGATCGAGCCGCTCGCGGCGCACTACTTCCTCAAGGCGCGCACGCCGAAGGGCAAGCTGATCGATTCCGTCGCCCGCTTCCATCTCGGCAACGGCGCAAGGCTGGAGCGCATCAACTGGCTCGGCGATCTCTCGCCGAAGGGCGTGCGGGAATCCGCCGGCGTGATGGTCAACTACCTCTATCGCCTCGACGACATCGAGAAAAACCACGAGGCCTACGCGAATGACGGCGAGGTGGTGGCGTCGAGCGCCGTGAAGAAGCTGCTGAAGGGCGAAGGAAGGCGGCTGCTGGACATGCGATTGTCGTAAGCCGCAAACTCAGTCGTCGTCCCGGACAAGCGAAGCGCTGATCCGGGACCCATAGCCACAGGGTTGGGTTTGGCGAAGATTCGGAGTTGCCGGCCCGCTCCATAACCTCTCTTGGGGTTATGGGTCCCCGCGTTCGCGGGGACGACACCGAGTTGTTGGAGACGCCTCGACCCTACTCCGCCAGCGCCTTCATCTCGTTGTAGAGATCCGACTTGCCTTCAAAACCGATGCCCGGAAGGTCCGGCATGGTGATGTGGCCGTTCTCGACGCCAACGCCATCCGGGAAGCCGCCGTAGGGCTGGAACAGGTCGGGGTAGCTCTCGTTGCCGCCTAAGCCGAGGCCGGCGGCGATGTTGAGCGACATCTGGTGGCCGCCGTGCGGGATGCAGCGGCTGGGGGACCAGCCGTGGGTTTTCAGCACCTCCAGCGTGCGCTGGTATTCGCACAGGCCGTAGGACAGCGCGCAGTCGAATTGCAGCCAGTCGCGATCGGGGCGCATGCCGCCGTAGCGGATCAGATTGCGGGCGTCCTGGTGGCTGAAGAGATTCTCGCCTGTGGCCATCGGGCCTGGATAGAATTCGGCGAGCGCGGCCTGCAGCGCGTAGTCGAGGGGATCGCCGACTTCCTCGTACCAGAACAAGGGATAGTCGCGCAGCATCTTGGCATAGGCGATGCCGGTCTCCAGGTTGAAGCGGCCATTGGCGTCGACGGCGAGCTGGGCGTCCTTGCCGATCTCCTTCAGCACCGCCTCGATGCGGGTGCGGTCTTCTTCAATTGGCGCGCCGCCGATCTTCATCTTCACGACGTTGTAGCCGCGATCGAGATAGCCGCGCATCTCACCGCGCAGCATCGAGAGGTCCTTGCCGGGATAGTAATAGCCGCCGGCGGCGTAGACGAACACGCGCGGATTGGCTTTGACGCCGTGCCGTTCGGCGAGCAGGCGAAACAGCGGCTTGCCCGCGATCTTCGCCACCGCGTCCCACACCGCCATGTCGATGGTGCCGACTGCGACCGAGCGCTCGCCGTGGCCGCCGGGCTTCTCGTTGGTCATCATCGCGCCCCAGACCTTGTCGGGGTCGAGATTGTCGCCGGCCGCATTCAGCAGCGACTTCGGATCGGCCTCGGTGATGCGCGAGGCAAAACGCTCACGGATCAGGCCGCCCTGCCCGTAACGGCCGTTGGAGTTGAAGCCGTAGCCGATCACGCGCTTGCCGTCGCGAACGACGTCGGTGACGACGGCGACGAGGCTCGTCGTCATCTTGGTGAAGTCGATATAGGCGTTGCGGATCGGCGATGAGATCGGCTTGGTGATCTCGCGGACGTCGACGATGCGGACGGACATGGGGGGCCTTTCGATTTGTTAGCCCGTCATTCCGGGATGGTCCGAAGGACCTGACCTCAGGTGCGCAATTGCGCACCGGGGAATCTCGAGATTCCGGGTTCGATGCTTCGCATCGCCCCGGAATGACGGCTTCGCCGTCACTTCTTATCCCTGAAATACGGCTCCACCGGCCCGTGCACCTTGATGGTCAGCGGGTTGCCGTGGCGGTCCTTGGCGTTGCCGGCGGTGACGCGGACCCAGCCTTCGCTGATGCAGTATTCCTCGACATTGGTCTTCTCGACGCCCTTGAAGCGGATGCCGACGTCGCGCGCCAGGATGTCTGCGTTGTAATAGGGGCTGTTCGGATCGACCGACAGGCGGTCCGGAAATTCGTCGCTCATGATTGTCTCGCTCATAACAGGGTCTCGATTTGATTCCGCAATCCTTCGGGCCGTGCGGTCGGCGCGTAGCGCGCGATTACGCGGCCCTGACGGTCCACCAGGAATTTGGTGAAATTCCATTTGATGGAGGCCCCTAACAAGCCCGATTGCTGGTGTTTCAGGTACTCATACAGAGGGTGCGCATGGGCGCCGTTGACGTCGATCTTCTCGAACAAGGGAAAGGTGACGTCGTAATTGGTCGAGCAGAACGCCTGGATCTCGCTCGCCTGCCCCGGCTCCTGCGCGCCGAACTGGTTGCAGGGAAAGCCGAGCACGGAGAAGCCGCGCGGCGAGAGATCGCGATGCAGATCCTCCAGACCGCGATATTGCGGCGTGAAGCCGCATTTGCTCGCGGTGTTGACGATCAGGAGCACCTGCCCCTCGAAGCGGCGGAGCGCAACCTCCTCACCCGCAAGCGAGTTGGCCTTGAAATCGTAGATCGCGGACATCGCTAACCCACGGGATCGATCGGCGACGGCGGCACGCCGCCCGCCTCGATCGCTTCGCCTGCGAGCAGGCAGAGGTCTTCGCGGTAGCGGCCGGAGACGATGTGCACGCCGACGGGCGCCTTGCCGACCAGACCCGTGGAGACCACGAGGCCCGGCAGACCCATGAAGGGAATGGCGATCTGCGGCAGCTGCGCTTCCCAGACGCGCTTGAAGGACTCATCGTCCTTGCGATCGAGATGATCGGGGAACGGCAGCTCGCCGGACACCGGCGTCAGCAGCACCGCGTATTTTTCGAAGAACAGCATCCAGTCGCGGGTCAGAGTGGCCCGCCGCGTCAGCGCCTTGGCGTAATTGGCCTGATCCATCGGCGTGACCCTGCCGCGATTGCCGCGCAGGCACGCCAGCGCACCGGGATCGCCCTCGCGCTCGGCCATCTCCAGCTGCGCTTCATAGCCGTCGCCGAGCCAAAGCTTGATCTGCCACTCGACCGCCTCGCGCATCGACGGCGTGTTTTCGATCGTCTCGACCGTCCAGCCGGCACGCTCGAGGCGCTTGCCCGCATCGATCACCGCCGCCTTCACTTCGGGCGTGGTGGCAAGGCCGTCCGGATTGAGGCAGAGCGCGGCGCGCTTGTCCCGTGCTGGGCCTTCCAGCGGCACTGGTGCGTACCAGGGATCGCGGATGTCGCGGGCCGACATCGCAGCCAGTGAAATCCTGAGGTCGTTGACGGTGCGCGCCAGCGGACCCGAGACCGCCATGATCTGCGGTCCGATCGGGCGCTCCGGCAGTGCCGGATTGAAGGCGGGGATGCGGCCCAGCGTCGGGCGCAGGCCGTGCACACCGCAGGCATAGGCGGGGTAGCGGATCGAGCCGGCGATGTCGGTGCCGTGGGCGATGTGGCCGATGCCGGCCGCGACCGCCGAACCGGCGCCGCCGGACGAGCCGCCCGGGGTCAGAGAGGCGTCACGCGGGTTCTTGGTGTCGCCATGGACGAGGTTGGTGGTGAACCAGCGATAGGAGAAGGCCGGGCAATTGGTGCGGCCGAGCAGGATGGCGCCGGCTTTGCGGAAATTGGCGACCACCGGATTGTCCTCGCGCGCGATCAAATCGCGCTGGAGCTTGAGGCCGTTGGTGGTGGCAAAGCCCTCCTGGTCGACATTGGCCTTGATGGTGACGGGCACGCCGGCGAGCACGCCGGGGTCCTCGCCCCGCGCGATGGCGGCATCGACGGCGTCGGCCTGCTTGAGCACGTCGTCCGGCCGGTGGTCGATCACCGCATTGAGCTGGGGATTGACGGCGTCCAGGCGGGCGAGACCGGCCTTAGCGGCCTCCCTGGCGGACACCTTTTTGGACTTGACGAGGGTGGCGAGGTCGGCAGCCGACAGGCGCCAGAGATCTTGCATGGCTTGCTCCGTGTAACCGGCGTCTTTTAGCGCCGGGAACGCGGCAAAGCCATGCGGATTTCGCAGGGGCGAAGGCGCTGAGGCGCCGGGTGGTCCCTCGTCATTGAATTGCGAGCGCAGCGAAGCAATCGAGAAATCCCTCCGCGGAGGCAGTCTGGATTGCTTCGTCGCAAGGGCCAATGACAGGGAGAGAGTGGGGGCTAGTGCCGCGTCGCGGACGCGTCCGGGATGTCCAGCAGCGCCTCGGTGAAGGGGAACTCCAGCACGATCTCGCCTTCGGCGTCGGTCACCTCGATCACGGCGTCCAGCAGGGCGCGCTGGGTGCCCTCGGATTTCACCACCTCCAGGATCATCTGGCGGGCGACCTCCCAGGCGCGGTCGGGGTTGCGCAGGTCCTCGCCTTCGGGATCCACGATCAGTTCGTCGCCGATACGGGTGTTGAAGTAGTATCTGGGCATCATCGAAATCCAGTTGGGTCGCCTGTACCGGATTGAAAGCTGCACTGCACTCACAACTGCTTTATCAGGACAGGGTTCGCGACCGAATGCGCCGAACGCAAGGCAGCGCCCCAGAAGTGGTGTTCCCGAGGGCTTTTTTTCGCGGCGCAACATGGGCTTCTCGGGAAAATTTCACTGGCGAACTTCTCGGCGCGCATTAATTTAACGGGTGGGCGGATACGTCCGAATTCGCGAAAATGGAGTGCCAAAATGGCCTGGAAAGCCCCGAAGATCGTCGAAGTGCCCTGCGGCATGGAAATCAACATGTACGTGAGCGCCACCCGCAAGTAAGCGGTTGGTGATCTGCGTTCAGCGCAGGTGGATCTTTCGGTCACGACCGGTTTCCGAATGATGGAAATCGTGTCGGCCTGAGATCCACCTCCGTGACGTTGCTTCCAGGAGACGGATCATGCTTCGCGTCGTCGTCCTGGGCGCCGCAGCCGGCGGCGGAGTGCCGCAATGGAATTGCGGCTGCGAGGGCTGCCGGGCGGCCCGTGAGAACGGCCATGAACTCTTGAGAACCCAAGCCTCGGTCGCCTTCAGCGGCGACGGCGAGCACTGGTTCCTGATCAATGCCTCCCCGGACCTGCGGCAGCAATTGAATGCCACGCCGCAGCTGCACCCCAAAGCGGGCGCGCTGCGCCATACGCCGATCGCAGGCGTTATCCTGACCAACAGCGAGGTGGATGCGGTGGCAGGCCTGCTCTCGATGCGCGAGGGCTCGCCCTTCACGGTCTATGCGCACGAGAAGGTGCTGGCGATCCTGAAGAGCAACAGCATCTTCGACGTGCTGAACGAAAAGAACGTGCGGCGCCAGCCGATCGACATCAGCGAGCCGTTCGAACCGCGGCTACCGGATGGCGCGCGCTCCGGGCTGGAAGTGCTGGCCTTCGCAGTCCCCGGCAAGTCGGCCTGGTATCTGGAAGGCAAGGCGCATCCCGGTGGCGAGAGCGGCGACGGCGACACGCTGGGCCTGAAGATCACCGACAAGGCGACCGGCAAGTGCTTCTACTTCATCGCGGCGTGCGCCGAGGTGACCGACGCGCTGAAGGCCGAAATCGACGGCGCTTCGCTCGTGTTCTTCGACGGCACGGTCTGGCAGGACGACGAGATGATCAAATGCGGGCTCGGCCACAAGACCGGCAAGAGCATGGGACATGTCGCCATGTCCGGCCAGGACGGCGCCATCGCACGGCTGGCCGACCTTGCTATCGACAGGAAGATATTTCTGCATATCAATAACTCGAACCCGGCGCTGCTGCCTGCCTCACCCGAGCGCAAGGCCGCTGAGGCGGCGGGCTGGCAGATACCGGCGGATGGAACGGAGATCGTGCTGTGAATGCGGCGTCAATGACTGGAATGACTGCGCTCTCGATCGGCAAGGACATCAAGCTCACGAGCGCCGAGGAGCTGGAGGCGGCGCTGCGCCATATCGGGGCGACGCGCTATCACAGCCTGCATCCGTTCCATAAGCTGCTGCACGGCGGCAAGCTGAACAAGGGCCAGGTGCAGGCCTGGGCGCTGAACCGCTACTATTACCAGAGCACCATCCCGATCAAGGACGCGGTGGTGATCTCGCGCTTCCGCGACCGCGCCACGCGCCTGGAATGGCGCCATCGCATCGAGGACCATGACGGCGATGTCGGCTCCGAGGGCGGCATCGAGCGCTGGATCAAGCTGACGGAAGGACTCGGGCTCGACACGGCTTACGTGGAATCGACCGAAGGCATCTTGCCGGCGACGCGCTTCGCGGTCGAAGCCTACGTCCACTACTGCCGCGAGAAGAGCCCGCTGGAGGCGATCGCCTCCTCGCTTACCGAGCTGTTCGCGCCAAATCTGCATGAAGAACGCATCTCCGGCATGCTGGAGCACTATGATTTCGTCAATCCTGACATCATGAGCTACTTCAAGCGTCGCCTGACCCAGGCGCCGCGCGATGCCGGCTTTGCGCTCGACTATGTCAAGGCGCATGCAAGGACGCCGGAAGAGCGCGCCTCCGTCTGCAACGCGCTGATCTTCAAGACCAACGTGCTATGGGTGCAGCTCGACGCGCTCCAGCACGCCTATGTCGAGGGCAACATTCCGCCGGGCGCGTTCGTGCCCAAAGCGAACTGAAGAGGAACTGGAATGGCCGGGCCGCGGAACATCAGCGTCAGCGAGGCAAGCCGCCCGGTGCTGCCGCGGCATGCCAAGCTGAAATATGACGAGACGCGAAAGGTCTGGGTGATCCTGGCGCCGGAACGTGTTCTGGCCCCGGACGAGATCGCAGTCGAGGTCCTGCAGCTCTGCAACGGCGAGCGCAGCGTCGGCGACATTGCGGACGCGTTGGCGGTCAAATACGCCGCGCCGCGCGAGGCGATCCTGGCCGATGTCATCGTCATGCTGCAGGATCTCGCCGACAAGGGCTTTCTCACGGAAGCCCGGGAGAAGACGTCATGAGCGATGTGCTCGGCAATCCCACCGTCCCGCCCAACGCCAGCGACAGCCTCGCGGTGCTGGAGAAGCAGCGCTCGACAGCGGAGACTTTTGGCATTCCGCTCGCGGTGCTGCTGGAGATCACCCATCGCTGCCCGCTGCAATGCCCCTACTGCTCCAACCCGGTGGAGCTCGATCGCTCGGGCAAGGAGCTGACCACCGAGGAATGGAAGAAGGTCTTGAGCGAGCTCGCCGAGATCGGCGTGCTGCAGGTGCATTTCTCCGGCGGCGAGCCGACGGCGCGCAAGGACCTCGTCGACCTCGTCAAGCATGCCAGCGACGTCGGCCTCTACACCAACCTGATCACCTCGGCCGTACTGCTGACGCGCGAGAAGCTCAGCGATCTCGCCGATGCCGGGCTCTGCCATGTGCAGATCTCGTTCCAGGGCATCGAGGAAGGCCTCGCCGATCGCGTCGCCGGCTACAAGGGCGGCCACCGCAAGAAGCTCGAGGTCGCAAAGTGGACGCGCGAGCTCGATTTGCCGCTCACCGTGAACGCGGTGATGCACCGGCAGAATTTGCACCAGCTGCCTGACATCATCCAGATGTCCGTCGATCTCGACGCCGACCGGCTCGAGGTCGCCAATGTGCAGTATTACGGCTGGGCGTTGAAGAACCGCGCCGCGCTGATGCCGACGGTGGCGCAGCTCGACGAATGTACCCGCCTCGTCGAGGAGGCGCGCGAACGGCTGAAGGGCACGCTTGCGATCGACTACGTCGTTCCCGATTACTACGCGCTGCGGCCGAAGAAATGCATGGGCGGCTGGGGCCGTCAGTTCTTCAACATCTCGCCCGCCGGCAAGGTGCTGCCCTGCCACGCCGCCGAGAGCATCACCGGGCTCGACTTCGAGTCGGTGCGCTCCAACCATTCGATCGCCTGGATCTGGCAGAACTCCGAGGCCTTCAACCGCTATCGCGGCACCGGCTGGATGAAGGAGCCGTGCAAGTCTTGCGAATTCCGCGAGATCGATTTCGGCGGCTGCCGCTGCCAGGCCTTTGCGCTGACCGGCGATGCCGCCAACACCGATCCGGCCTGCGCGCTGTCGCCGCTGCACGAAACCATCTTCAAGCAGGCCGAGCGTGAGGCCGAGGGCGAGACCAGCCGCTTCCTCTATCGCAACTTCGCCGGCGGCACCCTGGAATCCGAGAATGGGGCCTGACGCCGACGCAGGCACAGCGGCGAGGCGCGCTGATCCCTTTGCGCCGCTGACCTCCGACATGCTCGACGTCGGCGACGGCCATGAGCTCTATGTCGAGAGCGTCGGTCGCAGCGGCGGCATTCCCGCGGTCTACCTGCACGGCGGGCCCGGCAGCGGATGCCAGCCCGATCATCGCCGGCTGTTCGACCCTGATCGCTTCTGCGCCGTGCTGTTCGACCAGCGCGGCTGCGGCCGCAGCCGTCCCAAGGGATCGCGCGAGCACAACACCACGGAACATCTGATCGCGGACATGGAGATGATCCGCGACAAGTTCGGCTTCGAACGCTGGATGGTCGTCGGCGGCTCCTGGGGCGCGACGCTGGCGCTGGCGTACGCGCAGGCCCATCCGGAGCGCATCTCCGGCATTGCGCTCCGCGCGACCTTTCTGGGCACGCGGGCAGAGGTCGAGACGGCCTTCACGGTGCGCCTGCCGCAATTCTATCCCGCGCTCTACGAGGATTTTCTGAGCGTGCTGCCGCCCGGGGAACGCGCACGCCCGGTGGAAGCCTATTATCGCCGCATCCTCGATGCCGATCCGGCCATTCACGGACCTGCGGCCCGCGCCTGGCACGATACCGAGCGAGCCCTGTCGGAGCACAAGGCGGCGAAGACGCGGCTGGACCTGGCGTCACTGAACGTGTGGCGCACGCTGCCGGCGACGCCGTTCATGGAGGCACATTATTTCATCAACAACTCCTTCATGAACCAAGACCAGCTGCTGCGGAACGCGGACCGGCTCGCCGGCATTCCCGGCATTATCGTGCAGGGCCGCTACGACCTGTTGTGCCCTCCTGAGACATCACACACGCTCGCGAAAGTTTGGCCGGGTTCCGAGATTCGCCTCGTGGAAGAAGCCGGACATTCGCTCTATGATGCCGGCGTGAGGGATGCGGTGATGAAGTCGATTGCCGACCTTGCGTCGAAGGCCGCGCGCTAATGCGCGAAAAAGGACAACAAGAAAATGCCGCTCGCCGGAAAGGGCATGCTGCTGACGTCGATGAACATCGACGCAGGCAATGAGGCCGATTTCAACCGCTGGTACGATCGCGAACATCTGGAAGAGCGCGTCGCGATCGAGGGCTTTCTGGAAGCGCGGCGCTATGTCGCGCATGCCGCCAATCCCAAATATCTCTCGCTGTACTCGACCGCGACGCTCGACGTGCTCGACAGTCCCGCCTATCGGGCGCGGCTGGCCAACCAGACCGAATGGTCGCGGCGGAGCATGGCGCATTTCAAGGACATGCTCCGTGTCGTCGCTCGCATTACCATCAGCAACGGCACCGGCCGCGGCGCTGCGCTCGGCGTGGTGCGCCTGCGGCCGACGCCCGACAATGCCGGCGCATGGCGTGATGCACTGCAAGAGAAGCTGGCGCCGGAGAAGCGCGACGGCATCATCTCCATGCATCTGCTCGAGAGCGAGCCGGAATTGTCCGGCGCGACAGCGGACATTCCGGCGGTGCGCAACGAAGGCGTCCGCGACTGGTTCGTGCTGATCGACGGCACGCATGTCGGCGCTGTCTCGGCCGTGATCGCCGAGCGCTTCACCGGCCCTGCCGCATCACCCTTCCCGCTGCCCGTCTCGGTCGGGACTTACAGCCTGATGTGGGATCTCGCGAAGAGCGATATCGCGCGCGGCTGAACAACCATCTGCATCGCAACATATTGCACCGCACGCGCATCGCGCACGGCCGTTAATGCTGTGCGCGCGTAGCTCCCATGAAAGCGGGGACGCGCCGAACTTTGCCGTTGTACTTCGGAAAGGTTCTAATAAGCTAACCCAATGACGTCATTCAGAAACCAGATCGCAGCGCGTTAAGCGTTCGCCAAGCTCAGAAGAGGCCGCCGGGTCTTTGAGCCTGCGCGGACAGGGTAGGAATGAAACCGACCGATATCGCGGCCCCCGACTACTTTCACAAAGTGGTCGATTGCCAATGGGCCTGTCCTGCGCACACCCCGGTTCCCGAATATATCCGACTGATCGCACAAGGCCGCTACAGCGACGCCTATATGATCAATTGGAAATCGAACGTGTTTCCCGGAATTCTGGGACGCACCTGCGATCGTCCATGCGAGCCGGCGTGCCGCCGCGGACGCGTCGAGGAGACGCCGGTCGCGATCTGCCGGCTCAAGCGCGTCGCCGCCGATTTCAAGGACGACATCAGGCAGCGCCTGCCGCGCCCCTCGCCGAAGAACGGCAAGCGCGTCGCCTTCGTCGGTGGCGGCCCCGCCTCGCTGACGGTGGCGCGCGATCTGGCGCCGCTCGGCTATCACTGCACCGTGTTCGATGCCGATCCCGAAGCCGGCGGCATGATGCGCACGCAGATCCCGAAATTCCGCCTGCCCAATTCGGTGATCGACGAGGAGACCGGCTACATCCTGGGTCTCGGCGTCGACTTCAAGGGCAGCCACCGCATCGAGAGCATGAAGTCGCTGCTCGCGGAGAAATACGACGCGATCTTCGTCGGCTCCGGCGCACCGCGCGGCCGCGAGCTCGACATTCCCGGCCGCAAGGAAGCGGCGGGCAACATCCATATCGGTATCGAATGGCTGGCCAACGTGTCATTCGGCCATGTCGACAAGATCGGCAAGCGCGTGATCGTGCTCGGCGGCGGCAACACCGCGATGGATTGCTGCCGCACCGCGCGCCGCCTCGGCGGCGAGAAAGTCACGGTGATCGTGCGCTCCGGCTTCGAGGAGATGAAGGCCTCGCCGTGGGAGAAGGAGGACGCAATCCACGAGGATATTCCGATCCTCAATTACATGGTGCCGGTGGCATTCAAGCACGTCGCCGGCAAGCTCATCGGCGTCACCTTCCAGCACGTCAAAGCCGAATTTGACGCCAAAGGCCGCCGTAACCTCGTGCCTTCGGGCGACCCCGATCAGACCATTCCCTGCGACGACGTGCTGGTCGCAGTCGGCCAGGAGAACGCCTTCCCCTGGATCGAGCAGGATTGCGGCATCGAGTTCGACAAATGGCACATGCCCAAGGTCGATCCCAAGACATTCGCCTCGACCAATCCAAAGGTGTTCTTCGGCGGCGATGCTGCATTCGGCCCGAAGAACATCATCTGGGCGGTGGCGCACGGCCATGACGCCGCGCTGTCGATCCACAAGATGCTCTCGGGCGAGGACATTACCGAGCGTCCGCTGCCCGACGTGCATGTCTCATCGCAGAAGATGGGCATCCACGAATGGAGCTATGACAACGACATCTCGATCGACAAACGCTACAAGGTGCCGCATCGCGACAAGGTGATCGCGCTGAAGGACATCCGCGCCGAGGTCGAGCTCGGCTACGACGTCAAGCTGGCGTTGGGCGAAGCCGAGCGCTGCCTGAATTGTGACGTCCAGACCGTGTTCTCGACCTCGCTCTGCATCGAGTGCGATGCCTGCGCCGACATCTGCCCGATGGATTGCATCACCTTCACCGGCAACGGCGAAGAAAGCGATTTGCGCCAGCGCCTGAAGGCACCCTCGCCGCATCCGGACCAGGACCTCTACGTCTCCTCGGATCTCAAAACCGGGCGCGTAATGGTGAAGGACGAGGACGTCTGCCTGCATTGCGGGCTGTGCGCCGAGCGTTGTCCCACCGGCGCCTGGGACATGCAAAAATATTTCATCGAGATGACCCACGCAGGTTCGACATGCCCGACAAAAAGCCGATCAGCAGCGTAAACGACTTCGTCGTCCGCTTCGCCAACGTCAACGGCTCGGGCTCGGCCAGCGCCAACGAGATGTTCGCGCGCGCGATCCTGCGCCACGGCGTCCCGGTGTCCCCACGCAACATCTTCCCCTCCAACATCCAGGGCCTGCCGACCTGGTACGAGGTGCGGGTGACCGAGGACGGCCATCTCGGCGCCCGCGGCGGCGTCGACATGATGGTGGCGATGAACCCGCAGACCTGGGACAAGGACGTGGCCGGCATCGAGCCCGGCGGCTATCTGTTCTACGATTCCACCAAGCCGATGCCGTCGACCAAATTCCGCGACGATATCACCGTAATCGGCGTGCCGCTCACCGCCATCACCAACTCGACCTACACCGATCCGCGCCAGCGCCAGCTGTTCAAGAACATCATCTATCTCGGCGCACTCTCGGCGCTGCTCGACATGGACCCGAAGCTGATCGAGCAGCTGATCGGCGAGCAGTACAAGGGCAAGGAAAAGCTGCTCTCCTCCAACGTCCATGCGCTGCATTTGGGGCGCGACTGGGCGCTGCAGAATTTGAAATGCCCGATTGGCCTCAGGGTGAAAAAGTCGGACAAGGTCGGCGACCGCATCTTCATCGAGGGCAACAGCGCCGCCGCGCTCGGCGCCGTCTATGGCGGCGCCACGGTATGCGCGTGGTATCCGATCACGCCGTCCTCCTCGGTGGCCGAAGCCTTCACCGCGCACTGCAAGAAATACCGGCACGATCCTGAGACCGGCAAGGCGAAATACGCCATCGTCCAGGGTGAGGACGAGCTGGCCTCGATTGGCATCGTCATCGGCGCGTCCTGGAACGGCGCCCGCGCCTTCACCGCGACGTCAGGCCCCGGCATCTCCCTGATGACCGAGTTCATCGGCCTCTCATACTTCGCCGAGATCCCGGCCGTGATCATGAACATCCAGCGCGCCGGCCCCTCGACGGGCATGCCGACCCGCACCCAGCAATGCGACATCATCGCCTGCGCCTATGCTTCGCACGGCGACACCAAGCATGTGCTGCTGTTCCCCGAGGATCCCGCCGAGGCCTTCGAATTCGCGGCCGCCGCGTTCGATCTCGCCGAGCGTATCCAGACCACGATCTTCCTGATGCTCGACCTCGACATCGGCATGAACCACCGGCTCTGCCGCCCGCTGAAATGGGACGACGCAAGGCAATACGACCGCGGCAAGGTGATGACCGAGGAGATGCTGGAAGAGGGGCGCGACTTCGGCCGCTATCTCGACGTCGACGGCGATGGCATCCCCTACCGCACCTATCCCGGCACGCACCCGACCAAGGGCTCCTATTTCACCCGCGGCACCTCGCGCGACCGCTATGCGCGCTACTCCGAGGAAGGCTCGGTCTACGCCGACAACATGCAGCGCCTGATGCGCAAGTTCGAGACCGCGCAGGACCTGGTGCCGCGGCCGCTGCAGGCCAATGCGGAACGGCCGACCAAATACGGCGTGATCTATTTCGGCTCGACCTCACCGGCGATGGACGAGGCGATCGGCCTTTTGGAAGCGCGCGGGCATCAGCTCGACCGCCTGCGCATCCGCGCCTTCCCGTTCCATTCGAGCGTGGCGAGCTTCCTCGCCGAGCACGATTTCGTCTACGTCGTCGAGCAGAACCGCGACAGCCAGCTCCGCCAGCTGATCGTCAACGAGAACGGCATCGACCCGGTGCGCCTCGTGCCGATCGTGCACTATGACGGCTCGCCGATCACCGCCCGTTTCATCGCAAAAGCCATTGGCGACCACCAGGATCACCTCAAGGTGACCCCGCTCCGCAAGGCCGTGTCATGACCGACGCGTTGCTCTCTCCATCGTCATGCCCGGACTTGATCCGGGCATCCACGCCTTTCTTCTTCCCGGCCAAGACGTGGATGGCCGGGACAAGCCCTCCATGACGGGCTTGGGATCGCAGGTGCTCTCATGACCTACATTGCAAAGCCGAAATTCCATCATCCCGGCCTCAAGAAGAACGAGCTCGGCTACACGCATCGCGACTACGAGGGCAAGATCTCGACGCTGTGCGCCGGCTGCGGTCACGATTCGATCACGGCTTCGATCATCGAGGCCTGCTACGAGCTCTCGATCGAGCCGCACCGGGTGGCGAAGATCTCCGGGATCGGCTGCTCGTCGAAGACGCCGGACTATTTCCTCGGCAATTCGCACGGCTTCAACTCCGTGCACGGCCGCATGCCATCCGTGCTCACCGGCGCCAACCTCGCCAACCGCGATCTGATCTATCTCGGCGTCTCCGGCGACGGCGATTCCGCCTCGATCGGGTTCGGCCAGTTCGCACACTCGATCCGGCGCGGCGTCAACATGACCTACATCGTCGAGAACAACGGCGTCTACGGGCTGACCAAGGGCCAGTTCTCGGCCACCGCCGACCGCGGCTCGAAGTCCAAGAAGGGCGTCACCAACACCGACAACGCCATCGACCTCGTTGCGATCGCGCTGCAGCTGGGCGCCACCTTCGTCGCGCGCAGCTTCTCCGGCGACAAGACCCAGCTGGTGCCGCTGATCGCGGCCGCGATCCGCCACAAGGGCGCGTCCTTCATCGACGTCATCAGCCCCTGCATCGCCTTCAACAACCACGCCGGCTCGACCAAGAGCTTTGATTATGTCCGCGAGCACAACGACGCCGTGAACCGGCTCGACGTGCTGGTCGGCCGCGACCCCATCGCGGTGGATTATGCGCCGGGCACGGTGCAAATGGTCGAGCAGCATGACGGCAGCAAGATCGCGCTGCGCAAGATCGACGCCGACTACGATCCGCATGACCGGCTGGGCGCCCAGACCTTCCTCGCGCGGCACGCCGCCAAGGGGCAGATCGTCACGGGTCTCCTTTACGTCGACCCCGACGCCGAAGATCTGCACGAGCATCTCAACACGGTCGAGACGCCGCTCAACACGCTGGAAGCGGACACGCTGTGCCCGGGTTCGGCCGTGCTGGACAAGATCAACGCCAGCCTGCGGTGATCATTTGCTCCGGGCCGCAGCCGGCGACCTGACGCGTATGGTGATCTTCTCCGACACGACCGGCGGTTCGAACGGATAGTGCTTGGCGTCGCCGAGCACCAGCTGCAGGGTGTGAGTCCCCGGCGCAAGGTCCAGCATGGTCTCGGTCTGCCCTGCGCCGAAATGCAGGTGCGACTTGTCCTGCGGGATCGGCTCCTTGGGATCGATGGGATCGTTGACGTCGACCAGCAGATGATGATGACCGGCATTCTGGTAATCGTCGCCGGCATGCGTCACGCCCATGTTGCGCAGCCCGAACCGGACCCAGAATCCACCGCGAACCTTCTGCCCATCGTGCGGCGTGATGAAATAGAGCTTTGCGTCCTTTGGCGCGGTCTTTCCCTGCGAGTAGGCTGCGCCCGGGTGCACTGCGATCGCCGTCGCCAATGCGACACAATGAATGATCTTCATCAAATCCACTCCAGCACTTACGGACCGAGCGCGACGCGGAATCCATGCGTGGGATAACGGACATTGGTGTCGTAACCATCGCGATTGGATGGCCTCACATATCTCGCATCGTTCTTCCACGAGCCCGAGCGCAGGACGTGCGAGCTGCAGTCCCCGCCACTCCATGCCGAGCCGTCGGTGGGCGCGCCCTGATAGGTCTTGTGCCAGCAGTCCTCGACCCATTGATCGATACCGCCACCCATGTCGTGGAGGCCGAACGGGTTCGGCTTGAAGCTGCCGACCTTCGCCGGCTGCTCGGCCGCGAGGTCACCGCAATCCTTGCATCCGGCCATGCCTGGCTGGAGCTTGTCGCCCCACCAATATTTGCTCTGCGTGCCGCCGCGCGCGGCGTATTCCCATTCGGCTTCGCTCGGAAGCCGGTAGGGCTTCTTGGTCGCCTGCGCCAGATACCCCGCATATTGCTGCGCGTCGGTCCAGCTCACATTGCTGATCGGCGCATCGTCTTTGCCGGTAGCGGTGAAGCTGCACGCCTTTGCGGCCGCGCATTCGTTCCATTCCTGCACGGTCACCGGATATTTGCCGATCGAGAACGGCTTGACCGTGACCTGGTGGACAGGACGTTCGGTCGGATCGTCATTGCTTCCCATCGCAAAGCTGCCGCCGCGAATGGCGATCATCTCGGGTTCGCGGGGCGGCGTGGCCGATGGGCTGGGCGGCGCGACCGACGGGCTGGGCGCCGGTGCCGGAGACGACGCCAATGACGGAGATGGTTGCGGCGCTTGCGTCGCCGCTTCGCGCGGCGGAGCCAGCGGGCTCGGGGAAGCGACCGGGGATGCGGCCGGCGTAGCGGCCTGCTCGCCCACTCCACCCCGCGGCTGCGCCAGCAGATACCACAGCGCGCCGGTCGCAATCACCAGCAGCGTGATGCCAAGGAGAAAGATCAGAGTATTCTCGCGCCGTCCTCGCGTCCTTCCGACGGCATCTGCGTCCGGCAGCACGCGATAGACGCGCACCGGATCCGTGATGTTCTTGACCTTGCGGTCCCCGAGCGACTCATAGCCGCACACCACCTTGTGCTTGATCTGCTCGTAGATCGCGCCCGAGATATAGACGTGACCGGGCTCGGCGATACCCTCGATACGAGTGGCGATGTTGACTCCGTCGCCATAGACATCGTCCGGCTCCACGATCACGTCACCGAGATTGACGCCGATCCGGTATTCGAGCCGGGAGTGCTTCGGAAGCGAGGCATTGCGGCCGATGAGGTTCTGCTGGATGACGATGCTGCAGCGAACGGCCTCGACAGGACTGTCGAAGATCGCGATGAAGCCATCGCCCGTCGTCTTCACCAGCGCCCCGTGATGTTCGACGATGCTGGGCTGGATGAGATCACGCTCGATCCGCTTGACGCGGACATGCGTGCCCTCCTCGTCGGCCTGCATCATGCGGCTGTAGGAGGCGATGTCACCGACGATGATGGCTGCGAGACGACGAGGCATTGAGCCGTGCGGAGGCGGCTCATCCTGACTTCCGGGTCTGAAGTTGCGAATTTCGCCCATTGCGGGGGGACTCCACAAACCTACAAAGGCAGCCCCAGCTTACGACCGCTAAAGGCGACCGTCTGTGAAGGCTATCACATTGATGAAATGGAGCAATGTCGAAGGACTCCCAGGGATCGAGTTCCGGACGGCGAAGGCGTCGCATCGGTTGAACCTTCCTCGCCCTCCCGGTGACTAACGCCGTGCCTGGAACTATCCATCCCACTCCGCGCTGCGATGATCATGCGCGACTTGCGCGCGTTGAACGCGTCGCACTTGGGCCGCGTCTAAAGCCTACAGCTCAGCTATTGCGCTCGAGGCCATCATGAAGCTCTCTCTCCTGACTGCCCTCGCCGTTGCCGCACTCATCAGCGCGGCCCACGCGGATGAGGCTGACGACATCCGCGAAGCCAGCAAGGCCGAGGCCGAGACCTTCAACACGCGGATGTATGCGGGCACCCCCGGCAACAAGGCCTATGCCTGCTTCGTCCGCCGCTACGATGCGGAGCATCTGGCGCGGCATCCGAAACAGAAGGTCGCTTCGATGAAGCTGCTGATCTCAGCCGAGTTGGACAAGGAAGACAGGGAGCTGCACAATTCCTTCCGCCTGGGCTTCAGGTACCGCCATCGCTCCGGCGATTTCGACTCCAGCGGTTCTTGTAACCACGCCGTATTCACCAAGGACGGCAACGAGGTTCGCCTCGGTTGCGGTGTCGATTGCGAGGGCGGTGGCATCGGCGTTGCACTGTCCAAAGACGACCGATCGGCGATCGTACGGCTCGAACAGGTCCGCGTCTGGCAGAACAACAAGCCGGATGACGAGGCCGAGCAGTCGCTGGTCGGCGGTGCCGACGACCGGATTTTCCGCCTCGACCGCACCGACAACAGCGAGTGCGCTTCGCTGGTGACCGACCGCAAAGAACTCGCCGCCCTCCGCCACAAATGATGATATGTCCCCGGCGAATTCAGTCCAGTCGAGGGAGATCGCCATGAACCGGCGGAACATCTTGTGGAGCGCAATCTCGGCCCTGGGCGCGGCATTCGGTGCCTCCAGCGCGAAAGCCGCGACGGAAGCGGGCGCGGGCAACAAGCTCAAAGTGGTCTACCATCTCAGCGATGCCGAGAAGGTCAATTTCGTGCTCGGCAACATCCAGAACCACATCGACGGCGTCGACGATCCTGATCACGTCACGATCGCGCTGGTGATCCACGGGCCGGCGCTGAAGGCATTCCACTCGGCGCAGGCCAACCCCGACATCAGCAAGCGCGTGGGCGAATTCTCCAAGGATGGCGTCGAGCTCGCCGCGTGCGGCAACACGATGAAGGCGCAGAACGTGACGCTCACCGAGCTGCTGCCGGGCTTCGTGAGCGCGGAAAAGGGCGGCGTGGTTCGTTTGGCTGAGCTGCAGTCGCAGGGGTATCTGTATCTGCGGCCGTAGGGCATTGCGGTTGCCACGAGAAAGGTGCGCCCCTTCCCCCGCTTGCGGGGGAGGGTTGGGGAGAGGGTGTCTCCGCAATGAAGAACCCCCAGAGGAGAGAACCCTCACCCAACGCTTCGCGTCGACCTCTCCCGCAAGCGAGAGAGGTAAGTCGCGCCCGCGGATGCCTTCCGCTGCAAAGCTCCCGCCGCCGCCATCATGCTTGACTTACCCATAACCCAACGGTTATGAGTTAAACCATAACTTCCCGGTTATGGATTCCCATGTCCCTCGCCCCCGACCTCCTGTTCCGGACGCTCGCCGACCCCACAAGGCGGGCGATCTTCGAGCGGCTGTGCCGCGAGGGGGAGCAGACGGTCGGGGCCCTGACCGTGAGATCCGGCGTTTCCCAGCCGGCAGTCTCAAAACATCTCGGCGCGTTGAAGCTGGCCGGCCTGGTGCGCGACCGCCATGAGGGACGGCAGACCCATTACAGCGCGCAGCCCGGCGCACTCGATCCGCTGCTCGACTGGACCAGCCAGATGACCGGATTCTGGCAGAGGCGGCTCGACGCACTCGACGATCTCCTGAAGAGGATGGACCAATGACCGAAGCCTCAAGCGAAACGCGCTCCGTCGTGATCGAGCGCGAATTCGCCTTCCCGGCCGAGCGGCTCTGGCGCGCGCTTACGCAGCCGCATCTGATCGAGGAATGGCTGATGAAGAACGACTTCAAGCCGTCAGTCGGTCATCGCTTCAATCTTCGCGGCGAATGGGGCGGCGTGCTGGACTGCGAGGTGCTCACCATCGAGCCGCAGAAGACGCTCGCCTACACCTGGAATTTCTCGCATGAGGACGCCGCGTTCGACCTCAAGAGCGTCGTCACCTTCACGCTGACTCCGACCGGCGCGGGCACGCACTTACGCGTCGAGCAGGCGGGCTTCAGCCCGACGCAGAAGCAGGCTTACGGCGGCGCGCATGCCGGCTGGAAGCAGTTCCTTGCCAAGCTGGACGAGGTGCTGGCGCGGGGGGAATAGCTCCGGCCGGCCATATCCATTCCAATCATCTCTAGAAGGAGACCCCAGTGAGCACAGACATGCGGATTCGTCAGATCCATCGCTGGCTGTCGATGGCTTTCACGCTTGCCGTCATCGCCAACATCGTCGCCATGACCATGCAGCTCCAGGCCGTCTGGATCGGCTTCCTGGCGCTGGTCCCGCTGATCCCGCTGCTGGCGACCGGGCTCTATCTGTTCGCGCTGCCCTATCTCGGCCGCCGCGGCAACGCGTGACACGAGGCGAGACGATGAAGAAGGCAGTAGCGGCGAAGAAGACCAGCACGAAAGACGCGACTGGGCCGTCGCCCGCCAAGCTGATCGACGGCAGGATCAAGGAGCTCGGCGACTGGCGCGGCGAAATGCTGGCGCGGGTCCGCGGCCTGATCAAGCAGGCGGATCCCGAGGTCGTCGAGGAATGGAAGTGGCGCGGCGTTCCCGTCTGGGAGCACGACGGCATCATCTGCACCGGCGAGACCTACAAGGAAGTGGTGAAGATGACCTTTGCCAAGGGCGCCGCGCTGGACGACCCGGCCGCCCTGTTCAATTCCAGCCTCGAGGGCAATGTCCGGCGCGCGATCGACATTCGCGAGGGCGAGAAGATCAACGAAAAGGCGTTGAAGGCGCTGATCCGCGCGGCGGTGGAGTTGAATATGAGCAAGGTGAAGAAGCCGGCGAAGCGCTAAGGGGTAGCGAGTTCAAAGCGAGTTCGGAGCCTCTCTCCGTTCCCTCCCCCCTTGTGGGGGAGGGGCAGGGAGGGGGGTGCGACACGGGGATTCTTTCCGTCGCGCGATCGCACTCGGTGCATCATCAACGACCAGCACCTTTTGCTGGGTACCCCTCTCCCTAACCCTCCCCCACAAGGGGGGAGGGAACGCACCTCCGCCGGTGCGCTAGTTGAGGGTAACCCATCAGACGTCCGGCACAGTCAGCCGCCTCAAGCCACCGCCGCCGGGATCGGGCGCGGGCTCACGACGTATTCGCGCATGACCTTGTCGTTGGCATCGACCTCGATCAGCGCGACGTCGTAGGTCCAGAGATCGGCCAGGTGCTGCAGCACCCGCTTGGCATCGGTCTCGTTGAGCTGCGAGCCCTTGATGACGTGGTGGTGCAGGATCAGGCGGCGGTCGCCGGAGAGATCGACGTCGACGACCTCGATATTGGCGTCGATGAAGCCGACATCGTGCTGCCGCGCCAGCTCGCGGCGGACGCGGCGGAAGCCGCGCTCGTCGTGGATGGCATCGACCCGGATGCCGGCACGCTCCTCGGGATCGTCGTGCAGATGGAACATGCGGAAGTGCCGCATCAGCTTCGGGCTCAGGAACTGGGCGATGAAGCTTTCATCGCGGTAGTTGGCCCAGACGTCGCGCAGCACGCCCATCACGTCGCCCTTGCCGGCGATGTCGGGGAACCATTCGCGGTCCTCGTCCTCCGGTTTGGTGACGATGCGCTCGATGTCCTGCATCACGGCAAAGCCGAGCGCATAGGGGTTGAATCCGGAGAAGCGCGGGTCGTCGAATTCGGGCTGGAACACCACGTTGGTGTGGGATCCCAGGAATTCCAGGAAATTGCCGTCGGTGATGCGGCCCTGCTCGTGCAGCTTGGTCATGATGCGATAGTGGACGTAGGTGGCCGTCCCCTCGTTCATCACCTTGGTCTGGCTCTGCGGATAGAAATATTGCGCGATGTGGCGGACGATGCGCAGCAGCTCGCGTTGCCACGGCGCCAGCCGCGGCGCACTCTTCTCCAGGAAGTAGAGCAGGTTTTCCTGCGGCAGGCCGAGCAGCTTGCGGCGGCGCTCGATGCTGAGCGCTGACCGGCTCTTGGCCGCGCCCTTGGGGACGGTGCGCCAGAGGTCGTTGAAGACCTCCTCCTCGTGCTGGCGGCGCCGCCCTGCCCGCTTCTCCTCGGCGCGCAAGTCCAGCTTCTTCTTGCCGGGATAGCGGTCGATGCCGTGCGACATCAGCGCATGCGCGGCATCGAGCGTGCGCTCGACCTCGACGCGGCCGTAGCGCTCCTCGCATTGCATGACATACGTCTTGGCGAAGTCGAGATAATCCAGGATGCCGTCGGCGTCGGTCCACTGTTTGAACAGGTAGTTGTTCTTGAAGAAGTGGTTGTGGCCGAAAGCGGCGTGCGCGATCACGAGGGTCTGCATCGTCGCCGTGTTCTCCTCCATCAGATAAGAGATGCAGGGCGAGGAGTTGATCACGATCTCATAGGCGAGCCCCATCAGGCCCTTGCGATAGGATGCCTCATGGAAAGCGAATTGCTTGCCGAACGACCAGTGCTTGTAGAACAGCGGCATGCCGACGGAGGAGTAGGCATCCAGCATCTGCTCGGCGGTGATGACCTCGATCTGGTTCGGGTAGACGTCGAGCCCGAGATCTTTCGTCGCCACCATCTCGCAGGCATCGGTGATGCGCTGCAAGGTGTGGAAATCCCAATCCGCGCCTTCGAACAATCGTTCCGTCATGGAGCGGCTTTCTCCTGGGCAGTTTCGCGGCGCTGGAACAGATCGTGGAACACCGGAAAGATCTCGCTGCGCTCGCTGACCTTGCGCATCGAGAGCGGTGCGCCGCCGTTGCGCAGGCGCTCGTAAAGGGTCCAGAGCGAGGAGTCGGAGAGATCGAAGGCGCTGCCGCCGGATTCCCCGACCTCGAGATAGGCGAAGAACTGACAGACCGGCAGGATCTTGTCGGTCAGCAGGAGCCCTGTGAGCTCGCCGTCGGAATAGGAATTGTCGCCGTCGGAGGCCTGCGCGGCGTAGATGTTCCAGTCCGACGGGTTGAAGCGCTCGCGCACGATCTCGTGCATCGCCTGCAGCGCGCTCGAGACCAGCGTGCCGCCCGAGGCCGGGCCATAGAAGAAGGTCTGCTCGTCCACCTCCTCGGCGCGGTCGGTGTGGCGGATGAAGACGATCT
This sequence comes from Bradyrhizobium sp. CCBAU 11430, assembly GCF_028128855.1. Classification (NCBI taxonomy): domain Bacteria; kingdom Pseudomonadati; phylum Pseudomonadota; class Alphaproteobacteria; order Hyphomicrobiales; family Nitrobacteraceae; genus Bradyrhizobium; species Bradyrhizobium sp. CCBAU 11430. The sequence continues at coordinate 23,421 of NZ_LBJV01000058.1, forward strand.
CGACGTGCTTGTAGCGGCGCTTCAGGAACACGTAGAGCAGCATGTAGAAGCGCTTGGCGAGATCCTTCATGTGCTCGGACATCGAGCCCGACACGTCCATCAGGCAGAACATCACCGCCTGCGCCACCGGCTTCGGCACCGTCTCGAAGCGGCGGTAGCGGATGTCGAGCGGATCGATGAAGGGAATCCGCTTGGACTTCGCCTTCAGCTTTTCGAGCTGGGCGAGAAGCTCCACGCGCTCGTCCTCGTCCGTGCACGCGGCGAGCGCGGCTTCCAGTTCCTCGATCTCCTCCTTGCGGGGACGCTTGAGCGCGATGCGGCGGGCGAGCGCCAGCTTCACCGTCCGGCTCACCGAGATGTTGGCGGGCGAGCCCGACGTGGTGTAGCCGGCGCGCTGGATGCCCTCGCTCTCGGTCTGCGCGATCTTGCGCTTGGCGAGATCCGGCAGTTCGAGATCGTCGAGGAAGAGATCGACGAACTCGTCGCGGGAGAGCACGAAGCGGAAGGCGTCCTCGCTGTCGCCTTCGCCCGGGCCGGAATTCTTGGCGCTGCCCTGGCCGGAGCGCTGCAGATAGTCGCCCTCGATGAACTTCTTGTTCCCGGGCAGCACCATGTCGCGCGTTCCGCCTTCGCGGCGGAAGCGCGGCTCGTGCATGCCGTCGAGCGGGATCGTGACCTCACCACCCTCCAGGACGTCCTTGATGTCGCGTTCCTGCGAGGTCTTCTTGACGGCGCCCTGCACCAGGGATTTGGCCCGACGCAAGAACCGCTGGCGGTTCTCAAGACTCTTGCCGCCTGGATTCAGGCGCCTGTCAATAATGTGAATGGGCACTTTACCATCCGCCTCAACCGGCCTGCTTCACACGCATGTACCATTCGACGAGCCGGCGAACCTGACGCTCGGTGTAGCCACGCTCCACCATGCGTGCGACGAACTCGCCGTGCTTCTTCTCCGTCTCGCCGTCCTTCTTCGATCCGAAAGAGATGACCGGAAGCAGGTCCTCGACTTGCGAGAATATCCTCTTTTCGATCACGTCGCGAATCTTCTCGTAGGAGGTCCAGGTCGGATTTTTGCCACCGTGCTGGGCTCGCGACCGTAACGAGAATTTGACGACCTCGTTGCGGAAGTCCTTGGGGTTGGCGATGCCCGCCGGCTTCTCGATTTTGGTCAGCTCCTGGTTCAAAAGCTCGCGATCGAGCAGCTGGCCGGTGTCGGGATCCTTGAAGTCCTGGTCCTCGATCCAGGCGTCGGCATAGTCGACGTAGCGGTCGAACAGATTCTGGCCGTAATCCGAGTAGGATTCCAGGTAGGCCTTCTGGATCTCGTTGCCGATGAACTCGGCGTAGCGCGGCGCCAGATCCGCCTTGATGAATTCGAGATAACGCTTCTCGACCTCCTCCGGCAGCTGCTCGCGGCGGATCGACTGTTCCAGCGCGTACATCAGATGCACGGCGTCGGCGGCGACCTCCTGCGGATCGTGGTTGAAGGTCGCGGCCAGGATCTTGAAGGCAAAGCGGGTGGAGACGCCGTCCATGCCCTCGTCGACGCCGGCGGCGTCGCGGTATTCCTGGACGCTGCGCGCCTTCGGATCGGATTCCTTCAGGCTCTCGCCGTCATAGACCCGCATCTTGCCGAACAGGGTGGAGTTCTCGTGCTTGCGAAGGCGCGACATCACCGAGAACCGCGCCAGCGTCTCCAGCGTCGAAGGCGCGCAAGGCGCCGACGCGAGCTCGGAGCCCTGGATCAGCTTCTCGTAGATCTTCTGCTCCTCGGTGACGCGCAGGCAGTACGGCACCTTGATGACGCAGATGCGGTCGATGAAGGCCTCGTTGTTCTTGTTGGCCTTGAAGCTCGACCACTCGGCCTCGTTGGAATGCGCGAGGATGACGCCGGTGAACGGGATCGCGCCGATGTTTTCGGTGCCGATATAGTTGCCTTCCTGCGTCGCGGTCAGCAGCGGGTGCAGCATCTTGATCGGCGCCTTGAACATCTCGACGAACTCGAGCACGCCCTGGTTGGCGCGATTGAGGCCGCCGGAATAGCTGTAGGCGTCGGGGTCGTTCTGCGCGTAGGTCTCGAGCTTGCGGATATCGACCTTGCCGACCAGCGAGGAGATGTCCTGGTTGTTCTCGTCACCGGGCTCGGTCTTGGAGATCGCAATCTGGCGCAGCCGCGACGGCTGGATTTTTGCGACACGAAACTGGGAGATATCGCCGCCGAAGGCTTCCAGCCTCTTGTAGCACCACGGGCTCATCAGGCCGGTGAGACGACGGCGCGGAATGCCGTATTTCTCTTCCAGCATCGGGCCGAGCTGATCGGGATCGAACAGGCTGAGCGGGCTCTCGAACACGGGCGAGAGTTCATCGCCGGCCTTGAGCACGTAGATCGGATGCACTTCCATCAGCGACTTCAGGCGCTCGGCGAGCGAGGATTTGCCGCCGCCGACCGGGCCGAGCAGATAAAGGATCTGCTTGCGCTCTTCGAGACCTTGCGCCGCATGGCGGAAGAAACCGACGATGCGCTCGATGGTTTCTTCCATGCCGTAGAAGCCGGCGAAGGCCGGATAGGTACGGATCGTACGGTTCAAAAAAATACGGCCAAGGCGGGTATCCTTGGCCGTGTCAATCGTCTGGGGGTCACCGATCGCCGCTAGCAGTCGCTCGGCCGCGTTCGCGTATTTCATGGGATCGCTTCGACACGATTCCAGATATTCCGCCATCGACATGTCGTGTTGGCTTCTCGCCTCGAACGACTTAGCGAAAGCGTTGAATAGAGAATCGTTGTACATGATCCCTCTCCGCGTGAGTTCCGCTACAAGCTGAAACGAAAGCAGTTGCCGGACCGTTCCTCAGGCCGTTTCGAATCAGCGTGAGCACATGACGATCATTGGACACCCGGGTGCAGACACGACGCAACGCACAACGTAGGCACTCGTTGAGTTACGAACAGGCACCTGCCCGTATTTTGTGCGAATCTCTGTCTATATTGGCTCATTTCCACAAAATGTCACTCGGTCGCAACATCCGGGCGTTACCGGGGATGAGACCATCCGGCGTTGCAGCATAGCGATCGGCGAGCGGCGATCTTATGACGCTTGTACGGCGAAGCCTTGAGCGCCGCCTTGGTTACCACCTTGGGTGCCGCGTTCATCTTCCTGCTGCAATGCGGCGCGCGGAGTGCTGGCAGCGTGACAGTCGCGGCAAGCGCGCAGCAATGTATCAAAATCGGTCGCCAGGCCGTCCGACAGGATGACGATGCGATCGTTTCGCGCGCAACGGGCCAGATCGCGGATGCCGCAGAGCTGCTGCTGCAAAGCCGGCGTCGGCGTCAGCACGATCATCTTGTGGCCGCGGCTTTCCTCAGCCGAAATCTCTGCAATCGAATCCCACGGCAGAAATTCATTGCCGATGCGCAGATCGCGGATGCCGTAGGGGGTGACGACCACGACCGCCCCCCGTTCGGCGGGCAGCATCCAGATCAGCCGGCAGGTCACCAGGCCGAACAGCACGACGCCGGCATAGCCGAGCGTCGTGTCGTAGTCGCCCAAACCGTCCCACAAGTCGAAAGCGAGGCTCGCGCTGAGCAGGGTCATCGCAAACCCCGCTGCAACCAGCAGCCGTAACTGCGTCGCGCATCGCCTGATTTCGAGATCGCGGGATGCGTCGATGGTCATGGCAGATTGCTGGCTGTCGGCGACAGCAAACGCCAGACCTTCAGGATGGGCGTGCATGCTCTTCCCCAGCATGGCCATTCGCGGCCGAACCACGATGCACCAGACGGACCGGAATCCGCTGATGGCACTCCACGCAGCCACTGGCTGACGACGAAGCGGCCGGCGTTACGCAAGGAGACCCGGCCGAACCTTCGGCCAACGACTTTTTACGCAACAACCGCTACTGCCGCCCGGATCGCCATGATCGCGACGGAGTTACACTGGAGGGTATGACGCCTGTACCCTTGATTGGTTCCCTCCCGGGAGCATGTAAGCTAGAGGATAGCGCGTCAGGACCGGCGCGGAAACCCCTCGCCCGCAGGCTTGGAGATAAATAAGCATCATGAATCCCGTCAAAGAACTGGAAAAGCACGGACAAGCCGTCTGGCTGGACTTCCTGGCCCGCGGCTTCATCGCCAAGGGCGACCTGAAGCGGCTGATCGAGACCGACGGCGTCAAGGGCGTCACCTCCAACCCCTCGATCTTCGAGAAGGCGATCGGCAGCTCGGACGAGTATGACGCCCCGATCGGCAAGGCGCTGAAGCGCGGCGACCGGACCGTGGCCGACCTGTTCGAGGCCGTCGCGATCGAAGACATCCAGAACGCGGCCGACGTGCTGCGCCCGGTCTATGACCGCCTCGAGGGCGGTGACGGCTATGTCAGCCTGGAGGTCTCGCCCTATCTCGCCATGGACACATCAGGCACGGTCACTGAGGCGCGCCGGCTCTGGAAGGACGTTGGCCGCAAGAACCTGATGGTGAAGGTGCCGGCGACGCCGGAGGGCCTGCCGGCGATCGAGCAGCTGATCGGCGACGGCATCAGCATCAACATCACGCTGCTGTTCTCCAAGGCGGTCTACCTCCAGGTGGCCGAAGCCTACATCGCCGGCCTCGAAAAATACGTCGCAGGCGGCGGCGATCCCTCGCATGTCGCGAGCGTGGCCAGCTTCTTCGTCAGCCGTATCGACTCCGTGGTCGACAAGCAGCTCGACGACAAGATCGCCCGCGCCAACGATCCGTCCGAGAAGGAGCGGCTCGCCGCGCTCAAGGGCAAGGTCGCGATCGCCAACGCCAAGGTCGCCTACCGGGACTACAAGCGCCTGTTCTCGGGTCCCCGCTGGGACAAGCTCGCCGCCAAGGGCGCCAAACCGCAGCGGATGCTGTGGGCCTCCACCGGCACCAAGAACAAGGATTACAGCGACGTCCTCTATGTCGAAGAATTGATCGGCCCCGACACCATCAACACCGTGCCGCCGGCAACGCTGGATGCGTTCCGCGACCATGGCAAGCCGCGCGACAGCCTGGAAGAGAACGTCGAGGACGCCTACCGAGTGCTGGAAGAGCTGGAGCGCTCCGGCGTCTCGCTCGACGCCATCACCGAAGAGCTCGTCAAGGACGGCGTCAAGCTGTTCGCGGACGCCGCCGACAAGCTCTACGGCGCCGTCGCCCACAAGCGCGCCACGGTGCTTGGGCCCGCGCTCGACCGCCAGTCTCTCTCGCTCGGCGACGGGCTCGGCAAGGCGATGGCCAAGAGCACGGAGGAATGGCGTGCATCGGCCAAGATCCGCAGGCTGTGGCAGCGCGACAAGTCGGTCTGGACCGGCACGGACGAGGACAAATGGCTCGGCTGGCTCGACAGCGCCGCCAAGGCCGACGTCGCCGATTACGAGGACTATGCCGGCCGCGTGAAGGGGCAAAAGTTCTCCGACGCCGTCGTGCTCGGCATGGGCGGATCGAGCCTCGGGCCGGAGGTGCTGGCCGAGACTTTCGGGAAAAAGCCCGGCTTCCCAAAATTGCACGTGCTGGATTCCACCGATCCGGCGCAGGTGCGGGCGATGGAGGCCCGGATCGACATCGCCAACACCGTGTTCATCGTCTCCAGCAAGTCGGGCGGCACCACCGAGCCGAACGCGATGAAGGACTATTTCCATGAGCGCGTTGCGCAAGCGCTCGGCCCGAAGGCGAAGACGGGCTTCCGCTTCATCGCGGTGACCGATCCCGGCTCATCGCTGGAGAAGGCCGCCAAGAAGCTGAACTACGCCCGCATCTTCCATGGCGAGCCCTCGATCGGCGGACGCTATTCCGTGCTGTCGCCGTTCGGCCTCGTGCCGGCGGCGACCGCCGGCATCGACGTCAAGACCTTCGTCAAGCACGCGCTCGCCATGGCGCGCTCCTGCGGACCGGACGTGCCGCCGAGCGAAAACCCGGGCGTGCAGCTTGGCCTTGCCATCGGCCTCGCCGGCCTCGAAGGCCGCGACAAGGTGACGATCCTGTCGTCGAAGAAGATCGCCGATTTCGGAGCTTGGGCCGAGCAGCTCATCGCGGAATCGACCGGCAAGGAGGGCAAGGGCCTGATCCCGATCGAGGGCGAGCCGCTGGGCGACCCTTCCGTCTACGGCAACGACCGGTTCTTCATCGACATCCGCGTCGAAGGCGAAGCGGACGCCGCCCACGACTCCAAGCTTGCCGCGATCGAGGCGGCCGGCCATCCCGTGGTGCGCATCGTGATGAAGTCGATCGACCATCTCGGCCAGGAGTTCTTCCGCTTCGAGATGGCGACCGCTGTGGCGGGCTCGGTCCTCGGCATCAACCCGTTCGACCAGCCGGACGTGGAAGCCGCCAAGATCAAGACCCGCGAGCTTACCGCGTCGTTCGAGAAGACCGGCGCGTTGCCGGAAGAGCAGCCGGTGGTCAGCACCGATGAGGCCGATCTCTACACCGACGAGGCCAACGCCACCGCGCTGCGCGCCGCCGGCGCCAACGGCGACCTCACCTCGTGGCTGAAGGCGCATCTGTCGCGCTCCGGCGACGGCGATTACGTCGCCCTGCTCGGCTATGTCGCGCGGGACAAGCTGACCATCGACGCGCTCCAGGCCATGCGGCTCGAAGTCCGTGAGAAGCGGCAGGTCGCAACCTGTGCCGAGTTCGGACCGCGCTTCCTGCACTCCACGGGGCAGGCCTACAAGGGCGGACCCGACAGCGGCGTGTTCCTCCAGATCACCGCTGATGATGCCAAGGACCTGGCGGTACCCGGCCAGAAGGCGAGCTTCGGCGTGATCAAGGCGGCGCAGGCACGCGGCGATTTCGACGTGCTCACCGAACGCGGCCGGCGCGCGCTGCGCGTCCACCTCAAGGGCGGGCTCAAGAAGGGTCTCGCGGCACTCAATGCGGCGCTCAACGACGCGCTGAACTAAGGGAATATTGCAGATGCAACTCGGCATGATCGGCCTCGGCCGGATGGGCGGCAACATCGTTCGCCGCCTGATGCGCCAGGGACATTCGACCGTGGTCTATGACAAGGACGCCAAGGCCGTCGCGGGCCTTGCCGCGGACGGTGCGGTCGGCTCCTCGACGCTCGAAGACTTCATCTCGAAGCTCGAGCGGCCGCGCACGGCCTGGGTGATGCTGCCTGCGGGGCACATCACCCAGACCACGATCGAGACCATCGCGGGCGTGATGCAGGCGGGCGACGTCATCATCGATGGCGGCAACACCTTCTGGCAGGACGATGTCCGCCGCGGCAAGGCGCTGAAGGAACGCGGCATCCACTATGTCGACGTCGGCACGTCGGGCGGCGTCTGGGGCCTCGACCGCGGCTATTGCATGATGATCGGCGGCGAGAAGCAGGTGGTCGACCGGCTCGATCCGATCTTCGCCGCGCTGGCGCCCGGCGCCGGCGACATTCCACGCACGGAAGGACGCGAGGGCCGCGATCCCCGCATCGAGCAGGGCTACATCCATGCCGGCCCGGTCGGCGCCGGCCATTTCGTCAAGATGATCCACAACGGCATCGAATACGGCCTGATGCAGGCCTATGCCGAAGGTTTCGACATCCTCAAGAACGCCAATATCGAGGCTCTCCCGGCGGATCACCGCTACGATTTCGATCTCGCCGACATCGCCGAAGTGTGGCGGCGCGGCAGCGTAATCCCGTCCTGGCTGCTCGACCTCACCTCGACGGCCCTCGCCGACAGTCCGCAGTTGACGGAATATTCCGGCTTCGTGGAAGATTCCGGCGAAGGACGCTGGACCGTGAACGCGGCGATCGACGAGGCCGTGCCGGCCGAAGTTTTGACCGCGGCGCTCTACACACGTTTCCGTTCCCGCCAGGAACACACCTTCGCCGAAAAAATTCTCTCCGCGATGCGCGCAGGTTTTGGCGGCCACAAGGAGCCGAAGCAGCCGGGCGCCGCGAAGTCCAAATAAGAGCTCAGTAAGCGTACCAAGCGAAGGCCGACAATTCGTGACAAAAGACCCGCAAGTAAAGCGCAAGCCGGAAAATTGCGCCTTCGTCATCTTTGGCGTGACCGGCGACCTCACTCATCGGCTGGTGATGCCGTCGCTCTACAATCTGGCGGCCGAGCATCTGTTGCCGGAAAAGTTCTGCGTCGTCGGCGTGGCCCGCAGGGGGCAGTCGGATGACGAACTGCGCAACAGCCTGTTGAAGGGACTGCGCCAGTTCGCGACCCGTCCCGTGGACGACGACATCGCAAAGAAGCTGCTGGAATGCGTGACCTTCGTCGAGGCCGATCCGAAGGACCCGCCGTCGTTCGATCGCCTGCGCGAGCACCTGGATTCGCTGGAATGCGCGCAGGAAACCGGCGGCAACCGACTGTTCTATCTGGCGACGCCGCCCACTGCGTTCGCACCGACGGCGCGCGAGCTCGGCCGCACCGGCATGACGAAGGAGAACGGCGCCTGGCGGCGGCTGGTGATCGAAAAGCCGTTCGGGACCGACCTCGCCTCGGCCAAGGCGCTGAACGCCGAGTTGCTGAAGATCATGGACGAGCACCAGATCTACCGGATCGATCATTATCTCGGCAAGGAGACCGTGCAGAACATCCTGGTGCTGCGCTTTGCCAACGGCATGTTCGAGCCGATCTGGAATCGCAACCACATCGACCACATCCAGATCACGGTGGAGGAGAAGCTCGGCGTCGGCCACCGCGGCGGCTTCTACGATGCCACCGGGGCGCTGCGCGACATGGTGCCGAACCATCTGTTCCAGCTGATGTCGCTGGTGGCGATGGAGCCGCCGGCGCGCTTCGACGCCCATTCCGTGCGCTCCGAGAAGGCCGAGGTGCTTACGTCGATCCAGCAGCCGAGCCGGGAGGATGCGCTGAAGAACTCGGTCCGCGCGCAATATCTCGCAGGCCGCGTCGGCGATGACGAGATCCCGGACTACCGCAAGACCCAGGACGTCAAGCCCGGGAGCAGCACCGAAACCTTCGTTGCGCTGAAGCTTATGATCGACAATTGGCGCTGGGCCGGCGTGCCCTTCTATTTACGCACCGGCAAGGCGCTGGGCCACAAGCGCACCGAGGTCGCGATCAAGTTCAAGCAGGCGCCGCTGTCGATGTTCTCAGGCACGACAGTCGATCGCCTGTCGCAGAATTTTCTCACCATCGGCATCGCACCGACCGAGACCATCGAGCTGCAGTTCAACGCCAAGATCCCCGGACCGAGCGTCACCATCGACGGCGTCGAGATGAAATTCCGCTATGGCGATTATTTTCGGGCCGATCCCTCGACCGGCTACGAGACGCTGATCTACGACTGCATGATCGGCGACAACATCCTGTTCCAGCGCGCCGACGGCATCGAGGCCGGATGGCAGGCGGTGCAGCCGTTCCTGGACGCCTGGAAAAGCGCGGGCACCAACGGCATCGAGACCTACGAAGCCGGCAGCGACGGCCCGGCCTGCGCCGACGAGCTGCTGCGGCGCGACGGACGAAGCTGGCGGAAATTTTCGTGATGGCGGCGGCCGGACCGCCGGAGCTGATCGTCGCGGCCGACGCCGGGGCGCTGGCGCAGGCCGCGGCCGAACGGGTGATGGCGCGGATCACGGCCAACCCCTCCCGCATCGCGATCTGCCTCACCGGCGGCTCCAGCCCGAAGAAGCTCTATCAATTGCTCGGCAGCGACCCCTGGCGGGGCAAGATCCCGTGGGACCGCGTGCACTGGTTCATCGGCGACGAACGCTTCGTGCCCGACAGCGATCCGCTCAACAACATGGCGGTCGCGCGCGCGACCTTTCTCGACCGCAATGCGCCTTCCGGCCATATCCACCCGATCCCGACCACGGCCGACAATCCAGACCGAAGCGCTGAGGCCTATGCGCGCGAGCTGCAGGCCTTCTACGGTTCTGAAAGGCTCGATCCGGCGCGGCCGCTGTTCGACCTGGTGCTGATGGGCGCCGGCCCTGACGGCCACACCGCCTCGCTCTTCCCGGGCTTCCCCGAAATCGAGGAGACCGAACGCTGGGTCGTCGGGGTGCCCAAGGCCAATGTCGCGCCTTTCGTGCCGCGGGTCTCGCTCACTTTGCCCGCTTTGGCGTCCTGCCGCGAAATGCTGTTCGAGATTGCCGGGCATGACAAGCAGCCGATCTTGACGCGCATCGTCAATGGCGAGACTCTGCCGGCCTTACGCGCGCGCTCGAATGGTGAGACCGTCTGGCTGGTCGACAGGGCCGCGCTTCCGGAGGACATTCGTGGCGGGCGCTGAAGCACCTTGTGCATTGATCGTGATGGGCGTGTCTGGTTCGGGCAAGAGCACGGTTGCGGAAGCGCTCGGCGAGCGGCTCGGCTGGCGCTTCGAGGACGGTGACAGCTTTCATCCCGCCAGCAACGTCGAGAAGATGCGGGCCGGCCATCCCCTCACCGACGAGGACCGCTGGCCCTGGCTCAACGCCATCGCAGACGAGATCGCACGGGTGTGCGACGAGGGCGGGCATATCATCATCGCCTGCTCGGCGCTGAAGCACACCTATCGTGACGTGCTGCTGCGTGGACGCGACGACGTCCGCTTCGTGTTCCTGAAGGGCACCAAGGAGCTGATCGCCGAACGGCTCGCGCGGCGCAAGGGTCATTTCATGCCGCCTGGGCTACTGACGAGCCAGTTCGACACGCTGGAGCCGCCGGAGGCGGGCGAGCACGTCATCACCGTCTCGATCGACGAAACCGTCGAAGCGATCGTGGACGGGATCGTGCGGCAGCTGAAGCTGGGCGGGGCGAAGCGCTGAGATTTGGAAACCTGAAGGTTCTGTCATGACGCAAATCTCCCTCGTGGTCTCCGACGTCGACGGCACGCTGCTGACCAAGAACAAGACGCTGACGGAGCGCGCGAGGGGTGCGGTGCAGCGGCTGCACAAGGCCGGCATCGGCTTCACCATCACCTCCAGCCGTCCCGCCATCGGCATGCGCTTCCTGATCGAGCCGCTGGCGCTCTGGCTGCCGGTCGGCCCCTTCAACGGCTCCTCGATCGTCGATCCCGAGATGCGGCCGGTCGAGCAACACCTGATCCCGGCCAGCGCGGCCGAGCGGTCCTTGCAGATCCTCCGCGAATTCGGCGCCGACATCTGGCTGTTCACCACCGACAAGTGGCTGATCGACAACCCCAGCGGTAAATACGTCGCGCACGAGCAGCATACGATCCGCTCCGATCCCACCATGGTGACGGACTTTTCGCCTTACCTGTCGAGCGCCTGCAAGATCGTCGGCGCCAGCGCCGACGCCGCCAGCCTCGAGGCTTGCGAGAAGGCGATGCAGGAGGCGCTCGGCAGCGAGGCCACCGCGGTGCGCTCGCAGACCTATTATCTCGACATCACCCCGCCGGGCTTCAACAAGGGCACATTCGTGGAGGCGATGGCCAGGCGCCTGGGCATTGCGACCGGCGCCGTCGCCACCATCGGCGACATGCAGAACGACCTTGCGATGTTCGCCGTCAGCGGCATCTCGATCGCCATGGGCAACGCCACCGACTACGTCAAGGACCAGGCGACGCACGTCACTGCGAGCAACGAGCAGGATGGCTTTGCCGAGGCGATGGAGATGATCTTGAAGTGGAATGGGGTGGGCTGAACTTGATGTGAAGAGCCTCGACAGGCTTTTCCACTGCGGTGCGTTCCCTCCCCTCTTGTGGGGGAGGGAACGGAGAGAGCGCTATTACTTCGACCGCTGCACCGCCGGCTTGTCGCACTGCTGCCTTGCCGCCGACAGATTGTGCGCGGTGTTGATCAGCGCGATGTGGGTCAGCGCCTGCGGGAAATTGCCGGTCTGGCGCCGGGCGACTGAATCGTATTCCTCGGCCAGCAGCCCGACGTCATTCGCGATGCCGGCCACGCGATCGAGCAAGATCTGCGCCTTGTCGAGATCGCCGGCGAGCACATGGGCATCGGCGAGCCACAGGCTGCAGGCCAGGAACGCGCCTTCGAGCGGCGGCTGCCCTGCAGGCAGCTCGCGCGGATCGTGCCGCAGCACGAAGCCGTCGCGCACCAAGCATGTCTCGACCGCGGCGATGGTGCCACGGATGCGCGGGTCCGACGGCGGCAGGAAGCCCACGGCCGGCAGCAGCAGCACGCTGGCATCGAGCAATTTCGAGCCGTAGGATTCGACGAAGGCATTTTCCTCCACGTCGAACCCCCGGTTGCAGACGTCGCGATGAATGGCCTCGCGCAACGTACGCCAGTGCAGCAGCGGCGCCTTGAAGCCGAAGGTCTCGGCGCTCTTGATGCCGCGGTCGAAGGCGACCCAGGTCATCACCTTGGAGAAGACGTAGTGCCTGGGCTGGCCGCGCCGCTCCCAGATGCCGTGATCGGGCCGGTCCCAGACTTCGGCCAGATGATTGAGCACGGCACATTCCAGCGCCCATGTCGTTTCGTCGTCCAGCTTGAGCTTGGCCATGCGCGACTGGTGGAAGGCGTCGATCAATTCGCCATAGACGTCGAGCTGGAGCTGCGCATGGGCGGCATTGCCGACGCGCACCGGCTTGGCGCCCTCATAGCCCTTGAGCCAGCCCGCCTCCCATTCCAAGAGCCTCCGCTGGCCCCAGATGCCGTACATGATCTGCATGTTCGCCGGCGAGCCGGCCGCCGCGCGCAGCAGCCAATTGTGCCAGGCCAGGGCTTCCTCGGTGTATCCCGAGTTCATCAGCGCCAGCAGCGTGAAGGTGGCATCGCGCAGCCAGCAGAAGCGATAGTCCCAGTTCCTGCTGCCCCCGAGCTTTTCCGGCAGCGAGGTGGTGGGTGCCGCGACGATGCCGCCGGTCGGCGCGAAGGTCAGCGCCTTCAGCGTGATCAGCGAGCGCATGACGAGGTCTTGATAGTCGCCGTCGCGGGTGCAATGGCCGCACCAATCCTGCCAGAACTTTTCGGTGTCCTGAAGCGCGATCTCCGGATCGATCGGCGCGGGCGGCTCCAGATGCGAGGGGCCGTAGGTCAGCACGAAGGGTACCGTCTCGCCGGCCTTCACCTCAAAATCGGCAACCGTGGTCAGATCCTCGCCGCGAGTTTCGACAGGCGTGCGCAGCACGGTCATATCCTGGCCGGCGATGGCCATCAGCGAATGGTCGATCCGCCGCACCCAGGGGATATCGATGCCGAAGCCGAAGCGGATGACGAGCTCCATCCGCATCTTCACCGCGCCGCTGACGCCGCGGACCAGCCGCACGATGTCGGACGCCTTGCCGCGCGGCGGCATGAAATCGATCAGCGCAACGGTGCCGCTCTTCGTCTCGAAACGCGTTTCGAGGATGAGAGTGTTGCCGAGATAGCGGCGTGAGATGCTGGTGACGTCCTCGGCCGGCGTAACCAGCCAGCGGCCGTTCTTATCGCTGCCGAGGATGGCGGCAAAGCAGGCATCGGAATCGAAGGCGGGCCAGCACAGCCAGTCGATCGAGCCGTTGCGCCCGACCAGCGCCGCGGTCTCGCAATCACCGATCAGCGCATAGTCCTCGATCCTCTGAGACAACGTCGTGCGAGCCTTAACAGCCCCTGGAAGCCCTTGCGCCGTCAACTCCCGCCATTCAACGAACGTTCCCGCGTCGCTGCTCGCAAGGCCGTGAGATCGACCTTCGCGGCGATCTTGTCGAGCGCGACAGGAAGGCGCTGGCGCCAGTTCGGATGCTCGTCGATCGTGCCGGGAATGTTGGGCTGGTCGATCACGCCGAGCAGATCCTCCATGGAGACCGCGAGCAGCCGCGACGGCGTGCGCGACAGGAAGGCGAGCACCGAATAGAGGTCGTTGGCACGAATGCCGTTCTGGCGCAGGATCTCGTCGAGCCTGCCGAGCGCATCCCAGCGCGCCTGGTCGTTCTCACCGGGATCGAGCCCGAGCGAGCGCTTCATCTTCAGGTCGCCGAAGGAGCGCCAGCCGGCATAGGTCGACAGGTCATGCGTGTTCAGCGTGACCAGCGCGTTGGGCCGGTAATGGTCGACATTGCGGAAATGGCCGGCATCGTCGCGCTCGAACATCATGACCAGATAGGACCAGATGCCGAAATCCTGCATGGTCTCGCGAAAACCTTCCGGCACGGTGCCGAGGTCCTCGCCGATCACGATGCATTTGTGGGCCGCGCTCTCGCGCGCCACGGCGCCAAGCAGCGCCTCGAACGGCATCTGCACATAGGCGCCGTTATCCGGCTTGAAGCCGCGGGGCACGAGATAAAGCCGCTTCAGGCCCAGCACGTGATCAAGCCTGATCGCGCCGGCATGGCGCATCGAGGCCGCCAGCATGTCGGCGAACGGCACGAAGGATTGCGCTTCCAGGCCGCCGGCGTTGAAGCCGGCAAGACCCCAGTCCTGGCCGATGGTGTTGAGCACGTCGGGCGGCGCGCCGACGGCGAGATGACGGGAGATCGCCATCTGCTCGTTCCAGGCATCGAAGCCGTTGGACTGCACGCCGACGGCGACGTCGAGATAGAGCCCGACGCGCATGCCGAGCTGGCTGGCAAGCTCCTTGGCAGCATGCAGCTGGCTATCTGCGGTCCATTGCACGAATTCGACGAACTCGACCTCGCGCTTGTCAGGCCCATTGCGCAAGCTGGCGCATTTTGCCTCGTCCGGTTGCTGCCATTCAACCGGCCATTCCCACCATGGCGCGGTGAAACGATGGCGCAGCACCTCGAAGCAGGCGAAGCGGGACAATAGCGGCGCGCGGGCGGCGCGGAAGGCGTCGAACGCCTTGCGGCGCGCCGCGCTTGCCGTCGTCACGAAGCTGTCAAAGGCGGCGCGCAGGCCCAGCCATTTCAACGCCGCCATGTCGGCATAGGGGACGCGATCGCCTTGGCGCAGACGGGCCGCGGTCGCGGCCGCGTCGGGCACGAGGTCTGCGGAGAATTCGGGAATGGCTTCGACGTCGATATAGAGCGGATTGAGGAACAGCCGGCTATTCGGCGAGTAGGGACTGCAATCGGCCGGGTGGTCGTCGAACAGGACATGCAACGGATTGAGTCCGACACCGTCAGCCCCCAGCTGCTTTGCGAGCCGGACGAGATCGGCGAGATCGGTGAAATCGCCGATGCCCCAATTGCGGTCCGAACGGACGCTGTAGAGCTGCACGGCAAGCAGCCAGCCGCGATCGAAATCGCCGCCGAAGGCGCGCTCGGGCGCCACGATCATCGGCACCTCTTCCGTCACACCTTCGGCATCGGTCAGTGTCAACCGGTGATAGCCGAGCGGCAGGCCGGCAGGCCAGGGGATCACGGGCTCGCGCGTCTCGCCCTCGGCGATCACCTCCCCCTTTGCGGCCAATTTCCACTTCAGCGGCGGCGCGCCGATCGTCGCCAATTCGGTGCGCGGATGCCCCAAGGCGCGGACCACGACCGGCCCGCTGACGAAGCGGTAAACCCGCTTCTCCGGCAGGGCATCGAGAATGGATTTGAGGGCCACGGGATCGGTGACCCGCAGCTTTCCGAGGGCGTCGATGAATTCGGATTGAACGCCCTTGATCCGGGCTTGAGCTAAAAGATCCATTCGGCACGCAGCTTGCAGGCCACCCTTTTGCCGGGGGCATCAATTTTAACGAGACGGTGGAAGACGTTAGTCAGCCCTAACTCGCAGACCGCGCCACCCGTTCCCGAGGGAACTAATGACACACAACCGGCTTTCTATATAGGTACCAAGCGTAGGTTCCCGACAAGGGAAACGGGCTCCTGCTTTCTTGTCAATGGCATCACCGTGAACAAGACAATTCAAACTGTCGAAAGTGCCGCAGCCGGCAGCGCTTTCCTGATCGAGGACGTCTATCCCGCAATCGACGCCGGCCGCTTCGCGGTGAAGCGGATCGCGGGTGAGCGCATGGAGGTGTGGGCCGATGTCTACCGCGATGGCGATGCCGTGGTCGGGGCCGCGCTGATCTGGCGCCGCGAGCAGGACCGCGACTGGAAGCGCGAGCCGATGGACCATCGGGGCAATGACCGCTGGTCCGGCGGATTCACACCCGTTGAGCCCGGCCAACATGTCTACGCGATCGAGGCCTGGACCGACGAGTTCGCCACCTGGTCGCACGGAGTCGCGCGCAAGCAGCGAATGGGTGCCGATGTCAGCCTCGATGCGATCGAGGGGGCCGGGCTCCTGACCAAGGCGCATGGCGCGCGACAGGACGCGGCAGCGGTCATCGTCAGACAGTGCGAGGATTATCTTCAGACCGGCGACGTCGCCTCGCTGCTTGCGGCCGAGCTCGGCAATGCCATGGCAGAGAGCCAGTCCCGGCCAGACCTGACCCGCTCGCAGCCTTTCCCGCTGACCGTCGACCGCGACAAGGCGCGCTTCGGCGCCTGGTATCAGATGATGCCGCGCAGCCAGAGCCAGGTCGCCGGCCAGCACGGGACGCTGCGCGACTGCATCGCCCGCGTGCCCGATATCGCCGCGATGGGTTTTGACGTGCTCTATTTGACGCCGATCCAGCCGATCGGCCGCAGCCGTCGCAAGGGCCGCAACAATGCGCCGGTGGCAACCGACGGCGAGCCCGGCTCGCCCTACGCGATCGGAGCCGCCGAGGGCGGCCACGATGCGCTGCATCCCGATCTCGGCACCATCGAGGATTTCCGCGCGCTGGTTGCGACCTGCCTGGAATACGGTCTCGAGCTCGCGCTCGATTTCGCCGTGCAATGCTCGCCCGACCATCCCTGGCTGACGCAGCATCCGGAATGGTTCAAATGGCGGCCGGACCGCTCGGTGCGGACCGCGGATGGACCCTATTCGGACATCGTGATCCCCGATTTCGACTCCGTCGACAGGGCCGGGCTGTGGAACGGGTTTCGCGATGCCATGCTGTTCTGGATCGACCAAGGCGTCACCATCTTCGCCATCGACAACCACGACACCGCGCCGCTTGCATTCTGGGACTGGCTGATCCGCGACATCCGCCGCCGGCATCCCGAGGTGATCCTGTTCTCCAAGACGTTTGCCCGGCCGAAGCTGATGAAAGGCCTCGCCAAGCTGGGCTTTGCGCAGTCCTTCACCTATTTCCCCTGGCGCACGACAAAGTGGGAGCTGGAGCAATATCTCGGCGAGCTGACGCGCTATCCCGAGCGCGACTTCTATCGCCCGAACCTGTTCGTCAACACGCCCGACCTGCTGCCCTATCATCTCCAGGGCGGAGAGGCCTGGGCGTTCAAGTCGCGCGTTGCGCTGGCGGCGACATTGTCGGGCAGCTACGGCGTTTACAGCGGCTTCGAGCTGCTGGAACACGAGGCGATGCCCGGCCGCGAGGAATATCTGGATTCCGAGAAATACCAGATCCGGCAACGCGACTGGGACCGGCCCGGCAACATCAAGTCCTACATTGCCGGTCTCAACCGCATCCGCAACGACAATGCCGCGCTCCAGCAAACGGCAAATTTGCGGTTTCTCGGCATTGAGGACGGCGAGACGATCGCCTTCGTCAAGGAGGCGGCCGAGCCGGCCAACACCGTCCTCATCGTGATCGCGCTTTCGGGCCATTTGCGCGAGTGCTGGCTGCCGCTCGGCGACGTCACCGTTGACGCCGGCGGGCAGCGGCATCATATGACGACACTCGAAAACCTTCTCACCGGCGAACAGTCCCGCATCGAATGGGGCGGGATCAGGTTGCGTATCGATCCCGACCGCGATCCGGCGCTCTTGTTCCGCTGCCTGGCGTAAGGGGCCACGCCATGAATGTTCTGTCTTCCGTCGACACCAAGAAGCTTGAGGCTGCTGAGATCGTGGATGAGCTCTGGTACAAGGACGCCATTATCTATCAGCTCCACGTCAAGGCCTTCGCCGACAGCAACAATGACGGGATCGGCGATTTCGCCGGCCTGACCGAGAAGCTGCCCTATCTGCAGGAGCTCGGCGTCACCGCGCTGTGGCTTTTGCCGTTCTACCCCTCGCCCGGCCGCGACGACGGCTACGACATCGCCGACTACGGCTCGGTCAATCCCGATTTCGGGACGATGAAGGACTTCAAGCGTTTCATCCAGGAAGCGCAGAAGCGCGGCCTGCGCGTCATCACCGAACTCGTCGTCAACCACACCTCGGACCAGCACAAATGGTTCAAGCGCGCGCGCCGCAGCCATCCCGGCTCCAGCGCCCGCAACTGGTATGTCTGGAGCGACACCGACCAGAAATACCAGGGCACGCGCATCATCTTCACCGACACCGAAAAGTCGAACTGGACCTGGGATCACGAGGCCGGCGCGTTCTACTGGCACCGCTTCTTCTCGCACCAGCCCGATCTCAATTTCGACAATCCGCGCGTGGTCAGCGCGCTCATCCAGGTGATGAAGCGCTGGCTGGACGCCGGCGTCGACGGCTTCCGGCTCGACGCCATTCCCTATCTGTGCGAACGCGACGGCACCAACAACGAGAACCTCCCCGAGACGCATGCGATCATCAAGCGCCTGCGCCACGAGCTGGATTCCTACTCCAAGGGCAAGCTGCTGCTCGCGGAGGCCAATCAATGGCCGGAGGACGTGCAGGAATATTTCGGCCGCGGCGACGAGTGCCACATGGCCTACCACTTCCCGCTGATGCCGCGCATCTACATGGCGATCGCGCAGGAGGACCGCTTTCCGATCACCGACATTCTGCGCCAGACGCCGGACATTCCGGCAAGCTGCCAATGGGCGCTGTTCCTGCGCAACCATGACGAGCTGACGCTGGAGATGGTCACCGACGTCGAGCGCGATTATCTCTGGACCACCTACGCCAACGATCCCCGTGCCCGCATCAATGTCGGCATCCGCAGGCGCCTTGCGCCGCTGATGGACAATGACCGGCGCAAGATCGAGCTGATGAACTCGCTGCTGCTGTCCTTCCCCGGCACGCCGATCATCTATTACGGCGACGAGATCGGGATGGGCGACAACATCTATCTCGGCGACCGCAACGGCGTCCGCACGCCGATGCAGTGGAGCCCTGACCGCAACGGCGGCTTCTCACGCTGCGACCCGGCCCGCCTCTACGCGCCGCTGATCATGGATCCCGTCTACGGCTACGAATCGGTGAATGTGGAGGCGCAGTCGCGCAGCCTGTCGTCGTTGCTCAGCGCCACCAAGCGGCTGATCTCGGTGCGCAAGTCGACGCTCGCTTTCGGCCGCGGCACCATGACCTTCATCCGCCCGGCCAATCGCGCCGTGCTCGCCTATGTCCGCCAATACCGCGACGAGGTGATCCTCTGCGTCGCCAATTTGTCGCGCGCAGCGCAAGCGACCGAGCTCGACCTGTCGCCTTGGAAGGACCGCATCCCGCAGGAGATGCTGGGACGGACGCGTTTTCCGGCGATCGGCGAACTGCCCTACATGATCACGCTGGGGCCCTACGGCTTCTACTGGTTCCAGCTCCAGGAGCGTGACAAGTCCGAGCCGGTGACGCCGCGCGCGGTGCCAGAGTTCGAGACGCTGGTGGTGCCGGTGAACTCGAACTGGGTGTCGCTCGCCCGCGAGCGCGGCGTGTTCGAGCGCGACGTGCTGCCGGGATTCTTGTCGCGGACGCGGTGGTATCCCGAGCACAATCCCAAGCACATCAAGACCGCGCTGACCTCGGCGGTGCCGTTCTGCGACATCGGCGACAACAGGCCCTGGATCGCGTTCTTTGAGAGGCCGGACCAGGACGCTGCGCCGCGTTACGTGCTGCCGATGCAGATCGAGTGGGTGCGCTTCGACCGCGAGCGGTTCAACCCGAAGGCGCTCGCCGCCGTGCGCCAGGGCGCGCGCGAGGGCACGCTGCTCGACGTGGCGACCGATCAGATCTTCATCGGCCTGTTCCTGCGCAACCTGTCGCAGAACCTGGTGGTGGAAGAGAACAATCTGCGGCTGGAGTTCAAGGCGACCAGCCGATTCGCCGATTACACCATCAAGGAGCCCGAACGCATCCGCGCGATCGAGCAATCGAACAGCACCGCGCTGGTCGACAACCAGTACGTCGCCAAGCTCTACCGCCAGCTCGAAAGTGGCATCAATCCCGAGATCGAGATCGGCCATTATCTCACCGAGGTCGCGCGCTTTGCCAATACGCCGGCGTTGCTCGGCAGCGTCGAGCTGGTCGAAGGCGATCAGCGCAGCACGCTCGGCGTGCTCCATGCCTATGTCGAGAACCAGGGTGACGGCTGGACCGTGACCACGGGTTATCTCGATCGCTATATCGACGAGCAACGCGTGTTGTCGGCAGGCGAAGCGCCGCGCGAGACCCAGGAGCAAGCGCCTTATCTGCACTTCATCGCGCAGATCGGCCGGCGGCTCGGCGAGTTGCATGTTGCCCTGGCGGCGGCAAAGCCGGACGATCTCGCCCCGGAGCCGATCGGCTCTGCGCACGTCAAACGCCTCGTGTCCGACCTCAAGGCGCGGGCCGAGCGGATTTTCGAACGGCTGGCCGACAGCCGCGACGGCCTGCGGGAGGCGGACCGGCCGCTGATCGACCAGCTCGCCGCCGTGCGCGCGTCCCTGCCCGCCACCCTGAATGCGCTATTGCCTTCCGGGATCGGCGGGCTGAACATCCGTCATCATGGCGACTTCCGCCTCGGGCAGACTCTGATCGTGAAGGACGATATCTTCATCATCGACTTTGACGGCAATCCCCGTGTGCCGCTGGCCGACAAGCGGCGCAAGCTGCCTGCCGCGCGCGACGTCGCCGGCCTGATCCGCTCGATCGATCTTTCGGTTAACGCGGCGCTGAGCCGCGCACTCACGGGTGCCTCCGACGAGCAGGGCCGGATCACCGCCGCGCTCGACGAATGGCGCGAGCGAACCGCCGCAACCTTCCTGTCCGCCTATCGCGAGGCCGTGACCGATCGACGGCTGTGGCCGGAGGATCGGCAATCCGCAGAAGGCCTGTTAAGGTTTTTCCTGCTTGATCAAGCCTTCGATGAAGTAGAGTACGAGCTGTCCAACCGGCCTGAGGGGCTCCATGCGCCGCTGACCGGACTGCTTCGCATTCTGTCCAGTGCCGGGAGCGAAGCCCATGCCTAAACTGCCTGCCGAGGCCTATGCGATCATCGAGGGCCGCCACTCCGACCCCTTCCACTATCTCGGGCTGCATCCCGAGGGCGGTAAAAGCGTGGTGCGCGCCTTTCTCCCCGAGGCCTCAAATGTCGAGGCAGTCGGCGAGCGTGGCGAAGTCGCTCCGCTCGACCGCGTGCACGATTCCGGCCTGTTCATCGGGGCCCTGCCCAATGGCTCGAAGCACTATCAGCTGCGCGCAAAATTCGGCGGCAACGTCGTCGAGTTCGAGGACGCCTACCGCTTTCCGCCGATCCTGACCGATTTCGACCTCTATTTGCTGGGCGAAGGCACCGATCAGCGCCTTTACGACAAGCTCGGGGCGCATCCGATGCGGCTCGAGGGCATCGACGGCATCGGCTTCGTGGTGCTGGCGCCGAACGCACGCCGCGTTTCCGTGGTCGGCGATTTCAATTTCTGGGACGGACGTCGCCATCCGATGCGGGTGCGCGGCGCCGGGTATTGGGAATTGTTCATTCCGCATGCCAAAGCCGGCGATCACTACAAGTTCGAGATCATCGGGCCGCACGGCCATCTGCTTCCGCTGAAATCAGACCCGATGGCCTTTGCCAGCGAAGTCCGGCCGAAGACGGCCTCCATCGTGTTCGACGAGGCGGATCTGGCGCGTCCGCGCCCGGCGCCTGACGGCATCAACGCGCTGTCGGCGCCGATGTCGATCTACGAGGTCCATCTCGGCTCGTGGCGTCGCAAGAACGGCGATGAATGGCTGACCTATCGCGAGCTGGCCGAACAGTTGCCGGCCTATGCCCGCGACATGGGCTTCACCCATCTCGAATTCCTGCCCGTGAGCGAGCATCCCTTCGATGGCTCCTGGGGCTATCAGCCGACCGGCCTCTATGCGCCGACCAGCCGCTTCGGCACGCCGGAGGATTTTGCCGCCCTCGTCGATGCCTGCCACCGCGAAGGCGTCGGCGTGCTGCTCGATTGGGTGCCCGGTCACTTCCCCGACGATCCCCACGGGCTCGGCAGCTTCGACGGCACCGCGCTCTACGAGCACGCCAACCCGCTCCAGGGCCGCCATCTCGACTGGGGCACCTTGATCTATAATTACGGCCGCACCGAAGTGACGAACTTCCTGGTGTCGAACGCGCTGTTCTGGATGGAGCGTTATGCCATTGACGGCTTACGCGTCGATGCCGTCGCGTCCATGCTCTATCTCGACTACAGCCGGCCGCCCGGCGCCTGGATCCCGAACCAATATGGCGGCCGCGAAAACATCGAGGCGATCAACTTCCTGCGCCGCTTCAACACGGAAGTATTCGCGCGCTTCCCGCAGGCGACCACGGCGGCCGAGGAATCCACGGCCTGGCCGCAGGTCTCACGCCCGGTCGAATTCGGCGGGCTCGGCTTCGGCTACAAGTGGAACATGGGCTGGATGCACGACACGCTGAACTACATCAGCAAGGATCCGATCCATCGCAAGCACCATCACGGCGACATCCTGTTCGGCCTGCACTACGCCTTCTCGGAAAACTTCATCCTGCCGCTCTCGCATGACGAGGTCGTGCACGGCAAGCGCTCGATCCTCGGCCGCATGCCCGGCGACGAGTGGCAGCGCTTTGCGAATTTGCGCGCCTATTACAGTTTCATGTTCGGCCATCCCGGCAAGAAGCTGTTGTTCATGGGCGCGGAAATCGCCCAGAGCCGCGAATGGAATCACGACCAGTCGCTCGACTGGCACCTGCTCGAATACAAGTATCATTCCGGCATCCAGTCACTGATCCGCGACCTCAACCGGCTCTACCGCGCGGTGCCGGCGCTGCACCAGATGGACTGCGACCAGGCCGGCTTCGAATGGCTGATCACGGATGATGCCAACCGCAACGTGTTCGCCTGGCTGCGCAAGGGATTCGACGAGCAGGCGCGGTGTCTCGTCATCATCAACTTCTCTCCCAATGTCTATCGCAACTATCGCGTTCGCGTGCCCTTTGCCGGCAAATGGAAGGAAGTGTTCAATTCGGACTCCGCCCATTATGGCGGCAGCAATGTCGGGAACATCGGCGAGGTTCATGCCGTTGAAGGCAAGGCGCCCGAGCTCCGCCTCACCATTCCGCCGCTCGCCGCGATCTTCCTCGTTCCGGAAAGCTGACACATGCGCCTGACTGCTGGATCGCCTGCACGCCTCGGCGCAAGCTGGGACGGACGCGGCACCAATTTCGCGCTGTTCTCCGCGAACGCACAGAAGGTGGAACTCTGCCTGTTCGACGCGCAAGGCCGCCGCGAGCTCGAACGCATCGAGCTGCCTGAAAGAACCGAGGATGTCTGGCACGGCTATCTCAACGACGTCTCGCCCGGCCAGCTCTACGGCTATCGCGTGCACGGCCCCTACGAGCCTGAGCACGGCCACCGCTTCAACGCGAACAAGCTGCTGCTCGATCCCTATGCCAAGCGGCTCGCGGGACGCCTGGTCTGGAGCGATGCGCATTTTGCCTACCGCACCGGAAGCGCGCGCGAGGATCTCTCCTTCGACCGGCGCGACAATGCCCGCGGCATGCCCAAGGCCGTCGTGGTCGACGAGACCTTCAACTGGGGCCGCCGCGAGATCCGTCCCAACATCCCATGGGAAGACACCGTCATCTACGAGGCTCACGTCAAGGGTTTGACCCAGAAGCGCGACGACGTGCCACCGAACCTGCGGGGCACCTATGGCGGGCTGTCTTCGCCGGCGATGATCGAGCACCTGAAGAAGCTCGGCGTCACCACGGTCGAGCTGCTGCCGGTGCACAGCTTCGTCGACGACCGCATCCTGGTGGAGAAGAAGCTCGCCAATTACTGGGGCTACAACTCGCTCTCGTTCTTCGCGCCGGAGCTGCGCTACGCCCAGGACAACGCGCTCGACTCCTTCCGCACCACGGTGGCGCGCCTGCACGATGCCGGCATCGAGGTGATGCTCGACGTCGTCTACAACCACACCGCCGAAGGCAACCATCTTGGTCCGACGCTGTGCTACCGCGGCATCGACAACGCCTCCTATTACTGGCTCAACCGCGAGAACCCGCGCTATTACGACGACTTCACCGGTTGCGGCTCGTCGGTCAATCTCACCCATCCGCGCGTGCTGCAGATGGTGATGGATTCCTTGCGCTACTGGGTCGAGGTCTGCCACGTCGACGGCTTCCGCTTCGACCTCGCCACCACGCTCGCGCGCGGACCGAACGGTTATGATCGCGGCATCTCGTTCCTGACCGCGATCCGGCAGGATCCGGTGCTCGCGACGGTCAAGCTCGTCGCCGAACCCTGGGACCTTGGCCTCGGCGGTTACCAGGTCGGCGCATTCCCCTCGCAATGGTCGGAATGGAATGATCGCTATCGCAGCGCCATGCGCCGCTACTGGAGCGGCGAAGGCAGCCTGATCGGCGACATCTCCAGCCGGATGACGGCATCCTCCGACCTGTTCAACCATGACGGACGGCGGCCGCGCGCCAGCATCAATCACATCACCGTCCACGACGGCTTCACGCTCGCCGACCTCTTCAGCTACAACGAGAAGCACAACGAGGCCAACGGCGAGGACAACCGCGACGGCTCCAACGACAACCACAGCAACAATTGCGGTGTCGAGGGTCCGACCGACGATCCTGATATCATCGCCCTGCGCCGCCAGCTTCGCAAGAACGTGCTGGCCTGTCTGATGCTGGCGCAGGGTGTTCCGCTGATCCTCGCCGGCGACGAGGTCGGCAACTCGCAATCCGGCAACAACAACGCCTATTGCCAGGACAACGAGATCGGCTGGGTCGGCTGGGACAATCTCGGCAAAGAGGGCGACGACATGGTCGATTTCGTCGGCCATCTCGCCGACATCCGCCGCCGGTTCTCGCAACTTCGCAGCCATCGCTGGCTCGACGGCCGCCCCGCAGACGGCGTGTCGTACGGCGCATTGTGGCTGACACCTGCGGGTGACGAGATGACGGAGAACGACTGGAAATTCCCGGAGGGAAGATTCCTCTCCTATGTGATGGGCCCGATGGAACCGGGTGGGGCCGCGATCTTTATCGTACTGAACGCCGCCCCCGAAGAGATCGCATTCAAATTGCCCAAAATGCCCGAATACAAGAGCTGGCAGCAGATCTTGAACACGACCGATGCCAAGCTGAATACGGTCGAGTTCCCGCCCGGGAGCGATAGCAAGGCGCCGCCGCGCTCCGTACTCGCCTTCGCGGGGGCGCTATGAGGCCATCCTTCGGGGCGAGGCCGACAAAGGACGGCGTGTCGTTCCGCCTGTGGGCGCCTGGCGCTCGCCGTGTCGACCTCCTGCTCGACCGAAGACACGCGATGCAGCGCCGGCAGGATGGCTGGTACGTGGCGGATATTTCCGGCCTCACCGCCGGCAGTCCCTACAAGTTCAGGATCGACGACGAGATCGAGGTACCCGATCCCGCCTCGGCCTTTCAGCCCGAGGATGTGTTCGGCCCGAGCGAGGTGATCGATCACGACGCCTTTTCGTGGCGTGCGCGCGATTGGCGCGGCCGGCCCTGGGAAGAGACCGTGCTGATCGAGACCCATGTCGGCACCTTCACCTCCCAAGGCACTTACCGCGCCATGATCGACAAGCTCGATCATCTTGTCGCAACGGGCATCACCGCGCTGGAATTGATGCCGCTGGCCGATTTCGCCGGGCGCCGCGGCTGGGGCTATGACGGCGTGCTGTGGTACGCGCCCGACAGCGCCTATGGCCGGCCCGAAGACCTGAAGACGCTGATCGACGAAGCGCATCTGCGCGGGCTGATGGTATTCCTCGACGTCGTCTACAATCATTTCGGGCCCGAGGGGAATTATCTCGGCCGCTATGCTCCGACCTTCTTCACCGATGCTCACACGCCCTGGGGCAGTGCGATCGACTATCGCGTGCCGCAGGTGCGCGCATTCGCGGTCGAGAACGCGCTGTCCTGGCTCAGCGACTACCGTTTCGACGGCCTGAGGCTGGATGCCGCCAATCACATCATGGCAATCCCCGGCGAGCAGTCGATGCTGCAGGACCTCAGCGTCGCCGCCGGCGAGCTTGCCAAGGCCACGGGGCGGCGCATCCATCTCGTGCTGGAGAACGGCGACAATCGCGCCAGCCTGCTCGACGCGGCGCAGGAGCCGCCGAATGGCAAATATCGGGGACAGTGGAACGACGATTATCACCACGTCTGGCACGTGATGCTGACCGGCGAGCTCGCCGGATACTACGCGGATTATCAAACGCCACGGCTCGATCTCGCCCGCGCGCTGGCCTCCGGCTTCGTCTACCAGGGCGAGGTTTCGGAGTTCTGGGGCAAGAAGCCGCGCGGCGAGCCGAGCGGCAAGCTGCCGCCGGCGACCTTCGTCAATTTCCTGCAAAACCACGACCAGATCGGCAATCGTCCGCTCGGCGACCGGCTCGAGAGCCTGGCATCATCGCAGCAGATCGAAGCGGCGCTTGCAGTGACACTGCTCGCGCCGATGGTGCCGATGCTGTTTCAGGGTGAGGAATGGGGCTCCACGGCGCCTTTTCCGTTCTTCTGCGATTTCCACGGCGAACTCGCCGATGCCGTCCGCAAGGGGCGTAAGCAGGAATATGCCTGGGCTTACGAGAAGTACGGCGACGAGGTGCCCGACCCGCTCGATCCGGCAACGCTGCAATCGGCCGTGCTCGACTGGACCGGCCGCACGCCGCAGCAGGACGCGCGGCTCGCGCTGGTCCGGGAGCTGCTCGCGCTTCGCCGCAAGGAGATCATGCCGCGGCTGAGGGGCGCGAGTTTCGGCGAAGCCGAGGCGGCCGACAGCGGCCTGCTCACCGCGCATTGGCGCATGGGCGACGGCACGGTGCTGCGCCTGACCGCCAACTTGTCGGACCACGAGATCGTCTCCAATGTCAGCGCGGGTACGCCGATCTGGGGCGGCGAGACCGGCGACCGGCTTCCGCCCTGGTCGGTGATCTGGCGCCTCGGAGGTTAGGATGCCTCCCGCCATTCCGCTCGCGACCTATCGGCTTCAGCTCACCGCGGATTTCGACTTCGACAAGGCGGCCGCGGTGGTCCCCTATCTGAAGGCGCTGGGGATCACGCATCTCTATGCCTCGCCGGTGATGAAGGCGCGCAAGGGCTCGACCCATGGCTACGACACCGTCGATCACAGCCAGTTCAATCCGGAGCTTGGCGGCGAGGCCGGCTTCGCCCGGCTGAGCGAGGCGCTGACCAAGCACGACCTCGGCCTCATCATCGACTTCGTACCCAACCATGTCGGCGTGCATTTTGCCGACAATCCCTGGTGGCTCGACGTGCTGGAATGGGGCCAGGCTTCGCCCCACGCGGTCTCCTTCGACATCGACTGGGATCAGCTCGCCTATCGCGCCCGCGGCGGTGTGCTGCTGCCCATCCTCGGCGCGTCCTATGGCGAGGCGCTCGAGCGCGGCGACATCGAGCTACGCTACGATCCGGACCAGGGAAGCTTCTCTGCCTGGTATTTCGAGCATCGCCTGCCCGTCGCGCCGGAGCGCTATGGCGAGATGCTGCGCATGATCGTGAAGGAAGCGGATGCCGCCGAGACGGAGGCCGGCGAACTTCTGCTGTCGCTTGCGGCGCGCTATACGGGATTGCGTCGTCCCAATCGCAAGGAGGCACCGGCGTTCAAGACCGAGCTCAGGGAGATCCCTGGTGCTGCCGAGGTGATCGCACGCGGCCTTGCCGCCTATCGTGCCGCCAAGGATCGTCCCGCGCAGACGCTGGCGCTGCACCATCTGCTGGAGCGCCAGCACTACAAGCTCGGGCACTGGCGGCTTGCCTCCAGCGATATTAACTATCGCCGCTTCTTCGACGTCAACGGGCTCGCAGGTCTGCGCGTCGAGGACGCGAGCACCTTCGCCGCCACGCACCGGCTGGTGAAGCAGCTCATCGCCAGCGGCAAGCTGCAGGGCATCCGGCTCGATCACATCGACGGCCTGCGCGACCCCGCGCAATATTGCCAGCGGCTGCGCCGGCTGGTGCGCGACGCGCAAGGAAATACAAAGCCGTTCTACACCGTGATCGAGAAGATCCTGTGCGAGCACGAACGCCTGCCGCACCTCGCCGGCGTTCAGGGCACCACCGGCTATGAATGGATGAACGTCATCACCCATGCGCTGGTCGAGGCCGGGGGCCTGGGGGCGCTTGACGAGACCTGGCGGCAGGTCAGCAACCGGCCGCCGCGGCTTGCGCCTTACGTCAAGGACGCCAAGCGGCGCGTGCTGGAGACGCTGCTCACCAGCGAGTTCACCGTGCTGACCCGCCTGCTCGCGCGCATCGCCAACGGGCATTACTCGACGCGCGATTTCTCCGCCGACAGTTTGCGGCAGGCACTTGAGCTCTATGTGCTGCATTTCCCGGTGTACCGCACCTATCTGACCAATAGCGGCCCGACCACGCCCGACCGCAAGCTGATCGATGACACCATCGCGCGCGCCCGCGCGGAATGGTTCGCCGCGGACGAAGGCATCTTCGACTTCCTGCGCGACGCGCTGACCATGGACCTGCTCAAGCCCGGCCGCCCCCCGCACAGCGCCCCGCGCGTGCGTCGTTTCGCGCTGAAGGTGCAGCAATTCACCGGGCCGATGATGGCGAAGTCGCTGGAGGACACCGCGTTCTATCAATTCCACCGGCTGCTCGCGCTGAACGAGGTCGGCGGCGATCCCGCCAGCACCGGGCTCACGATTTCCGCCTTCCACGAGACCATGCAGGCCCGCGCCAAGGAATGGCCATTGGGAATGACGGCGACCGCCACCCACGACACCAAGCGCGGCGAGGACGCCCGCGCGCGCATTGCGGCGATCAGCGAGATTCCCGGCGAATGGACCAGCGCGGTGGCGCGATGGAAGGTGCTGAACGCGCCACACCTCACGCTCCATGGCAATTACCGCGCGCCGTCGGCGACGTTCGAATACATGCTCTACCAGACCCTGCTCGGAGCCTGGCCGCTGCAGGGACCGGTCGATGCCGGCTTCGTCGAGCGCATCCAGGCCTATGCGCTGAAGGCCGCGCGCGAGGGCAAGGAAGAGACGAGCTGGCTCAACCCGCATGAAGCCTATGAGAACGGCGTCAAGAGCTTCATCGACAAGATTCTCGATCCCGCACTATCCGGTGAATTCCTGGATTCACTGCAAACGCTGGCCCGGCGCCTGGCGCTGCTCGGCGCCTTGAATTCTCTGAGCCAGCTCACCCTCAAGGCCACCCTGCCCGGCGTGCCCGACTTCTACCAGGGCACCGAGTTCTGGGACCTGTCACTGGTCGACCCCGACAACCGTCGCCCGGTCGATTTTGGCGCGCGGCACGCGGCGCTGAGGTCACTGGACGATCCGGATTGGCGTAGCCTGACCAAGAGCTGGCCCGACGGCCTGATCAAGCTGGCCTGGACACGGCGTCTTCTCGAGCTGCGCAATGAACTCGCCGACGTCTTCGCTCAAGGCGACTATCAACCGCTGGCGGTGCGCGGCGCCCATGCCGACCATGTCATTGCCTACGCCCGGCGCCATGGCCGCGCTGCGGCGATCGTCGTGGTCGGGCGCCAGTTCGCGCCGTTTACCCAAGCGGGCCGGGAATGGCCCGCGGTGGAGGGAATTGACGCGACCGTCGATATCACGGGCTATGCCGCGACGGGCCATGAGGGCCACGAACTGCCGGTCACGCAGGCTTTCCATGATTTTCCCGCCGCCGTCATCGAGGCCCGCACGGCAAGCGCCATCAGGCCCGCGCGCCCGCGCGTGCGCGCCTGAAGCTACTTTCCGTCGTCCTTGGTCAGCAGCAACTGCCCGCGCTTCCTGATCGTGGCCTGCGCCATCTCGGCAAAGCGCTGCAACAGCCAGGGCAGCACCACCTGGACCTTGACATGGTCTTCGGCGACGTCGACCTGACCCGTCGCGATCTGCCCGAGCGCGCGAATGCGAAAGGCCATGCTGTCGCCGGTCCAGCGCTCCTCCTCGACCTGCATCACCGGAATGCTGGCTGCCGCCCGGCCGAGCCCGGTCTTGAGCCGGCGGACCGCCTCCTCGCGGCCGAGATGATGCGGAATTGAAACGACAAGCGGTGCTGACATGGCCCTGCCCTGTGATGATCGATCCTCACATAGTCATGCCGGACGACGCGGCAAAGGTTCCATGCAACTTGGACCTGTGGCCCTGTTTCAAAAACGGAACCTAAAACCCTGGGGCAAGTTGCCCTCGCACGAGGGGACAGGTGCAAACGACCCTTGCAACAAAGGGCTGAGGAGATTCGCATGTCAATCGGTACGATCATTCTGATCATTCTGGTCATCGCCCTGCTTGGCGGCTTCAGCGGCATCGGCGGCGGCCCGTTCTACGGCACCGGCTATTACGGCGGCGGCGGCCTCGGACTGGTCATCGTCATTCTGCTGATCCTGCTGCTGATGGGACGGATCTAGCGACCCAGCGAGGATTTCGTAGGGTGGGCAAAGGCGCTCTTGCGCCGTGCCCACCTTCCCTCGCCGCAACAAGAAGGTGGTGGGCACGCTTCGCTTTTGCCCACCCTAGAGTGTCGCGGCTGGAGCGGGGACTGCGCCGTCTAATCCACCCTACTTCATCTTCTCCGCAAGCTTCTTGATCGCCGCCTTGATCGACGCGGCCGCATCGTCATAGCCCTCCCACGCCTTCGACCGCGGCAGCAGGCCCGGCACGGTCCGCAGCGTATAGCGCTTCGGATCGAGATCGCTCTTCACCTGCGCCCAGGTGACGGGCATCGAAACCGTGGCTCCGGCCCGCGCACGCGGCGACAGCGGGGCCACCGCCGTCGACATCCGGTCGTTACGGAGATAGTCGAGGAAGATCTTCCCCTTGCGTAGCTTCTTCGACATGTTGAGCAGATAGCGCTCTGGATCGTCGTCGGCCATCCACTGGCAGACGCCCTGCGCGAAGGCCTTGGCTTCCTTCCAGCTCACCTTGTCGCGCGCGCCGTGAAGCAGCGGCACCACCACATGCAGGCCCTTGCCGCCCGTGGTCTTGCAGAAGCTCTCCATGCCGAGGTCTGTGAGCCGCTGACGCATGTCCTTGGCGGCCTCGACGACATCGGCGAACTCCACATCCGGCGCCGGATCGAGATCGAACACCAGCCGGCCCGGCGTATCGTAGGCATCAGGCGCGCAATTCCAGGGATGCAGCTCGACGCCGCCGATCTGCGCGACGGCGGCCAGCCCTTCGACGCGATCGATCTGCAAATACGGCTTGCGATCGCCCGAGACCTTGGCCAGCTCGAGCAAATTCGAGGTGCCCTGCATGGCATGACGCTGGAAGAACGTCTCGCCGCCGATGCCGTCGGGCGCACGCACGATCGAGCACGGCCGCCCTTTCAGATGTTCGATCATCCAGGCGCCGACCGCCTCGAAATAGCGCGCGAGATCCAGCTTCGTCACGCCCTCGCCGTCACCGCCGTCGGGCCACAGCTCCTTGTCCGGCTTGGAGATGACGACGCCCATCACCTCGGCGGTGCCGGTGTCCTTCGATCGCTTGGCTGTCTTCGCCGCGCGCTTGCGGGGCGTGGGCTCGGCGAGCTCGGTGTCGACAGGCGTCTCCGCCTCGACTTCCTCGGCGGGCTTGTCCTGCCGCAGGCCCTTGAACGCGGCCTGGCGGATATTGCCGTCGGCGGTGAAGCCGGCGAACTCGATCTCGGCGACGAGTTCCGGCTTCAGCCAGTGCACCTCGCGGCTCTTCTTCGGCGCGTTCTTGCCGCCGAAGGGGCTCTCCTTGGCCTCCATGGCCTTCAGGGACGGCATGATGCGCTTGACCTTGTCCGCGCCGAAGCCGGTGCCGACCATGCCGACGAAGACAAGATGATCGCCGCGATGCACGCCGGCCATCAGCGAACGGAATTTGCCGTTGGTGGTCTTGTAGCCGCCGATCACGACCTCATGGCCAGCACGGCACTTTGCCTTGGTCCAACTCTCGGTGCGGCCGGAGCGATAGGGCGCCTCCAGCTTCTTTGACACCACGCCCTCCAGCTCGAGCTTGCAGGCCGATTGCAGCACCGCATCGCCGCCGCTCTCGAAATGCTCGACATAGCGGATCTGAGCCGATTTCCGCCTGCGCGCTCCCAGCAGCTGTTTCAGCCGCGCCTTGCGCTCGCCGAGCGGCAGACGCCGAAAATCGAGATCCTCCGCGAACAGGAGGTCAAAGGCAAAGAAGATCAGCTCTTCAGTCTTGCCGTCCGACAGCGCGGCCTGGAGCGAGGAGAAATTCGGCGCACCGTCGTGATCGAGCGCCACGATCTCCCCGTCGATCATCACGTCCGGCAGCGCAGCCGCCTCGTTCGCGATCGAGGCGAACTTGT
This sequence comes from Bradyrhizobium sp. CCBAU 11430, assembly GCF_028128855.1. Lineage (NCBI taxonomy): Bacteria > Pseudomonadati > Pseudomonadota > Alphaproteobacteria > Hyphomicrobiales > Nitrobacteraceae > Bradyrhizobium > Bradyrhizobium sp. CCBAU 11430. Next base: position 55,659 of record NZ_LBJV01000058.1, read on the forward strand.
CGGTCCAGTCGAGGCCCTTGCGCGTCTTCAGCGTCGCCTTGCCGTCCTCGACCCGGAGCTGCACGCGGTAGCCGTCGAATTTGATCTCGTGGCACCAGCCCTCGCCGCCCGGCGGCCGCTCGACCGAGGTGCAGAGCTGCGGCGGCACGAAGTCCGGCATCTCGGCGACCTTCTTGCCACTGGTGGCAGTTGTGGCCTTCTTCTTCGCCGCCCCGCTCTTAGAGATCTTGCCGCCCTTCAACGCCGTACGTGGCGCCGGCTTGACTGTTTGCCCCTTCGCTTCCTCGGCCCGGTTGGATTGCCAGACCGCGTCGGCCTTGGTCTTGGCACCCTTGGCCAGCATGAACGGCTTTGGCGCGCGCCCCTTGCCCTCGGCGATCTGCTCCATCGCACGGCCGGAGGCGACCGATTTGTCCTCGTCGAGAATGTCGTTCTTGGCCCCTTCGCGGACGAATTCGTCGCGGTGCTTGATCAAGAGCCAGTTGGTGCGCTTGCCGCCGGTACGGTCGTTGCGCATGCGGACCAGGACCCAGCTTCCCTGCAGCTTGTCCCCATGCAGTGTGAACTTCAGATCGCCCTTCTTGAAGCCGCGTTCGGGATCTTCCGACTCCCAGGTGCCGCGATCCCACAGCATCACCGTGCCGCCGCCGTACTGCCCTTCCGGAATCGTGCCTTCGAAATCGCCATAGTCGAGCGGATGGTCCTCGACCTCGACCGCCAGCCGCTTGTCGTGCGGATCGAGCGAGGGGCCCTTGGTCACCGCCCAGGACTTGAACACGCCGTCGAATTCGAGCCTGAGATCATAATGCAGCCGGCTCGCATCGTGCTTCTGGATCACGAAGCGCCGCTGCTTCGACGGCGTCACCGCCGTCTTGCCCGACGGCTCCGGTGTCTTCTCGAAATCACGCTTCTGTCGGTAAGTGGAGAGTTTTTGCAGCACGACCGGTCCCGCTTCTCTTTCGGGGATTCAAGCCTATCACGGCCAAAGTCCCATCCGGAACCAAAACCCCGCGGGGCGGTTGGGGTTCCAAAACGCCTTGAAAACGCTGGAGAATGGAATGGCCCCGCGCGCCTATTGGAAGGGAACGTTGAAGCTGTCGCTGGTCAGCTGCCCGGTCGTGCTTTATCCGGCGACCACGGCGGCCGAGAAGACGCGGTTTCATCTGATCAACCGCGAGACCGGCAACCGGCTCAAGCAGCAGATGATCGATGCCGAGACCGGCGATGTCGTCGAGAGCGACCAGAAGGGCCGCGGCTATGAGCTGCGCAAAGGCAAATACGTCGAGATCGAGCCGGAAGAGCTCGAGGCGGTCCAGATCGAGAGCAACCACACCATCGACATCGAGAGCTTCGTGCCGAGCGAGGAGATCGACCAGCGTTACCTCAACCATCCCTACTACCTTGCACCCGACGGCAAGGCCGCGGTCGATGCCTTTGCGGTGATCCGCGACGCCATGAAGGACCAGGAGCGCGTGGCGCTCGCCAAGATCGTGCTCACCAACCGCGAGCACATCATGGCGATCGAGCCGCTCGGCAAGGGCCTGCTCGGCACCACGCTGCGCTTTCCTTACGAACTGCGCGACGAGGACCAGTTCTTCGAAGACATCAAGAGCCCGAAGATCACCAAGGACATGGTCGAGCTCGCGGGCCACATTCTCCAGACCAAGGCCGCCCATTTCGACCCCGGCAAGTTCAAGGACGAGTACGAGAACGCGCTGAAGGCGCTGGTGAAACGCAAGGCCAGCGGCAAGAAGATCGAGCTGCCGGAGCCCGAGGAGCGCCCCAGCAACGTGGTCAGCCTGATGGATGCGCTGAAGCAGAGCCTGAAAGGACGTGGCGGCAAGAAGACGGCCGCGAAGTCGCATGCGCGGCGGGCAACTGGACGGCAGCGGGCTGCGAAGAAGACGCATCGGTCCACGGCGCGACATCGGAAGGCGGGTTGAGGGGATCGCTCGCCCGGCACTCGATATCGTAGGGTGGGCAAAGCGGAGCGTGCCCACCACCTTTATCAAAATCGCGAGAATGGTGGGCACGGCGCTTTGCGCCTTTGCCCACCCTACGGGCTGTCGAAGTCGGAGCCTAATCCCCCGCCTTCAACCGGTACCCGATCCCCGTCTCGGTCAGCACAAATTGCGGCCGCTCCGGGTCGGCTTCGATCTTCTGGCGGAGCTGGCGGACATAGACGCGTAGGTATTGCGCGTCGGTCAATTCGTCCCAGAGCTCCCTCAGCAGGAAGCGGTGGGTGAGCACCTTGCCGGCGTGCTGCACCAGCACGCGCAGGAGGTCGTATTCCTTCGGCGACAGCTTCACCTCGCGCTCGCCGACCTTGACGATGCGGCGCACGAGATCGACCGAGAGATCACCGCTGCGAAACACCGGGCGTTCGCCCTGGATCTGGAGCTGGTGCCGCAGCGCCGCGCGCAGGCGGGCCAGGAGCTCGTCCATGCCGAACGGCTTGGTGAGATAATCGTCGGCGCCGAGATCGAGCGCCTGTACCTTGCCGGCTTCGTCGCCACGGCTCGACAACACCACGATCGGCACGCCTTCGTTGCGTGCGCGGATGGTGCGCAGCAGCTCGTGTCCCTGCACGTCGGGCAGACCGAGATCGAGGATGATCAGCGCCGGCTCCTCGACGAGTTTCTCCAGTGCGATCTTGCCGTTCGACGCTTCCAGGATCTCATAGCCTTGCGTCGTCAGCCCCATCCGCAGCAATTTGCGGATCGGCGGCTCGTCGTCGATGACCAGGACCTTGATCGGGGCAGCGCTCATGCGGCGGTATCCAATGCGCGGCTCTCTGCCGGAACGGGAAGACGGATGGTGAGGACAGCGCCACTGCGGTCGCTGCGGTTGGCGGCCGAGATCGTGCCCCGCATCGCCTCGACGAAGCCGCGCGAGATGGCGAGCCCGAGCCCCGTGCCGGGACGGACGTGATCGCCTTTCTGAACGCGGTAGAACTTGTCGAACACGCTCTCGAGCTCATCAGGCGGGATGCCGGCCCCCTCGTCCGCGATCTCGAGCACGACATGATCGCTGTCACGCCGGCTGCGGATCGAGATTGTGGTCTCGGGTGGCGAATATCTCGCAGCGTTGTCGAGCAGGTTGAACAGCACCTGCTCGAACAGCACCGCATCGAGCTGCAGCATCGGCAGATCGGCGGCCAGCACCAGCTCGACCTCGTGTGCGGTGAGAATCTTGGCTGCACGCCGCAGCGCGCTGCCCACGATCTCACCGAGATCGTGCAGCGCCGCGTTGGGCACGACGGCACCCGACTCGAGCTTGGTCATGTCGAGCAGATTGGCGATGAAGCGGTTCAGCCGCTCGGATTCGTCGATCACGGTCGCGAGCAGGTCGCGCTTCTCGGTGTCGGAAAGCGCGCCGGCGAGATCGCGCATGGTGGAGGCCGCCCCCAGCACCGAGGCGAGCGGCGTCTTTAAATCGTGCGAGATCGAGGTCAGGAGCGCCGACCGCAGCCGCTCGGATTCGACGGTGCGCTTGACGCGGTCCATGTCCTCGACCAGCAGCACGCGCTCGATCGCGAGCGCGCCCTGGTCGACCAGCGCATCGAGCAGGCGGCGCTGGTCCGGCGTCAGCAGCGGACCGGTGCGGTCGTCGTCAATGCCGATCACCCCGATCGGGCCGCGCCCGGTGCGCATCGGCAGGAACAGCCGTTTTGCACCCGGCAGCGTGTCCGAGCCGCGGCCGGCGGGGCGGTCGTTGCTCCAGGCCCAGTTGGCGGCGGCGAGATCGGCCTGATCGAGCTCGTCCTCGGGCGGATAGCCGGATTTCACCGTGAGCAGACCTGCTTCCGGCAGCAGCAAAACCACCCGGACTTTCAGCATCAACGCGATCTGGTAAGCCGTCGCCCACAGCACGTCGTCGAGCGTTGCGGTGCCGGCGAGCTTGCGGCTGAAGGCGTAGAGCTGCTCGCTCATCCTGATCCGGCCGATGGCGGCATCGGCCTGCGTGCGCACGCGCGCCGCAACATTGGAGACGAGCATGGCCACCACCATGAACAGCACGAAGGCGGCGACGTTGGTCGGGTCGGTGATCGTGAAGGTGTGGATCGGCGGCAGGAAGAAGAAATTGTAACAGAGCGAGGCCGCGACAGTCGCCAGCAGGGACGGCCACAGGCCACAGCGCAGGGCAACTGCCACGACCGAGGTCAGCAGCACGAGATCGACGTTTTCGATGCCGAAATAGGGCTGGATCAACTTGGCGGCACCAAGTCCGATCAGCACGATGCCGAGCGCCTTCAGATAAGGCAACGGATTGAACGGCTCGGACCGCACGGCGGTCTGCACCGCCGTCTTGGGCGCCCCCTCGCCCGGCAGCTCGTCGCCGGCGATGACATGAACCGTGATGTTGCCCGCGCGGCGAACCAGATCATGGACGACCGAGCCGCGTGTCATCTCGAACCAGCGCGAGCGGGTCGATTTGCCGATCACGATCTGGGTGACGTTGTTGCCTTGCGCGAAATTGACGACGTCGTCGGCGATGCGGCGACCGACCGCCGGAATGGTCAACGCCTCGCCGCCGAGCGATTCCGCGAGCCGCAGCGTATCGGCCAGCCGGTCGCGCTGCTCATCGGACAATTGCAGCGATCGCCGCGTCTCGATCGAAACCGCGGTGAAGGGGGCATGCAGCCGGTCCGCCAGCCGCTTGGTGTAGCGGACGAGACCGGCGGCGCGCGGATCCTCGCTGACGCAGACGAGAATGCGCTCGCCGACGGCCCAGGGCCCGGGAATCGCGTTGGCCTGCATGTGGTTGAGGAGCTGCTCGTCGACCCGCTCCGCCGTGCGGCGCAAAGCGAGCTCGCGCAACGCCGTCAGGTTCCCCGGCGAGAAATAATGCTCCAGCGCACGCTCGGCCTGCTTGGGCACATAGACCTTGCCCTCCTTCAGGCGCTGGATCAAATCGTCGGGCGTGAGGTCGATCAGCTCGATCGCGTCGGCGCGATCGAACACCGAGTCCGGCACGGTCTCGCGTACCCTGACATGGGTGATCTGGGCGACGACGTCGTTCAGGCTCTCGATGTGCTGGATGTTGACGGCGGTGTAGACGTCGATGCCGTGGGACAGCAATTCCTCGACGTCGAGATAGCGCTTGGGATGGCGGCAAAGGGGCGCATTGGTGTGGGCGAGCTCGTCGACCAACGCGATCTGCGGCCGGCGCGCGATCACCGCATCGAGATCCATCTCCTCGACGATCTGCCCGCGATAGTCGAGCCGCTTGCGCGGGACCACTTCGAGACCGCGCACCAGCGCCTCGGTCTCGGCGCGGCCGTGGGTCTCGACGAAGCCGACCACGACGTCGATGCCGGCCTTGCGCTTGGCGTGGGCGCTTTGCAGCATCTCGTAGGTTTTGCCGACGCCGGGGGCGGCGCCGACGAAAACCTTCAGCTTGCCGCTCGCGCTCCCTTCCCGCCGCGCCGCTTCCAGCAGCGCCTCGGGCGACGGACGTTGTTCGGGATCGCGGCGCTCTCGGACCATTTTGCCAATATAATCATCTGCGTGACGCGAGCCTAGACCGCTACCTGGCGGCGGCGCGATCCAGCGAGAGATTCAGTGCCAGAACGTTAACCCTGGGTTCGCCAATCAGACCGAACAAGCGGCCTTCGGTATTGGCGGTCACGATCTGCTTGACCTGATCCTCCGGCATATTCCGCGCCCTGGCCACGCGCGGCACCTGGAATTGCGCCGCTTCCGGCGAGATATCAGGATCGAGGCCGCTGGCGGAGGTTGTCACCAGGTCGACCGGCACGGCAGCGTTCGGATTCTCAGCCTTGAGCTTGTCTACATCTTCCCTGAGCCGGTCGGCCAGCGCCTTGCTGGTCGGGCCGAGGTTGGAGCCACCGGAATTGGCGGCGTTGTACGGCGCCGGCACCGTCTTGGTCGGATCGTTCGGGTCGGGCGCCACCGTCGCCGAGAGACGGCCGTGGAAGTATTTGTTGTCCCTGAACTCCTGCCCGATCAGGGCGGAGCCGATCACCTTGCCGTCCTTCTCGATCAGGCTGCCTTGAGCCTGCGCCGGGAAGAGCGCGCCGGCGATGGCCGTCATCGCCAGCGGATAGGCAAGGCCGGTGATGGCGGTGAGCACCAGCAAGAGGACGATGGCGGGGCGGATTTCTCTGAGCATGTTGGTCTCCTAAGTCTTCGTCATGGCGCGCGGCGCCTTGCACCGCGCGGGGACGGTCAAGCCAGGTGTAAAGCAACGACGACGAGGTCGATCGCCTTGATACCGATGAAGGGAATGACGATGCCGCCGAGGCCGTAGATCAAGAGGTTGCGCCGGAGCAGCGCGCCGGCACCGACGGCGCGATAGGCGACGCCCTTCAGCGCGAGCGGGATCAGCGCAATGATGATCAACGCGTTGAAGATGATCGCCGACAGGATGGCGCTCTGCGGGCTCGACAGATTCATGACGTTGAGGACGTTGAGCTGGGGGTAGAACGCCAGGAACATCGCCGGAATGATCGCAAAGTATTTTGCGACGTCGTTGGCGATCGAGAACGTCGTCAGCGCGCCGCGCGTCATCAGGAGCTGCTTGCCGATCTCGACGACCTCGATCAGCTTGGTCGGGTTGGAGTCGAGGTCGACCATGTTGCCGGCCTCGCGGGCAGCTTGCGTACCCGTGTTCATGGCGACACCGACGTCGGCCTGCGCAAGCGCCGGGGCGTCGTTGGTGCCGTCGCCGCACATCGCAACCAGCTTGCCCTTGGCCTGCTCGTTGCGGATCAGCTTGAGCTTGTCCTCGGGGGTTGCCTGCGCCAGGAAGTCGTCGACCCCTGCCTCCGCTGCGATGGCAGCCGCCGTCATCGGGTTGTCGCCGGTGATCATGATGGTGCGAATGCCCATGCGGCGCAGCTCGGCAAAACGCTCGCGGATACCGCCTTTGACGATGTCCTTGAGCTGGATGATTCCGAGCAGCTTGCCGTCCCTCGCGACCGCCAGCGGCGTGCCGCCGGCCTTGGCGATCTCATCCGCGATGGTCTGTATCTCGCGGCCGATCTCAGAGAGCCCGCTGGGCTGAATGGCGCGCGCCGCGTTGCCAGAAGCAACCGCCAGCTGCGCGCCGCCGCCGACATAGCTGAGCATCGCATCGACCGCGCCCTTGCGCACCGACGAGCCGCCGGCATCGACGCCGCTCATGCGGGTCTGCGCCGTGAACGGAATGAAGGTGGCGCCGAGCTCCGCCATGTCGCGGCCGCGGATGCCGTATTTCTCCTTCGCCAGCACCACGATGGAGCGGCCTTCCGGCGTCTCGTCGGCGAGGGAAGCGAGCTGGGCTGCGTCGGCGAGCTCCTGCTCGGTCACGCCGCGCACCGGGCGAAACGCCGTCGCCTGCCGGTTGCCGAGCGTGATGGTGCCGGTCTTGTCCAGCAGCAGCGTGTCGACATCGCCGGCGGCCTCGACGGCGCGACCGGACATCGCCAGCACGTTGAAGCGCACCAGGCGGTCCATGCCGGCGATCCCGATCGCCGACAACAGTGCGCCGATCGTGGTCGGGATCAGCGTCACGAACAGCGCGACCAGCACGATCACCGAGATCGAGCCGCCGGCATAGGCCGCATAGCTCGGAATGGTCACGGTTGCGAACACGAAGATGATGGTGAGACCGGCGAGCAGGATATTGAGCGCGATCTCGTTCGGCGTCTTCTGCCGCTCGGCGCCTTCGACCAGCTTGATCATGCGGTCGATGAAGGTCGAGCCTTGCGCCGCCGTGATGCGGACACGGATCCAGTCGGACAGCACCTGCGTGCCGCCGGTCACCGCGGAACGGTCGCCGCCGGATTCGCGGATGACGGGCGCGGACTCGCCGGTGATGGCGGCCTCGTTCACGGACGCGACGCCCTCGATCACCTCGCCGTCGGAGGGAATGGTGTCGCCGGCCTCGACCAGCACGATGTCGCCGACCTTGAGGCTGGTCCCCGGCACGAGATTGAAGTCCTGGCCGGCGCCGGTCAGCAGCTTGGCCTGGCTCTCGGTGCGGGTCTTGCGCAACGATTCAGCCTGCGCCTTGCCGCGGCCTTCGGCCACCGCTTCGGCGAAATTGGCGAACAGCACCGTGAACCAGAGCCAGACGATGATCTGGAAGGTGAAGCCGAGGCCAGCGCCGCCCGCGACGACGTCGCGCAGGAAGATCACCGTCGTCAGCGCGGCCACGACCTCGACCACGAACATCACGGGGTTCTTGACCATCAGCCGCGGATCGAGCTTGGTGAAGGAGGCGCGGATCGCCGGCAGCACGATCTTCGGATCGAGCATTGCCGAGACGGCAGCACGCTTTTGCAGTTTCATCGTATCCATGGAGGTCACTCCAGACAATCAGAAGAGGTTGCCAGCGTTCATCGCCAGATGCTCGACGATCGGGCCGAGCGCGAGTGCCGGGAAGAAGGTCAGGCCGCCGATGATCAGGATCACGCCGACGACGAGGCCGACGAACAGCCCGCCCGTGGTCGGGAAGGTGCCTGCCGACGGCGGGATGGATTTCTTGGCGGCCAGCGAGCCCGCAATCGCCATCGCCGGGACGATCATGAAGAAGCGGCCGACGAACATCGCGCTTGCCAGCGTGAGGTTGTAGAACAGCGTGTTGCCGGTGAGGCCCGCGAAGGCCGAGCCGTTGTTGCCGGTCGCCGAGGTGAAGGCATAGAGCACCTCGGTGAAGCCGTGTGGGCCGGCATTGGCCATCGAGGCGACCGCCGCCGGATAGACCACGCCGACCGCGGTCCAGCCGAGATACATCAGCGGCAGCACCAGGATCGCGAGCATCGCCATCTTGACCTCGCGTGCCTCGATCTTCTTGCCGACATATTCCGGCGTGCGGCCGACCATCAGCCCCGCCACGAAGATCGCGAGCACGACGAACAGCAGCATGCCATAGAGGCCGGCGCCGACGCCGCCGATGATGATCTCACCGAGCTGCATGTTGATCAGCGGGATCATGCCGCCGAGCGCGGTGAAGCTGTCATGCATGGCGTTGACCGCGCCGCACGAAGCGGCCGTGGTGACGACGGCGAACAGCGAGGACGCGACGATGCCGAAGCGAACCTCCTTGCCCTCCATGTTGCCGCCGGTCAGGCCCAGCGCATGCATGGTCGAGGTGCCATTGGCCTCCGCCCAATAGGTGATGGCGACGCCTGCGACGAACAGCACGCCCATCACGGACAGGATCGCCCAGCCCTGGCGCTGGTTGCCGACCATGCCGCCGAACACGTTGGTCATCGCGGCGCCGAGCGCGAAGATCGACAGCATCTGCACGAAATTCGACAGCGCGGTCGGATTCTCGAACGGGTGCGCGGCGTTGGCGTTGAAGAAGCCGCCGCCATTGGTGCCGAGCATTTTGATCGCCACCTGGGAAGCGACCGGGCCGACCGCAATGGTCTGCCTGGCGCCTTCGAGCGTGGTCGCCTCGATATATGGGCCGAGCGTCTGCGGCATGCCCTGCCAGACCAGGAACAGCGCGTAGACGACGCAGATCGGCAGCAGCACGTAGAGCGTGCAGCGGGTCACGTCGACCCAGAAATTGCCGACCGTGCGCATTGAGGCGCGCGAGAAGCCGCGGATCAGGGCCATCGCCAGCGCGATGCCGGTTGCCGCCGACAGGAAGTTCTGATGCGTCAGGGCGAGCATCTGGACGAGATAGGACAGCGTGCTCTCGCCGCCGTAGTTCTGCCAGTTGGTGTTGGTGATGAAGGAGACCGCGGTGTTGAAGGAAAGATCCTCAGCGACCGCGCCCTGTCCGGCCGGATTGAAGGGCAGCACGGCCTGAAGCCGCATCACGCCGTAGATGATGAGGAAGCCGCCGACATGGAACAGCAGCATGGCGACCGTGTAGGTCAGCCAATGCTGCTCGCGCTTCTCGTCGACGCCGGAGATCCAGTATATGCCGGCCTCGATCGGGCGCAGCACCGGCGACAGGAACGTCCGCTCGCCGTTGAATACGCGCGTCATGTACCAGCCGAGCGGCTTGGCCAGCGCAACAATAATGGCGCAAAACAGAATGATCTGGAGCCAACCGATCACAGTCATGGAATCAACCCTTCAGGCTTGGTGCAATCCTTCAGACTTTTTGCCCGCAACAGCGGCAGGAGCACCGTCAGCAGGCAGGCGACGAGCACCGCGTCCGCCAGCAGCAATTCGACGAGCAGCAGCACGGGTCAGAACCGCTCGGGCCGCAGCAGCGCATAGGTGAGGTAGACCAGCAGACCGAACGAGACGGCACCGGCGAGCGCATAATCGAAGATCATGGTTTGCTCCGTCACAGCCGTTCGCAGGCGTAGGTGTAGCCGATCGCGAGGGCGAAGAAGACGAAGCCCAGCACCAGCATCAGGATGTCCATCATGGCGATACTCCTCGTTGCGCCGTCAGATCCGGCGCAACTTTCTCACGGTGACCCGGCGGCTCGCGCCGGAAATGGAATGCATTTCCACGGGCGACAGCCGGGATTCTCGACCGTGCTGAAGTGCCACCCCGGACATAGGTTTTCGAGATGAGGGCTATGGCGAAGATATAGGAATCTCATAAAGGCCGGCGCGGGCCGAGATCGGAAGACAACCCCCGTCGTCCCGGACAAGCGCAGCGCAGATCCGGGATCCATAGCCACAGGGAGAGGTTGGGCGAGGACTCGGAGTGACCTGATTTGCGCCTCAGCTACTGCCTGTGGTTATGGATCCCCGCGTGCGCGGGGATGACAGCGGAGAATGGGGCGATTGCGCCCCTCGCCCACCCACGCGCCACTTATGAAATCCCTATATCTCCCCCCTCTTCCCCATCTCGTTTTCAAATGCACTGCCCGCCATCCTGGCAAGGCCGGCCGACTGACCGACGCCAAATCCAGGAGGCCTGACATGACCGCCGCTCTCCGACGCCTCGACCCACCTTTCCTCAGCCAGCAGCTTCGCGCGGCACCGGCGATGACCCGGCCGCTGATGCTCGACATCATCGCGCACGCCTGCCGGCGTGTCCCCACGCTCGGCCAAGGCGAACGCCCCGCACGCATCATGCGCCTGATCGACGTCGAGGCCTGGGCCGATGCGGTGCTGGCGCTGATCGAGCTCGAGCTGCCGATGTGGCAGGTCCGCCGCATCGCCTATGACGAGGGCGAGTGGCATTGCGCACTGTCGCGCGCCCGTGAGCTGCCGGACTGGCTGGACGCCGCGGTCGAGGCGCGCCATTCCGACCTCGCGCTGGCTCTGCTGTCGGCCCTCGTCGAGGTCCGGGCATTGGCCGCGGACGTGCCGCGGCCGAGCGTTCCTTCCGTTCGTCCTGTGCTGGATCCGCTTTACGAGCCGCTCGCTTGCGACAATTGCGGCTAGGCAGCCTGACGGAAGGATCCTGGAAAATGCCGGTGCTGACAGATGGCTTTGAACAACCGCTGCACTCATCCTTGTCGCACGCAGGCTCGGCGTCTAGCTCCTCCGCTCCAACCGCGAACTGACCATGGCTGCCTATGCCGCGAGCAACCCGGCCCGCAGCGCGGTGGCGATGCCCGGTTGACGCCGCCTGTCCGGCGGAAAAAGCCGGGCCGATCTGGCGCAATTCTAGGGAAACGTGTAGAGCGGTTTCATGAGCACTGGCAATGTCAACATCGTCGCCCACCCCCTGGTCCAGCACAAGCTCTCGCTGATGCGGGAGAAGGATCGCTCGACCAAGAGCTTTCGCGAGATCCTGAACGAGATCGGGATGCTGCTTGGCTATGAGGTGACCCGGGATTTGCCGCTGGAGCTGGTCGAGATCGAGACGCCGATCGCGCCGATGCGGGCGCCCAAGATCGCCGGCAAGAAGCTCACGCTGGCGCCGATCCTGCGCGCCGGCGTCGGCTTCCTCGACGGCATGCTGGCGCTGATGCCATCGGCGCGCATCGCCCATATCGGGCTCTACCGCGACCCCGAGACGTTGCAAGCCGTGGAATATTACTTCAAGGCGCCGCAGGACCTGTCGGATCGCACCGTGATCCTGATGGATCCGATGCTGGCGACCGGCAACTCGGCCTGCGCCGGCGCCTCTCTGCTCAAGGCCCGCGGCGCCCGCGACATCCGCTTCGTGTGCCTCCTGGCCGCGCCCGAGGGCATCGCGCAATTCCAGGGCGAGCATCCTGACGTGCCGATCTGGACCGCCGCGATCGACGAGCGGCTCAACGACCACGGCTACATCGTGCCGGGCCTGGGCGATGCCGGCGACCGGATGTTCGGCACCAAGTAGACAGGTTGGCGCGATCGGGTTACTCCCCTTGCCATGAGTGCCAACGCGTTTTCACTGCAATCGCTGATCCGGACCGAGGCCGCCGCCGATACCGCCTTCGTATTCGACGGCACGCGGGTCTCGCGCGCTGAGTTCTCCGAAAGGATAGAGCAGACCGCGGCCTGGCTTGCGGCGCAAGGCATCGGCAAGGGCGACGTGATCGCGGTCTGGCTGGTCAACCGGATCGAATGGATCGCGCTGCTGTTCGCCGCCGCCCGCCTTGGCGCGATCGTCGCGGCCGTCAATACCCGCTATCGCAGCGCGGAAGTCGCGCATCTGCTTCGTTTGTCCGGCGCCAGGCTGATGGTGGTCGAGGCCGCATTCCGCTCGGTGGATTTTGCCGCGATCCTCGCCGACATCGCCAAGGACGAAGTGCCGGCGCTGCAGCGGCTTGCGGTGGTCGGCGCGGACGCGATCAAGGCCAATTGGCCCTGTGTCCGCTTCGACGCTTTCGAAAAGCCCTATCCGGCCGCCTCTCCGATACGGGACGACGTCGATCTGCCGGTGCTGCTCTACACGACATCGGGCACCACCAAGGGCCCGAAGCTCGTCGCGCATTCGCAGCGCACGCTGGCGGGCCACGCCGTCTCTGTCGCCAAGGCGCTTCGGCTTGATCCGCAGCGTCATTCGCTGCTGGCCATGCTTCCGTTCTGCGGCACGTTCGGCATGACGAGCCTGCTCGGCTTCGTCGCGGCGGGCGCGACCGTCCATGTGCTCGACGCCTTCGAGGCGGCACCGGCACTGGAGATCCTCAGCACGCAGGGGATCACGCACGCCTTCGGCTCCGACGAGATGTTCCGGCGCATTGTCGCCCTCAGCGGTACGCCACGCCCATTCCCGCATCTCGAACTCTGCGGCTTCGCCGCGTTCCAGCCTGGCTGGCGCGAGCTTGCCGCGGAGGCCGAGGCGCGCGGCCTGCCGCTGTTCGGCCTCTACGGGTCGAGCGAGGTTCAGGCCCTATTCTCGATCGCCCGCACCAGCGACACCTTTTCCGACCGCATCGAGGGCGGCGGCTGGCCGATGTCACCCGAGGCAAGCGTGCGCGTGCGCGACACCGAGACCGGCGAACTTGCGGCCGAAGGCGTTTCCGGCGAGATCGAGATCAGCGCGCCGTCACGTTTCCTCGGCTATTTCAACAATCCGGATGCGACGCGCGATGCGATCACCGCGGACGGGTTCTTCCGCACCGGCGACATCGGCCGGCTGCGCGGCGACGGTTCCTTCGTCTACGAGACCCGCGCGGGCGACGCCATGCGGCTCGGCGGCTTCCTCGTCGCGCCCGGCGAGATCGAGGACGAGCTCAAATCATGTGCCGGCGTGGCTGATGCCCAGGTGGTTGCAGTCGACCTCAAGGGTCAGGCGCGCTGCGTCGCCTTCGTGATCCCGGCAAAGGAGCCGCCAATGCAGGAGACGCTGGTCGCGCGCCTGCGCGAGCGGCTCGCCGGCTACAAGGTGCCGGCGCGAATCTATCTCGTAGACGCCTTCCCCGTCACCGACAGCGCCAACGGCGTGAAGATCCAGCGCGCCCGGCTACGCGCCATGGCGATGGAGCGCATCGCCGCCGAATAGGCGGGCCTATTTGGTTTGCGCCACAAGGCTCGTTCAGTACGACTTCGCGAGCCCCAGCACCTTCTCCGCGATGAAGCTGAGCGCGAGCTGCGGGCTGACCGGCGCGATGCGCGGGATCAGGACCTCGCGCAAATAGCGCTCGACGTGGAATTCCTTGGCGTAGCCGAAGCCGCCATGGGTCATCACCGCCTGCTCGCAGGCCGAGAAGCCGGCTTCGCCCGCCAGATACTTTGCGGCATTGGCCGCAGCGCCGCACGGCATGCCCTTGTCGTATTGCCAGGCCGCCGACATCACCATCAGCCACGCCGCCTCGAGCTCGACCCAGTTCACCGCGAGCGGATGCTGGATGCCCTGGTTCTTGCCGATCGGCCGGTTGAACACCACGCGCGTCTTGGCATATTCCGTGGCCCGCGCCAGAGCCAGCTTGCCAAGGCCGACCGCCTCCGCCGCGATCAGGATACGCTCGGGGTTCATGCCTTCGAGAATGTACTGGAAGCCCTTGCCTTCCTCGCCGATGCGATCCTCCATCGGAATTTCAAAGTCCTCGAAGAACAGCTCGTTGGAATCGACGATCTTGCGGCCCATCTTCTCGATCTCGTGGACCTTGATCCTGGTGCGGTCGAAATCGGTGTAGAACAGGCTGAGGCCATGGGTCGGCGAGCGCACCTCCTCCAGCGGCGTGGTGCGGGCCAGTAGCAGGATCTTGTGCGCGACCTGCGCGGTCGAGATCCACACCTTCTGGCCGTTGACGATGTAACGGTCGTTCTTGGCGACCGCGCGGGTCTTGAGCTGCGTGGTGTTGAGGCCGGTGTTGGGCTCGGTGACGGCGAAGCAGGCCTTCTCACGGCCCTCCACCATCGGCGGCAGCATGCGCCTGCGCTGCTCCTCGGTGCCGAACACGACGACGGGATTGAGGCCGAACACGTTGATGTGCACGGCGGATGCGCCGGACATGCCGGCGCCGGATTCGGCGATGGTGCGCATCATGATCGCAGCTTCGGTGATGCCGAGCCCCGAGCCGCCATATTCCTCCGGCACGCAGATGCCGAGCCAGCCGGCGTCGGCAAGTGCTTTGTGAAAATCGTGCGGGAAGCCGCCGTCATGGTCCTTCTTCAGCCAGTAGGCATCCGGAAAGCCTTCGCAGATCTTGGCGATGGCATCGCGAATGGCTTCCTGCTGATCGGTGAGCGCGAAATCCATGGTCTTGATCTCCTTGTCGGGAGCCGCGACCGCGCCATCTCCCGTCTCTTCGCGTTCCCCGCTCGAAGGCCGTGGCCGCTTGCTTCGCGCCCTGACGTGCCCTTGGCTGGGTTCTTAGCTCGAAAAACCGCGTACAGATACGTGAATTTGTCTATCAACTGTGTCTACCATGCATAGGGTCATGCGACGTAAAGCTATGAGCGCGCCGTTATTTCGCAGGGAGGAAACCGCGATGGCCGGACTGTATTTCGAAGACTTTTCCGTAGGCCAGGAGTTCAGGCATCCGCTGACCCGCACCGTCACGGAGATGGACAACACCATGTTCAGCCTGCTGACGCTCAATCCGCAGCCGCTGCACATCGATGCGCATTTCGCCGAAAAGACCGAGTTCGGCCAGCGCATTTTCAACAGCCTTTACACCCTCGGCATCATGATCGGCATGACGGTCTATGATACGACCATGGGGACCACCGTTGCCAATCTCGGCATGACCGACGTCACCTTTCCAAAGCCGGTCTTCCATGGCGACACGTTGCGGGCGACGACGAAGGTGCTTTCGTTGAGGGAATCCAAATCGCGGCCCAAGGCCGGCATCGTCGAGTTCGAGCACCATGCCCTGAACCAGAACGACGAGATCGTCGGCAAATGCCGCCGCATGGCGATGATGCACAAGAGGCCGGTTTGATGCGTTCGATGCTGTTCGTGCCGGGCGATTCCCCGCGCAAATTCGAGAAGGCGAGCGAAGGCAAGGCCGACGCGCTGATCATCGATCTCGAGGATTCCGTCGTCACCGAGAAGAAGGCGGAGGCGCGCGGGCTGACGCTGACGATGCTCAAGGGCCGACGCGGCCCGCACCAGCTCTATGTCCGCGTCAACGCGCTCGACACCGGCATGACGCTGGCCGATCTCGCCGCGGTGTTGCCCGGCAGGCCCGACGGCATCGTGCTGCCGAAATCGCAAGGCGGCGACGACGTAAGGCAGGTCGCAACCTGGCTCGAAGCCTTGG
Organism: Bradyrhizobium sp. CCBAU 11430; assembly: GCF_028128855.1. Taxonomy (NCBI): domain Bacteria; kingdom Pseudomonadati; phylum Pseudomonadota; class Alphaproteobacteria; order Hyphomicrobiales; family Nitrobacteraceae; genus Bradyrhizobium; species Bradyrhizobium sp. CCBAU 11430. The sequence goes on from NZ_LBJV01000058.1 coordinate 71,673, forward strand.
AAGCAGCGGCCGGCATCGCGATCGGCACCACCCGCATCGTCTGCGTGGCGACGGAAACCGCGGCTTCGATCTTCGGGCTCGGCAGTTACAAGGGCTGCTCCCCTCGCCTCGCCGGCCTGATGTGGGGCGCCGAGGATCTCTCGGCCTCGCTCGGCGCCACCGAAAAGGCGTCCGGCGGCGTGTTCCACAGCCCCTATCGCCTCGCGCGCGATCTCTGCCTGATGGCGGCGGCCGCGGCCGAGGTCGCGCCGATCGATACGGTCTATACCGACATCGACAACCTCGCCGGTCTCGAGCAGGAAACACGCGCGGCGCGCCGCGACGGGTTTTCCGCCAAGGCGCTGATCCATCCCAAGCACGTCGACGTCGTCAACGCGGCATTCGAACCGACCGAGGCCGAACGCACCTGGGCGGAAAAAGTGATCGCCGCGTTCGCCAGCAATCCCAATTCAGGCACGCTGCGGCTCGACGGCCAGATGATCGACAAGCCGCATCTTCGCGCCGCGAAGAAGATCCTCGGCCAGCCCTAGCGTGGAATGTCTTTAGGTTCGTCGTAGCATCGATCGGCCCTCATCCCGTCATGCGACGGCCTCAGTCGAATCCCTGAACCGGCGGCGTCGAGCTCTGCGCCGGCACGGCGGGCGCGGCTTGAACCGGCGGAGCCGGATTGCCGGCAGCTCGCATCTGACCGTTGGCTGCCATCGCCTCGCGGGTGCGCGTCGGGCTCCTGGTCGCGGCCGCGCGGCGCGGCGGCGGCCGATGTCCTGCCGAGTGCGAACCTCTCATACCCCAGGAACGGGCGATCGAAGGTCCGGCAGTGTAGCCGATCAAGGCTCCGGCAACCGCACCGACTGGCCCCAACACGACCGCGCCGGAGACGGCACCGAGTGCTGCATCGCCGGCGCGCTCCTGCGCAACCGCACTCACCGGCACACAAGCCAGCATTGCGACAACAGTGATCAAAGCCTTGGTCATCGGAGCGCCTCCCTCACGGGAAATCACTCCTGCTCAAATATGGCCGCACGAGGTTCGCTTGCCGGCCAACAAAAGGCAATCGGCGGGGAACTCGGCTGTGGGGCGACAATGGCCTCTGTTCCTGGAGAGCGCGGTCGTCGTATTTGACTTTGGCAACACCTCACGGCGCGCCTCGTCCTTCGAGACGACCGCTTCGCGGTCTCCTTACGACGAGGCTAAGCAGCATCGTACCCGTTGAACTGCCGCTACGCATTCCGTCCTCATCCTGAGGAGCCCGCCTAGAGCGGGCGTCTCGAAGGATGGCGCAGGACAGCTCTCAAACGCGATCGCCCCCGCCGCAAGCGGGGAGAGGCGGCAGCAACTACACGATCCTGATCGACATATCCGGCAAGCCCTCGAGCTTGCACAGCAGCACGTCGCCCTTCACGACGGGACCGACATTCTCCGGCGTGCCGGAATAGATGATATCGCCGGCTTTCAATTCGAACGCTTCCGACAGCTTTGCGATCTGCTCGGCCACGTTCCAGATCATCTTGCTGAGATCCGAGTTCTGCTTCACCGTGCCGTTGATCGCCAGCGAGATGGCGCCCTTGTCGAAATGCCCGGTCTTGCTGGCCGGATGAATCGGGCCGATCACCGCGGCGTGGTCAAAACTCTTGCCGATCTCCCAGGGCTTCTTCTCCGCGGCCATGCCGTTCTGGAGGTCGCGCCGGGTCATGTCGAGGCCGAGCGCGTAGCCATAGACGTGGTCGAGCGCCTTATCGACCGGGATATTGGTGCCGCCTGATTTCAGCGCGGCGACCAGCTCGACCTCGTGATGATAGTTCTTGGTCAGTGACGGATAGGGATGATCGGCGACCTCGCCGACCGCGACGTTCTGGATCGCGTCGGTCGGCTTCTGGAAGAAGAACGGCGGCTCGCGGTTCGGGTCCGAGCCGCGCTCGATCGCGTGCGCGGCGTAGTTGCGCCCGATGCAGTAGATGCGGCGGACCTGAAACACCTGGCTCTCGCCGACGATCGGGATCGTCACCATCGGCACCGGGAACTTGGGTCCGGCCTGCGCGGCGGCGGGTGCGACCTCGGCCATCGAAACGGCGGCGGCCGCCGCAGCGGTTGCGAGCAGATCACGTCGCGTGGGTGAGGTCATCTCGGGTGCTCCCTTTGCCTTTGCTTGGGCAGCGTCATGCGCGCCGATCCGGCTGATAGTCGATATTTGGCATGCCAGCAACATGGATCGGCGCCGGCAGCTTGATCGCCGCGCGGCACAAATCCACTAGCGGACGAAACGATCGCCGCCTGCGACAGCACTACTCGTATCGGACGCGGGCGCCACTCTCACGACGATCGCAACCGGTGCGCCATTTCGCGACACCGTGAGCTTCACCTCCTCGCCGACGCGCGCGAGGCCGATCGTGTTGCGGAGTTGGGCTGCGGTGCGAATCGGACGGTCGTCGGCTTTCGTGATGATATCGCCCTTGCGCAGGCCCGCCTGTTGCGCCGGCGAATCCGCCGCAATCTCCGCGACGACGGCTCCCTGGTTCAATCCCTTGTTGACCGAGGGATGCAGGTCCTTCAGAGAAACGCCGATCCGGCCGCGCTCGACGCGGCCCTTGGCGACGATCTGCTCCATCACCTTCCGCGCCATGTTGACGGGAATTGCAAAGCCGATGCCGACATTGCCGCCGGCAGGCGAAATGATGGCCGAGTTGATGCCGACCAGTTCACCGCGCAGGCTGACCAGCGCTCCGCCGGAATTGCCGGGATTGATCGCTGCATCGGTCTGGATGAAGTCCTCATAGCCCTGCTTGCCGAGTCCGGTCCGGCCGAGCGCGCTGACGAGGCCGGACGTCACGGTCTGGCCGAGGCCGAAAGGGTTGCCGATCGCAAGCACGAAGTCGCCGACGTCAAGCGCATCGCTGTCGCCGAAGGACAGCGCCTGGAGCCCGGATGGGTTCTGGATCTGGAGCACGGCAATGTCCGTCGGCGGATCGCGGCCGATGACCTTGGCGGAGAATTGCCGGCCGTCCTTGGTTGTGACCTGAACGGCGGAAGTGCCTTCGACCACGTGATTGTTGGTCAGGACATGGCCACGCTGGGCATCGACGATGACCCCTGAGCCGGTCGCGTTGACCTCCTTCTCGATCTGCCTGGGGACGTCGAAGAACTCGCGGAAGAGCGGGTCGCGATAGAGCGGATTGTCCTCGCGAACGCGGCCATGCACGGAGATGTTGACGACGGCCGGCGTCACCTGACGCACGAGCGGCGCCAGCGTGGGCACCGAGCCGCCCGTCTTCAGGTCTGGAATTTGGCCAGCGGCCGGCTGCGATGCCGTGAGCGCGAGCACCAGCAATGCAAGCCAAAGCAAACGCATGACATTCATCTTGGTCACCTGCCGCATGGTCCAATGTGGATGGAAGAACTGGTGGCCTCAGTCACGCGGTGCGGCGACCAAACCGTGTACCGCGAGAAATGGCACGGCGAAGGCCGCCGAGGCTTGGCCGAGCAGCACGAGCGTCAAAACGGTGTGCGTGACGATCATGCGGCGCGCCTCTCTGCGGCGGCCCAGGGCCGTCGCAGCCGCATCGGGACGCCGCCCCCGCGTGGCGGATCATCATTGTCATTGTCGCCGTCGAGCTTACGCAACGCCGCCAGAACATCGGCAAGCCGGATGGTGTGGCTCATGCCCGGTATCTCGCGCAGCGCGGGACATGATTCGACCGCGTACATGTCGGACGCCCAGGACGACAGGATGATCCGCTTCTCCGGCGCGGAGAGTTCCTCGGCCTTCAGGACGTCAGCGGGCGAACCGTAATGGGCAGCTGGGTGAAACAGCGGATTGAGAGTGCCGGCATTGGTGTTCAGGTTGGTCATCGGTCGTGCCTCCCTCATGCTCCTTTCCAAGGGACCGGTTTGTGGACGTTGGACGGCGGCGCCGACCGCCGCCGTCCCGCTTGATGTCAGTGCGTGTTGATCGCGATGCGCTTGACGCCTTCGCGTGCCTTCTCCGACTTCGGCAGCGACACGGTCAGCACGCCATTACTGAACGACGCCTCGGCCTTGTCCTCCTCGACACCCTCCAGCGGAATCTGCCGCTCGAACGCACCGTAGTAGCGCTCGGTGAAGTACCTTCCTTCGCCGTTGCGCTCGGCTTTTTTCTCGCCGCGGAGGGTCAGGACGCCGCCCGCAATCTCGACCTGAACGTCCTTCTCGGTCAGGCCGGGAAGTTCGGCCGAGACGGTCAGCGTCTTATCGGTCTCGCTGAGCTCGACCTTCGGCCAGTCGAAACGGCCCTCAATCAGCCGCGACAGGCTCGTCCCGCCGAAGCCGCGGAAAACGTCGTCGAACAGACGGTTCATCTCGCGATGAAGTGTCAGGAAGGGATCGAAATTGTCGCGCGCAGGCGCGAGGTCCTGTTTCCCTGACCAGGGAATGAGATTACGAAAACCCATTATTCTCTCCTCCATGCATCGGGAGCGCGGACGCGCATCGGCGCGCCGCGTTCCGTCACTGTCTTGATCGAGCGTTGATCGAGCGTCAGGCTGCCTTCTTCTCGATCTGCGATGCCGCAGGAGGGGCGCCCGCGATCGGAATCCGGCGCGGCTTCATCGCTTCCGGAATCTCACGGACGAGGTCGATGATCAGAAGCCCGTCCTGGAACGAGGCCTGCTTCACCTGGACATAGTCGGCCAGGTTGAACACGCGCCGGAACGGACGCGCGGCGATGCCCTGGTACAGGTATTCGCGCGCGGCCGTCTCGGGCTTCTTGCCCTCGATGGTGAGCGCGTTCTGTTCGGCGGTCACGGTGATGTCGTTGGCACCAAACCCCGCCACCGCAAGGCTGATCCGATAATGGTCTTCACCGGAACGCTCGATGTTGTAGGGGGGATAGTTGTCCTCAGTCGTCTGGCGCAGCGTGCTGTCGACGAGGTCGGCCAGGTGGTCGAAGCCGATGGTGGAACGCCATAGGGGCGCGAAGTCAAAACTGGTCCTCATAACCAAGTCCTCCAAAGAGCAAGATGGATACGAAGGAGCGCAAGGCGGGATTTCAGACGGGTCCGAAAGACCAGCCAGGCGCCCGTGCCGGACCCTGTTTTTGGCATCCGGCACACCGCTCTCGCGGCGAGACACGACTTAGAAAATCGCAAGTCGGTTTCAAGGGGCCAGCCCGAAAAATTTTTGGGCCGCCGGGCAGGCGCTGCCCCTCAGGATCTCAGCGCCTCCCGCGCCGTCTCGGGCGCCATCAGCGTCGCGACGATCGTGATGATCGAGAGGGCGATGATGTAGACGGACACGGCCCAGTACGAGCCGGCCCACGCCAGCAGCGCAGTCGCAATCAGCGGCGAGAAGCCGCCGCTCAGCGCCGCCGCGACATTGGCGCCGAGCGAGGCTCCGCTGTAGCGCACCTGGGTGCGGAACAACTCCGGCATGAACGCGGCCTTCGGCCCGAACAGCAGCGCATGGGTCAGCGTCATCGTGACGACGAGTGCCAGCGTGATCAGTGCCGGCTCCTTGGTATCGAGGAACCAGAACAACGGAAACGCCAACGCCACCGAGAACACGCCGCCGGCGAGATACAGCGCTTTGCGGCCGAAGATGTCGGACAGCCAGCCGGCGAGCGGCAGCGTCGCGAATTCGACGAGGGCAGCATAGACCACGGCATCCAGGATCACCTGGCGCGACAGCCCGAGCTTCGTCGTAGCATAGACCACGGTGAAGACGGTGAGGAGATAAGCAAGCCCGACCTCCGACACCGTGATGCCGATCGCCAGCAGAAAGCTACGCCAGTCGCGGCGGAGCACTTCCAGCACCGGCTGCGCCAGCACCTCCTGCGCTCGACCACCTCCTTGAAGTGCGGCGTCTCCGCGAGCTTGAGCCGCACGATGAAGCCGACACCGACGAGCAGGATGCTGATCAGGAAGGGCACGCGCCAGCCCCAGCTCAGGAAATCGGCTTCGGGCAGCTTGGTCATCAAGCCGAAAATGCCGGTCGATGCGGCAACGCCGACGGGAAAGCCGATCTGCACCAGGCTGCCATAGAAGCCGCGGCGATTGCCGGCATGCTCGATCACCATGACGACTGCGCCGCTCCATTCGCCGCCCAGGCCGATGCCCTGGACGAAGCGCAGCACGATGAGCAGGATCGGCGCCCACACGCCGATCTGGCTGTAGGTCGGCAGGCAGCCGATCAGGAAGGTGCCGAGCCCCATCGCGATCATGGTCGCGACCAGCATGGTCTTGCGGCCGAGCCGGTCGCCGTAATGCCCGATGATGGCGCCGCCGATCGGCCGCGCCACGAAACCGACCGCATAGGTCGAGAACGCCGCCAGCGTTCCGACGAAGGGATCGAAGCTCGGGAAGAACAGCTTGTTGAAGACCAGCGCCGCCGCCGTGCCGTAGATCAGGAAGTCGTACCATTCGATCGCGGTGCCGAGCGCGCTCGCCCACACCACATGCGCCGTCGTCGATTTCTCCGCCGCCGCGGAGACTCCCGTTGCTGCCGTCATGCCCCGCCCCAGAGATTCCGGAGAGCATCATGGCCAATCGTGCCGAGGGTTGCAACCTGCAGGGGTGATGGCTCTCACAGGATAACAACGCGGGATTTTGTGCGCAGGTGTCGCAACATCCTTCATTGCAAGGAGCTCTTGCGACGAAGCAATCCAGGCTGCCTCCGTGGAGAAAGTCTGGATTGCTTCCGCCTTCGCCAAGGCTTCGGCGGACAAGTCGCTGCCCTCGCAATCGCGGGTGCTGAAGCAGCGGTGCCTCCTGTCGTCTCACCCGCCGAGAGGAACCCATCCAGACCCGAATTCACCATTGACAAACTTATTTGCTTATATCTAATTTGTCTCGAGAACAGCCTGCCGCGCCATGCGGCCAATAAAAGAGAGGAAACGACGATGAGAGGGCTTCTGGCCTGCGCCACGCTCGCGGCCATGACTTCGGCAGCCATGACCACAGTCGCCACCGCGCAAGTCTCCGACGACGCGGTGCGGATCGGCGTGCTGACGGATCTGTCGAGCTGGGGCCGCGACAACTCGGGGCCGGGCTCGGTCGAGGCCGCGAAAATGGCGGTGGAAGAATTCGGGCCGACCGTGCTCGGCAAGCCCATCGAGATCATCAGCGCCGATCACCAGATGAAGACCGACGTCGGCGTGCAGATCGTGCGCGGCTGGTTCGACAACGGCAAGGTCGACGCGGTCGTCGACATCCCCAATTCCGGCATCGCGATCGCCGTCCACAACATGGTGCGCGAGCGGGGCAAGGTCGCGCTGCTCTCCGGTCCCGGCGCAAGCTCGCTGACCGACGAGCTGTGCAGCCCGAACACCGTGCACTTCACCTACGATACCTATGCGCTGTCGAAGGTGACGGCCTCCGCCGTGATCAAGGAGGGTGGTAAGTCCTGGTACTTCATCACCGCGGACTACGCCTTCGGCCAGCAGCTCGAAAAGGACGCCACGCGTTTCGTCAATGAGATGGGCGGAAAGGTCCTGGGCGGCGTGAAGCATCCGACCAACACCGCGGACTTCTCCTCCTTCGCGCTCCAGGCGCAAAGCTCGAAATCCGACGTCGTCGCCTTCGCCAATGCCGGCCAGGACACCGACAACGCGATCAAGCAGTCCGGCGAGTTCGGCCTCGTCCAGGGCGGCCAGAAGCTCGTCGGCCTCCTGATGTTCGACACCGACGTGCACGCGATCGGCCTCAAGGCCGCGCAGGGCACCTACATGACCACGGCCTCGTACTGGGCCATGGACGAGGCAACCCGCGCCTGGTCGAAGAAGTTCTACGAGCGCACCAAGGTGATGCCGACCATGATCCAGACCGGCGTCTACGGCTCGGTGCTGCACTATCTCAAGGCCATCAAGGCGGCCGGCACCGACGATTCCGCCAAGGTGATGGCCAAGATGCGCGAGCTGCCGATCGAGGATACATTCGTCCACGGCGGCAAGTTGCGCGAGGACGGCCGCGTCATCCGCGACATGTATCTCGCCAAGGTGAAGAAGCCCGAACAGTCGAAGGAGCCGTGGGACTATCTGGACATCGTCAAGACCGTGAAGGGCGAGGACGCCTTCCGCCCGGTCTCCGAGTCCAAATGTCCGCTCCTGAAGAAGTGAGGCCAAGCATGACCGGCGGCGAGCATAGCGCAATTGAGACTTACGAGTGCGATGTGCTCGTGGCCGGATCAGGCTGCTCCGGCATGTCGGCCGCGATCACCGCGCGCCATCGCGGCCTCGACGTGCTGATCGTCGAGAAGGAGCCGCGCTTCGGCGGCACCACCGCCCGCTCCGGCGGCTGGCTCTGGATTCCCGGCACCTCGCTGGCAAAGGCCTACGGCATCGCCGAGACGCCGGAACAGGCCCGCACCTACTTGCGGCACGAGGCCGGCAACAATTACGACGCGGCACGGGTCGATGCATTTCTCTCGGCCGGTCCCGAGGCCGTCGATTTCTTCACCACCAAGACCACGCTCCGCTTCGACATGCCGCTGGTGTTTCCCGACTATCACGCCGAAGCACCCGGCGGCGCGCAAGGCGGGCGCTCCATGGTGACGCGCCCGTTCGACGGCCGCGAGCTCGGCGACCTCATCAAGACGCTGGGCATGCCGCTGCCGGAGCTGACCGTGTTCGGCATGATGCTGGGAAGCGGCAAGGAGATCATCCACTTCATGCGGGTGACGAAGTCGCTGACTTCCGCGGTCTACGTCGCCAAGCGCTTGTCGCGTCACCTGATGGACGTGCTGCGCTACGGCCGCGGCATGACGTTGACCAACGGCAATGCGCTGGCCGGACGGCTGGCGAAATCCGCGCAGGATCTGAAGATTCCGATGTGGCTGTCCGCGCCCATGCGCGAGCTGACGGTCGAGAACGGCGCGGTCACCGGCGCGATCGTTTCGCGCGAGGGACGCGAGGTGCGCGTCCGCGCACGCCAGGGCGTCGTGCTGGCCTGCGGCGGCTTCCCGCATGATGTCGAACGCCGCAGAAAAATGTTTCCGCACGCACCGACCGGCAACGAGCATTTCTCGCCGGGGCCGACCGGCAATACCGGCGATGGACTGCGGCTTGCGGAGCGCGCCGGCGGACATATCGAGGATCGACTGCCGAACGCAGCGGCCTGGGTGCCGGTGTCGCTGACCACGCGCAAGGACGGCTCGAAGGGCGTGATGCCGCATTTCATTGACCGCGCCAAGCCGGGCGTGATCGCGGTGATGCGCGACGGCCGGCGTTTTGCCAACGAAGGCAATTCCTATCACGACTTCGTCCAGGCCATGGTCAAGGCGGCCAAGCCCGGCGAGGAGATCGCCGCCTTCCTCGTCTGCGATCACAAGACGCTGCGCAAATACGGCCTCGGCTGCGTGCCGCCCTTCCCGATGCCGCTGGGTCATCACCTCGATACCGGCTATCTCATGCGCGGCGACACGCTGGAGGCGCTCGCGGCGAAGGCCGGCATCGACGCGGCGGCGTTCATCGACACCGTCAGGCAGTTCAATGCCACCGCGCCGCAAGGCCATGATGCCGCCTTCGGCAAGGGCTCGAAGGCCTATAACCGCTACCAGGGCGACGCCATGCACGGCCCGAATCCTTGCGTCGCGCCGATCGAGAACGGGCCGTTCTATGCCATCAAGATGGTGGTCGGCGATCTCGGCACCTATGCCGGCATCGTCACCGACGAGAGCGCGCGGGCGCTCGATGCCGAGGGCCGCGTCATTCCCGGGCTCTATGCCGCCGGCAACGACATGGCGAGCATCATGGGCGGCAATTACCCGGGGGCCGGCATCACGCTTGGGCCGGCGCTGACCTTCGGCTACATTGCCGGGCGTCATCTCGCCGACAGCGCCGCCAAGCGCGACGCGGCCTAAGCCACGCCAGGAGGCGCATGAAGAGGGAAAGCCGCGGCATCCAGTCCATCGAGGTCGGCGGGGAGCTGCTCCGCGCGCTCGCAAGGTGCGGCGAGCCGATGATGCTGCGCGATCTCGCGCGCGAGGCCGGCATGTCGCCGGCCAAGGCGCATCCTTATCTCGCCAGCTTCTCCCGCATCGGGCTGATCGAGCAGGACGAGACCACCGGCCGCTACGAGATCGGCGCGCTGGCGCTGGAGCTCGGCCTGATCAGCCTGCGCCGGCTCTCCGGCGTGCGCATCGCAAGGCCGAAGATCGCCGCGCTCGCGAGCCAGATCGGACATGCGGTCTCACTGGCAGTCTGGGGCACGTACGGCCCGACCGTCGTCCAGCTCGAAGAGCCGGCCCAGCCGGTCCACATCGTGATGCGCGCGGGGTCGGTGATGGCGCTGCTGGAGACGGCCACTGGCCGCGCCTTTGCGGCGTTCCTGCCGGAGAAGACCATCAACGCCGCGCTGGAGAGCGGGCTCGATCGTCACGGCGTCGGCTACAATCCGAAGCGCACCGTGAAGGGCCCGAAGGTCGCCGAGATGCTGACCGAGGTCCGCAAGCACGGCCTCGCCCGCGCGCTCGGCGATCCCCTGCCCGGCGTCAATGCGTTCTCGGCCCCCGTGTTCGATCATTCCGGCCATGTCGCGCTGGTCATCACCGCGATGGGGCCGGAAGGCACGTTCGATGCCCGCTGGGACAGCCCGATCGCGCATGCCTTGCGCGACTGCGCCGGCGCTATCTCGAAGCGGCTGGGCTACGGGATGACGGTTGCGGCGGAGTGAGGCTGTCAGATGCGCCGTCATGGCCGGGCTTGTCCCGGCCATCCACGTAGCGCGACGACTGCCGAGAGACGTGGATGCCCGGGACAAGCCCGGGCATGACGACCGAGAGAACTCGCGCTCCTACTTCTCCTTCACCGGCACCGTATAGTTCAGGATCAGCCTTCCGCCATCAGGATAGATCGTCTGCCCGGTGATGTAGGACGCATCGTCGCTCGCCAGGAACGCGACCACGGAGGCCACCTCGCTCGGCTCACCGCCGCGGCCAGCCGGGGTGCGCGACATCACGGTCTTGCGGGCATCCTCGGAGGTGTAGATCGACGATGCCACCATGTCGGTTAAAATCGTGCCCGGCCCGACCGCGACCACGCGGATGTTGTGCGGGGCGAGCGCGACCGCGGCGACCGAGGTGAGCTGCTTCATGCCGCCCTTGGACATCGCGTAGGTTGCCAGCGCCGGGATCGCCAGCAGCGCGTTCACCGAGGACATGTTGATGATGACCCCGCCGCCGCCTTGCGCGATCATCTGCTTCGCCGCCGCCTGGACGCCGAAGAACGCGCCCTTCAAATTGATGCCGATGATCTCATCGAATTCCTCTTCGGATATCTCCAGGATGTCCCGGTTGCGGGCGACGCCGGCATTGTTGACCATGATGTCGAGCCGGCCGAACTCCTTCACGGCGGTGGCGACGAGCTGGTCGACATCGGCGCGCTTGGCGACGTTGCCGACGACGGTGCGCAAGGCCTCCGGATGTCCGAGCTCGGCCGCCGTCTTGGCGAGGCCCTCGGCATCGACATCCGAAATCACGACCTTGACGCCGTCATCCAAAAATCTCTTCGCGCAGGCCTTGCCGATGCCGCGCGCTGCGCCAGTGATGGCGGCGACCTTACCGGATAGCTTCATGGTCTCACTCCAGACAAGAGAACCTCAATTCGCCGCCGACCTTGCCGTCGCCGGCATGTAAATCTGCGCGTAGCCTTCCTTGATCGCGGCGGTGATGCGGTCGAGGCGGCGGTCGACGTGCTTTTCCAGCACGGAGACGCAAGTAACGCGTAGCTCACGGCCATCGCCTTGAGCTGTTCATAGACGCGATCGACGATGCTGTCGGAAGCGAGTTCCACGTTGCTCTTCATCAGCTGCATTGATGACCGGACACAGCTCTTTATACCGGGGCCGCGTGGACGAAGGCAATGCACACGGCAGCGCTACCAGAGATTGTTCAGGCCCTTGCGACGATCGGAATCCGGCAAGACGCGCGAGCGCAGTCCGGATGCACGACCTCAGAGGAAGCGTTCAGGCGCAAACGGCGCCAGCGGAATCTCTGGCGCCTTGCCGCTGAGCAGCTGCGCGACGAGCCGCCCGGTACGGGCCGAACCAACCAGGCCAACATGGCCGTGGCCGAAGGCATAGACGATGTCGCGCGAGGCGCGCGCATAGCCGATGCAGGGACGTCCATCCGGCATGCTCGGCCGATGCCCGAACCAGGTTTTTATGCGCGAAGGCGGAATATCCTTCGGAAGTTTTGGAAACATACTGATGAGGTGGTTGCGCAGGATCTCGGCGCGCTTCCAGTTCGGCGCGGCCTCGAGGCCGGCGATCTCGACGGTGCCGGCGGCGCGCAGGCCCTTGTTGGTCCAGTTCACCACCATCTTGGCGTCGGATGCCATCATCGAGCTGCGCGGACCTGACTCCGGGTTCTCTATCATGACGTGGTAGCCGCGCTCGGTCTCGAGCGGCAAGGGATCGCCGACCGATGCGGTGAGCTGCTTCGAGCGGGCGCCGGCCGCGACGACGGCAGCATCACAGGCGATCTCGCCGGTCTCGGTAAGGACGGCCACGAGCTTGTCGCCATTCAACCTCAAGCCGGTCGCCTTGGCCCGCACATGCGTGACGCCGCTGGCGATCGCATGATTGGCAAGCGCCGCGACATAAGCACCGGGATCGCGGCAGCGCCCGGCCTCCTCCACCACCACGCCAAAGGTGTAGCGCGGATGCAGATCGGGCTCGCGCTGGCGCATCTCGTCGGCGTTGAGCTCCATCCACTCGACGCCGACCTTCTTGCGCAGGCGCCAGCCGAGATCGTTGTCGAAATTGACGCGCGACGGAAACACATGCATCACGCCATTGCGCTCGATCAATTCAGAAACGCCCGCTTCTTCCGCCAGCTTCCGGTGCAGCAGCGGCGCGTCCCTCAACAGGTCGCGCAGGGCAAACGCCGTCTTCTCGACCCGCGCCTCGGTCCAGCCCGAGAGCAGATATTTGACCAGCCAGGGCAGCGCTTTCGGCAAATACGACCAGCGGATCGCGAGCGGCCCGAGCGGGTCCATGAGATAGCCCGGCACCTTCTTCCAGATGCCCGGCTCCGCCGGCGGGATCACCGAATGTGACGACAGCCAGCCGGCATTGCCATAGCTCGCCGCCTGTTCGCCGCCAGGCTCGCCCGGATCGATCAGCGTGACGCGATGGCCCTCGCGCAGCGCCTCGATCGCGCTGATGACACCGACAGCGCCGGCGCCGATGATGGCGACGTGGCGGCCGGCCGCCATCGCCTAAGCCTTCACCGCGGGCGCGAAGTCCTTGCCGACCGAAATCGCGCGCGGATCGATGATGCAGTGGAGGATCGACGGCTTGCCGGAGGCGAGCGCGCGCTCGAACGCCGGCGCGAATTCCTCGGTGCGTTCGACCCGCTCGCCATGGCCGCCGAACGCCTTCGCGTACATCGCAAAATCGGGGTTCTTGAGCTGGGTGCCGACGACGCGGCCGGGATAGTCGCGCTCCTGGTGCATGCGGATGGTGCCGTATTGCGAATTGTCGACCACGATCACGACCAGCGGCGCGTCATACTGCACGGCGGTTGCGAACTCCTGACCGTTCATCAGGAAGCAGCCGTCACCGGCAAAGGCGACGACGGTGCGATCCGGATATTGCCGCTTGGCCAGCACCGCCGCCGGCACGCCGTAGCCCATCGAGCCCGAGGTCGGTGCCAGCTGCGAGGCAAAGCTGTGGAAGCGGTGATGACGATGGATCCAGCCGGCATAATTGCCGGCGCCGTTGCAGACGATGGCGTCGTTCGGCAGGCGGTCGCGCAGCCAGGTCATGACCTGCCCGTACTGGAACGTGCCCGGCAGCTCGCGCGCCTTCTCGGTCCAGGCGAGATAATCGGCGTGCGCCTTGGCGGCCTCGCCCTTCCAGGCCACCGCGCCTGAAGGCTTCAGCGTCTCGACGGCGGCGGCAAACGCCGCGGGCGTCGCCTGGATCGCCAGCGCCGGCTGATAGACGCGGCCGAGTTCTTCGGAGCCCGGATGCACGTGGATCAGCTTCTGCTGCGGGTTCGGAATGTCGAGCAGCGTGTAGGACGAGGACGGCATCTCCGACATGCGGCCGCCGACGAGGAGAACGACATCGGCGTTGTCGATGCGCGCCTTCAGGCCCGGGCTCGGCCCGATGCCGAGATCGCCGGCATAATGCGAATGGTCGGCATCGATCAGCGAGGCCCGGCGGAATGAGGTTGCGACCGGCAGGTCGAAGCGCTCGGCAAAGCGGGCAATGCTCTTGGTGGCGTCATCGGTCCAGCGCGAGCCGCCGAGGATGACGAGCGGCGCCTTGGCGGTCGCGAGCATGGCGCCGAGCTCTTCGATATCGGCCGGCGCGGGCCAGCTCACGGCCGGCTCGATGCGCATGGCATCCGCAACGGCGGCGGTCTCGGTCAACATGTTCTCGGGAAGCGAGATCACGACGGGACCGGGACGGCCCTGCATGGCGACGCGGAAGGCGCGCGCCACCAGCTCCGGAATGCGGTCGGGACGATCGATCTCGACCGCCCACTTCGCCATGGTGCCGAACACCGCCTTGTAGTCCAGCTCCTGGAACGCCTCGCGCTCGCGCATGCCGGTGTCGACCTGGCCGACGAACAGGATCATCGGCGTCGAATCCTGCATCGCGATGTGGACGCCGTGGCTGGCATTGGTCGCGCCGGGGCCGCGGGTGACGAAGCAGATGCCCGGCCGCCCCGTGAGCTTGCCATAGGCCTCGGCCATCATCGCAGCACCACCCTCGGCGCGGCAGATCATGACGTCGATCGGGCTGTCATGCAGCGCATCGAGCGCGGCCAGATAGCTCTCGCCCGGCACGCAGGTGACGCGCTCGACGCCTTGGGCGACGAGCTGATCGATCAGGATCTGGCCCCCGGTGCGAGTGTTGCGGATGGTCATGACGGCTCCTCAAGGCTTTGGCGATGCGTACCTATTCGGAGACTGCGTAGGACAGGCCGGGTGGGCACGCAAGATCGAAAGGCTTCTCCTAGCCTGCGCAGACGTCATGCCCGTCGGTGCCGTTTGCACGACCGCCCATTCGTCGGGCTTGATGGAAGGATGGCGGTCGACATAGCGCCGCCTGCGTGTCCCGGACGCGCCGCAACGCGCATAGCGCGTCGAAGACGCGCGTGAACGCGCTTATGGCGTTGCGGCGCAGAGCCGGGACCCCCGGGGGCGGCACGGCACGCGGCGACATGGGCCCCGGCTTTGCAGCGCACCACCCCGGACGATGCTCCGCATCGCCGGGCCGCTGCGCTGCGTCCGGGGCACGAGAGCGGAGAGTAGTGCGCGCTCTCTCCACACCGTCATTGCGAGGAGCTCTTGCGACGAAGCAATCCAGAATCCCTCCGCGGAGAGAAGCTGGATTGCTTCGAGCAGCCGGTGGCATTGCAGCTCTCCAACGTGCATTTCAAGTTTCAGTGCCGTAGGTGGGCAAAGGCGCACCGCGCCGTGCCCACCAGATTCAATCGCGACACGAGATGCGTGGGCACGCTTGCGCTTTGCCCACCCGACGATTCGGAGGTTGTGACTCGCAGACATGCCATCTCATCCTCGCGGCGCTTCCGCCCGAGTTTTGCTCTCTTCGCGCCCTCAATGAAAGGGCGCAGGGAAGGCCGGGTGCCGGCTGGCACCCGCAAGACCCCCGTGCGAACACATTGCACACGCAATGCACGAGGGAGACACAGGGCAGCCGATCATCCGGCCTTCCCTGCGCGATGGTCTGACGGCGTATGGCGCGCTCTCCCCGGAGACGAGTTCCTGCTTGCCTCCGTCACCCCGCGAATTGACGATGCGCTTCGCCCGGTCGGGCTCGGCGCACCTCCGCAAGGCTTGGCTGTAGCAACGACAGCCAGGACCACGCGATTTGGCCGTACGCATCAGCGCCGCTCGTCCGCACGCCGCCGGGACCTCACGGGGTTCTCCCGCCCTGCTCCCGCCTCTCGTGCACGACGCTGCCTGCGTCCACCGCTCCCCGATCCGCGGCTCGTGACGACGTACGATCGCCCCTTTCGCCGGATCAGGATGGGCGACACATACGTCGAAACCGAATTTCGGTAAAGTGGAATATTTTTGCGCTTGTGGATTGACAGAAGGCGACACAGCCACGATGGCCCGGATGAAGCGCTGAGATGGTCAGGTCTGACGGTGCATTAGGCCGCAATCAAGCGATGGCTACCGCGCTGCGACGTCTTCGTTTACGATCCGGCCGAACCACATCGTCGAGGATACCGGAATGCAAACCATCGGTCTGATCGGGGGCATGAGCTGGGAGAGCACGGCGCTCTACTACAAGCTCATCAATGAGCGGGTCCGCGACCGCATGGGCAAGCTGCATTCGGCTCCGCTGTTGCTGTATTCCTACGATTTCGAAGAGATCAAGCAGATGCAATACGCGGGCCGCTGGAGCGAGGCGGCGGCCAGCCTGGCGGAGGTCGCGCGGCGTCTCGAAGGCGCTGGCGCGCGGGCGATCGTGCTGTGCACGAACACGATGCACAAGCTGGCGCCCGACATCATCTCCAGCGTGACCGTTCCGTTCATCCACCTTGGCGACGCGACGGCGCAGCGGATCCGGGCGAAAGGTTATCGGCGGGTCGGGCTGCTCGGCACCAAGTTCACGATGGAGGAGGACTTTTATATCGACCGGCTGCGCGCGCATGATCTCGACGTGCTGGTTCCTCCCACTGAGGCGCGCGCCGACGTGAACCGCATCATTTACGAGGAGCTGTGCCTCGGCATCGTCGCCGATCCCTCGCGCCGCCGCTACCAGGACGTGATGGCAGCGCTGGTCGCCGCCGGCGCCGAGTGCATCATCCTCGGCTGCACCGAGATCACGATGCTGGTCGGCCCTGATGACACAACGGTGGAGACGTTCGACACCACGGCCATTCACGCCGAGACGGCGGCCGATTTCGCCATGGGTTGATGCGATGTCGGCCGTCGCCGAGCCCCGCCTCTATCACCGATGCTCGATCGCGCGGATCGCGCCGCGGAGCTCGGCGAGGCCGCGCAGGCGGCCGATCGCGGTGTAGCCGGGGTTGGTGCGCTTGGTCGCCGCGAGGTCGTCGAGCATGCGGTGGCCGTGATCGGGGCGGAACACGATTCTCTTGTCCGGCGAACGCGTGGCGTTCTCCTTCAGCAGCGCCTTGAGCACCGCGACCATGTCGACGTCGCCGTCGAGATGATCGGATTCGTAGAACGACAGGCCGTCGGCCTCGCGCTTGGTTGCGCGCAGATGGGCAAAGGCGATGCGGGGGCCGAAGCGCTCGGCCATTTCAGGCAGATTGTTTTCCGCGCGCACGCCGAGCGAGCCGGTGCACAGGCAGATGCCGTTGGCCTTGGACGGCACGGCGTCGAACAGCGCCTGATAGTCGTCGGCACTCGACGCAATGCGCGGCAGGCCGAACAACGGGCGCGGCGGATCGTCCGGATGCAGGGTCAAGGACACCCCGAGCTGCTCAGCCACCGGCGTCACGCGCGCGAGGAATTCGGCGAGATGCTGCCGCAGGATATTTGGCGTGATGTCGCGATAGGTCTCGAGCCGGTCGCGGAATTGCGGAATGGTCATCGGCTCGGTGGTCGAGCCGGGCAGCGCGCTGGCGATCACCATGACGAGATAGTCGATGTCGGCCTGGCTCATCTGGTCGAACAGCTTTTTCGCGCGCGCCTGCTGCTCGGGCGAATAGTCCTGTGCGGCAGCCGGGCGCTTGAGGATATGCAGCTCGAACGCAGCAAAGCGGTCCTGGTCGAAGCGCATGGCGCGGGCGCCGTTCGGCATCTCCCATTCGAGGTCGGTGCGACACCAATCGACCACGGGCATGAAATTGTAGCAGATGATCTTGATGCCGGAGGCCGCGACAGCTTCTAGGCTGGCGATCCAGGCCTCGATCGACTTGGTCGCCTTGCCGCCGAGCCGCTTGACGTCGTCGGGGATCGGAATCGATTCCACCACCGACCAGGTCAGCTGCGAGCGGCCGGGCTGGCCGTTCTCGATGAAGTTCTTGCGCTCCTCGACCGCCTTGCGGGTCCAGGCCTCGCCGATCGGCACCTGATGCAGCGCCGAGACGATATCCGTCGCCCCGGCCTGCCTGACGTCATCCAAGGACACGGGATCATCGGGCCCGTACCAGCGCCAACCCTGCAGCATCATGGATATCTCCTAAAGCGTTTTCGAGCGAAGTGGATACCGGTTCGCGTGAAGAAAACGCGTCAAAACAAGGTCAGTTCGCGGTCAGCACGACCTTGACGCTCTGCGAGCGATCGAGCGCCAGCCGCAGCGCATCGGGCGCGGTCGAGAGCGGCCGCTCGGCGGTGACCAGCGACAGCACGTCGACGCCGCCGGAGGAAATCAGTTCCACCGCCGTCATGAACTCGAAGCCGAAACGGAACGAACCGCGCAGGTCGATCTCCTTGGCCATCACCGCATTCGACGGCGTCGGGATCTGGCCGCCGGGCAGATTGCCGATCTGCACCACGATGCCCCCGCGCCTGACGATGCCGATGGCGCTCGCAAGGCCCGCGGCCGTGCCCGAGACCTCGAACGCAACGTCATAGGGACGCGACGCAGCCTGCGCCTTCAGTCCTTCCTCACCGCCCGAGACATTCTCCACATGCGAAGCGCCGAGCTTGGTCGCGAAGGCGAGCGGTGCCGGCGCGATGTCGGCGACCGTGATGTCGGCCATCCCGGCGCGATGCGCGGCGAGCATGGTCAACAGCCCGATCGGGCCGGCGCCGAAGATGATGCCGCGCTTGCCCTCGATATTGCCGGCGCGCGCGACCGCGTGCAGGCAGACCGCGAGCGGCTCGGCGAGCGCTGCAGCCTGATAGGACACGTGATCGGGAATCTTCACGCACTGCGCGGGGACCGCGTCGAAATAGTTGGCGAAGCCGCCCTGCATGTGCGGCGTCTTCGAGGCCGAGCCCATGAAGTAGATGTTCTCGCACAGATTCGGCCGGCCCTCGCGGCAGGCGACGCAATGGCCGCACCAGCGCGACGGGTTGACCGCGACGCGGTCGCCGACCTTCAGATTGGCAGCGGAGCCGGAGATCTCCACGACTTCGCCCGATATCTCGTGGCCGAGCACCAGTGGCGACTTCACCACGAAATCGCCAGTCCGGGCATGGCGGAAATAGTGCATGTCCGAACCGCAGATGCCGCCGGCGCCGAAGCGGATGCGCACCATGCCGTCTGCGAGCTTGTCGAGCGGATGCTCGACCATGCGCAGATCTTCGGGACCGAACAGGGTTGCGGCGAGAGCGGTGGAGGTCATTTGGAGAGTCCCATGTATTTTGGCAGCCAGAGGGTCAGTTCGGGGATGTAGGTGATCGCGATCAACGCCAGCATCAGCGGCACCAGCCAGGGCAGGATCGCGACCGTGGTGCGCTCGACCGAGAGTTTGGCCACGCGGGCGAGCACGAACAGCACCATGCCGAGCGGCGGATGCAACAGGCCGATCATCAGGTTCAGCGTCATGATCAGGCCGAAATGGATCGGGTCGATACCGAGCTTGAGCACGATCGGCAGCAGGATCGGCACCAGGATGGTGATCGCCGCCGTGGTGTCGATGAAGCAGCCGACGAACAGGATCAGCACGTTGGCGAGCGCCAGGAACACCCATTTGTTGTGGGTGATGCTGAGCATCCAGTCCGACAGCATCTGGGCGGCCTGCGACACCGTCAGCAGCCAGGCGAAGATCGAGGCCGCCGTGACGATGAACAGCACCGAGGCCGTGGTCTCGATGGTGTCGAACGTCGCCTTCGCCACGGTCTTCAGCGTCATGGTGCGGTAGCGGACGAGGCCGAGGAACAGCGACCAGATCACGGCGGCAACCGCGGCTTCCGTCGGCGTGAACCAGCCGAGCGTCATGCCGCCGATCAGGATCACCGGCGCCATCAGCGCCATCACCGCCGAGAAGTCGAAATACCAGTCGATGATGAGCAGCGTGCCGAGGCCGATGACGACGGCCATGTTGACCGACATGCCCGCGAGCACCATCAGCCAGATCGCCATCGGGAACGCCAGCACGATGGCGATCTCGAGGCCGGCCGAGCCGAGCTGCGGCCAGGAGAACGGCGTGTCGCTGCCCCATTTGTTCTTGTGCGCGAAATAAGTGACGGTCGCCATCATCAGCAGCGTCATGACGATGCCGGGAATGACGCCGCCGAGGAACAGCGCGCCGATCGAGACGTTCGCCATCATGCCGTAGATCACGAAGGGCAGCGACGGCGGGATGATCGGGCCGAGCGTCGCGGAGGCCGCGGTGACGCCGACCGAAAACTCGGTGGAGTAGCCGTGGTCCTTCATCGCCTTGATCTCGATGGTGCCGAGACCGGCGGCATCCGCGATCGCGGTGCCGGACATGCCGGAGAAGATCACCGAGCCGATGATGTTGACGTGGCCGAGGCCGCCGCGCATCCAGCCGACCAGCGCGACGGCGAATTTGTAGATGCGCCCGGTGACGCCGGCGATGTTCATGAGGTTGCCGGCCAGGATGAAGAACGGCACCGCGAGCAGCGGAAAGCTCTCGACGCCGGCGATCATGCGCTGCGCCAGCGTGACGTCGGGCGTCACGCCGCTGACCAGGATGTAGAGCAGCGACGACGCGGCCATGGCAATCGCCACGGGAACGCCGAGCAGCATCAGGATGAGGAAGCCTCCAAGCAGCAGCAACATGGGATTATCCTTCAAAACCGTCGTAGGCGCCGGGACGTTCGAGGATCGAATAACCCTGTCGCAAATGTTGTATGGCCACCTGCACCGAGCGCACGAACATCAGCACGAAGCCGGCCAGGACGGCGTAGTAGACGTAGTCCTTGGGAAGATTGATCGTGGTCATCTGCTCGTCGCCGATGATCTGGATGTAGACCCAGACCAGCTTGATGGCGTAGCCGAAAAAGGCGATCCGGATCAGGTCGATCACCGTCGACAGCGCGCGCGCCACGATGTGGGGCAAATAGCGGTAGAGGAGGTCGACCTGGATGTGCCGCGACAGCCGCACGCACATCGAGGCGCCGATGAAGACGACGCCGATCAGGCAATAGGTCGCGATCTCCTCGGTCCAGGCATAGCTGTCGTTGAGCACGTAGCGCGTGAAGAACTGGAGGAAGACGGCGAGCGCCATCACCCAGAAGATCGCGAGCGCCACCCAGTCCTCGAACGCGTAGATGCCGAGGTCGACCTTCGGCGTCGCCTCCTCCTCGAAGGTATGGGCGATCTCGTCCGCGGTGATCTGCCGGTGTATTTCGGCGGTGGACATGGGGGACTCCTCAAACTGGCTCCGTCGTTCCGGGATGGTGCGTTAGCACCAGACCCGGAACCTCGAGATCCCGGGCTCGGCTCTTCGAGCCGCCCCGGGATGACGACTACGTCGTCACTTCACCGCCTGGATCTTTTCCCAGTCGGCCTTGCGATAGCCGAAGGTCTCGAACGCGACGTTCTTCAGCACGGTGTCGCGGAACTCGTTCTTGTCGACCTCGGTCACGCTCAAGCCCTTCTCCTTGAAGAAGGCGACCAGCTTGGCCTCGTTCTGCTTGATCTCCGCGGTCGCCTTGGCGGCGGCCTCCTGGGCGACGTCGGTGAAGATCTTCTTGTCCTCGTCGGAGAGCTTCTTCCACAGCGCGCCAGCGACCACCGTGTTGAGGTGATCGACGATGTGGCCGGTCAGCACGATGTGCTTCTGCACCTCGTAGAACTTCTTGGCTTCGATCGTGGTCAGCGGGTTCTCCTGCGCCTCGACGGTGCCGTTCTGGAGCGCGAGGTAGACTTCCGCGAAGGCGATCGGCGCGGTGTTGGCGCCGCAGGCGCGCGGCATCGCGAGATAGGCCGGCACGTCGGGCACGCGCATCTTCAGGCCCTTGAGGTCCGCGCAAGTCTTGATCGGCTTGTTCGACGAGGTCTGGCGCACGCCGTAATAGGTGACCGCGACGATGTGGTGGCCGCTCTTGTCCTCATAGCCCTTGGCGAGCTCCTTGAAGATGTCGCTCTTGGTGTAGGCGAGCAGATGATCGGCATCGCGGAAGGTGTAGGGATAGTAGGTCACCCCGATCGGCGGGAAGCTCTTGGCCGCGAAGCTCGAGCCGGAGATGATGATGTCGACCGAGCCGAGCGAGAGGCCCTGGTTGATGTCGGCTTCCTTGCCGAGCTGCGAGGCCGGATAGACGTCGATCGCATAGCGCCCGTTGGTGCGCTTGCCGATCTCCTGCGCGGCCCAGACCGAAGCGGTGTGGAACGGCTCCGAGGTCTCGTAGACATGGGCCCATTTGAGCTTGGTCTGCGCCACGCTGGCCTGGGTGGCCGCCAACAGCGTGGCGGCGGACATCACTGCTGCAATCGTCATTTTCTTCAACATCGACTTTTCCTCCATCGTTCAAGTCTGCTTCTTGTTCACCCGCCCCGGCACGGATGCGGGCCGTACAATCTCATCGCCGCCGCGCGCTGCCGCCTCCGGCCTGCTTCTTCTTCGGCGCCGGTTTCGGTTTCGATGGCTTTGCCGGTGCTCGCGCCGTCCGGCCCCGCCCCGAAGATGATCCTGCCGCGTTCTCGGCGCCGAAATTCTGCGCAAAGCGCTCCTGCGAGCGCGCCAGATGCGCGCGCATCGCTTCGCGCGCGGCTTGCGGATCATGCGCCGCGATCGCCTCGCGCACGGCGCGATGCTCGTCGAGCGCGGTGCGCCAGGTGCCCGGGCTCTCGAAATAATGCGCGAGCTGCGCGAAATAGGGATTGAGGCGCTGGTCGAACAGCTCGCCGACGACGCGCACCAGAACGGCATTGCCGAGGCTGCCGGCGATCGCGACGTGGAACGCGCGGTCATGCACCATCGAGGCTTCGCCGGGATGCTCGACATTCTCCATTGCGAGGAGCGAGGCATCGATGCGGGCGATGTCGTCTTTGGTCGCGACGCGCGCAGCCTGTTCGGCGATGGCGCTTTCGAGGAATTCGCGGGCGCGCAGCAGCTCGAACGGGCCCTCGATGACGGAGGCGGCTGCGGGCGCGGCGATGGCGGCGGGCTCGATCACATAGATGCCGGAGCCGACACGGATGCGCAGGCGCCCCTCGACCTCGAGCGCAATCAAGGCTTCGCGCACGGTCGGCCTGGACACCTTGAGCTGCTCGGCGAGCTCGCGCTCGGTCGGCAAGCGGCTGCCGACCGCGTACTCGCCGCTGTCGATCAGGCTCCGCAATTGATCGGCGACCTGGCGATAAAGCCGTCTCGCCTCCACAGCTTCCAGCGGCACGCTGGTCCTCCCGAAAGGGTCGCGCGAGGCATTTCGACCCGCGGCCCGCCAATTTTGGAAAATTGGTCTTACCAATTGACCGGAGCATTGACCTGATACGGGCGCCATGTCAAGCAGCGGCAAGGCAAGGGGAGACGTCCATGCGCCCAGGTTCCGTGCGTCTTGGCAGCGCCAATCTCGACCGGTTGCCGCCGGCCGTCCGCCGCCCGGCCTACGACCGTTCGCGAATCACGCCCGGCATCGTGCATCTCGGCCTCGGCGCCTTTCATCGCGCGCATCAGGCCGTCGTCATCGACGATTGCCTTGCCAGCGGCAGCTCGTCCTGGGGCATCGTCGGCGCCAGCCTGCGCAGCCCGGATACGCGCGACGCCCTCGCCCCGCAGGATCATCTCTACACCGTTGCCGTGCGTGCCGCCGAGGGCACCGAGCACCGCGTGATCGGCGCGCTGCTCGACAGCGTCGTCGCGCGCGAGAAGCCGGCGGCGCTGGTCGAGCGGATGGTCGATCCCGCCATTCGCATCGTCTCGCTGACGGTCACCGAGAAAGGCTATTGCCACACGCCGCAGACCGGCGATCTCGATGAACGGCATCCTGACATCGTGCACGATCTCAACAATTTCGACGCGCCGCGCTCGGCGCCCGGCTTCATCGTCGCGGCGCTGGCACGCCGGCGCGCGCTAGGCGCACCGCCCTTCACAGTGCTGTGCTGCGACAATCTCGCTGCCAACGGCCACACCGTGCAGCGCATCGTGACGCAATTCGCCGCGCTCCGCTCCAGGGAACTCGGCAAGTGGATCGCGGACAATGCCGCTTTTCCCTCGACCATGGTCGACCGCATCGTGCCGGAGACGACGGATAGCGACCGCGATGCGGTCGCGAACGCACTCGGCATGCGCGACGCCTGGCCCGTGATGACGGAGCCGTTCACGCAATGGGTGGTCGAGGATCGCTTCACGGCGGGCCGGCCCGATCTTGCCGCCGCGGGCGTCGAGCTCGTTGCCGACGTCAAGCCGTTCGAGCTGATGAAGCTGCGGCTGCTCAACGCCAGCCATTCCGCGCTGGCTTATCTCGGCTATCTCGCGGGCTACGAGACCATCGCCGACACCATGCAGGATCCGCACTTCGCGCGGCTGGCCGCGCAGGTGATGGAGGAAGCCGCGGTGACGCTGACGATGCCTGCCGGCACTGATCTCGCCGCCTATCGCGCTTCACTGCTCAAGCGCTTCGCCAATCCGGCACTGCATCACCGCACCTGGCAGATCGCGATGGACGGCTCGCAAAAGCTGCCGCAGCGGCTGCTCGGCGCGATGCAGGACCGCCTCGCCCGGAACCTGCCGATCTCGACCCATGCGCTCGCGGTGGCCGGCTGGATGCGCTACGTCAGCGGCCTCGACGAGCAGGGCCGCGCCATCGACGTGCGCGATCCCCTCGCCGCCGAATTCGCCGCGCTGGCGCGCGAGGCGGGGCCCGTTGCCGAGCGGCTCGCGCCTGCGCTGCTCGGGGTTCAGAAGGTGTTCGGGCCGCTGGGGTCCGAGCCGCGCCTGCGCGAGGCCGTGACCACGGCGCTCGGCCGTCTCTACAGGGATGGTGCGCGGCGGGCCGTGGAGACGCTCGTCGCGGCCTGACCACTGAGCGGGCAATGCTGCACTGCGGTCCAAATCGGACACAAGGTCGAACGGAAGTCGCGCTTGATTTTTGCCTGTCCTTGCCCCACCCGAGAGCGATGGCAAAGGACAGCAAGATCATCGCCGCCAACGCGGCCTTCTACGCCGCGTTTTCGACCGGCGACTTCGACGGCATGGAACGGTTGTGGGTGGACGACGACGCCATTTCCTGCATCCATCCCGGTTGGCCGGCCATCATCGGGCGCGCCACGGTGATCGGAAGCTGGCGCGACATCCTGCAAAACCCGGAGCGGCCGCAGATCGTCTGCGCCGAGCCGCAGGTCATCGTCGACGGCGACAGCGCCCGCGTGCTCTGCATCGAGATCGTCGACGGCACCGCCTTGGCCGCGGCGAACCATTTTCGCCGCGTCGGCGACGAGTGGCTGCTAGTGCATCACCAATCGAGCCCGATCGCGCAGATTGTCGAGCAGGCTGAAGACGATAGAGCGAGCCACCGCGTGCACTGACTGCGGCGGACCCGCGGGCGTGAGCTACTGTGCATGGGGTTGTTTTTCGAGTTCCGACAGGTCATCCAGCACGGCCCGCGCCGCGGAAAAATCATCATCCGCGAAGAACATGCTCCGGGTGATCAGAACCGGAATGCCGGCGCGTGAGGCCGCAATCAGCCCGTTGGCGGAATCCTCTATTGCCACGCAGTCGGCCGCGCCGAGTTGCAGCCGCGCCAGCGTTTCCAGATAGACGTCCGGTGCCGGCTTCTTGTGCCTGACATCGTCACCGGCGACGATGGCGTCGAACTGCGCAGCCCAGTTCGGCCCCAGCGCCTGCGACAGCAGCGCATCGATATTGCCGTGGGAGGTCGTGGTCGCGATCGCAAGCCGCTGGCCGCGCGCCTTCGCCGCAGCGAGCAGCTCGATCACGCCCGGCCTTAAGGAACAGCAGCCGGTTTCGACCAGCTCGGCGTAATGCGCGGTCTTGATGCGGTGAAGCGCGGCAATGTCCTCGTCCGGCAGCGGCGGGACGTTCCGCAGCCTTCCGTGGTAGGCGCGCATGCGCTCCTTGCCGCCGGTCACCCGCAGCAGGTCCTTGTAGACCGCGCGGTCCCACTGCCAGCCGAGACCGTGGTGCGCGAAGGCGTGGTTGAAGGCCTGCCGATGCAGCTCCTCGGTCTCGGCCAGGGTGCCGTCGACGTCGAAGATCAGCGCGGCCGCGCGCCGGACCAGCTCATTGGCATCCGGCGGCACCAAGGCGAGCGCTTCTGCCTGCATGATCGATGCCTCCCGGTGACAGGCGAACATCGCCCGAGGCAGGAGGCGAGACAAATCGCAATATCTTTTGCCGGACCCAAAAATCTCTTATGAGCAAACGACGCGCGACGGCGCGGACGGGAACTTTCGACCTGCACAGGAGACGCATGCGGCTCTTCATCCTTGGCCTCGGCTATAGTGCCCGGCATTTCGTCCGCAAACATGGCGGCAGCTTCTCGCATATCGCCGGCACCGTGCGCGATCCCGGAAAGCGGGATGACCTCGCCGGCATCGAGGTGCATGCCTTTTCCGGCGAGCCTCCTGCACGCGAGACGGTCGAGCAGGTTCGCGAGGCCGATGTCCTTCTCATATCGATCCCGCCCGGTAGCAGCGGCGATCCCGCCATCGCCGCGTTCGGCGACGTGCTGGCGACGGGCCGCCGCAAGATCGTCTATCTCTCCACCATCGGCGTCTACGGCGATCACGGCGGCGGCTGGGTCGACGAGAGTACTCCGCCGCAGGCAACGCTCGACCGCGCCCGCATGCGGGTTGCCGCCGAGCAGGCCTGGATGGACATGGCGCGCGGCGATGCCGCCATCCTGCGGCTTGCGGGCATCTACGGCCCAGGCCGCAACGCGCTGGCGACACTGCGGGGTGGGACAGCCCGCCGCGTCATCAAGCCGGGCCAGGTCTTCAACCGCATCCATGTCGACGACATCGCGAACGCGATCATGGCCGCGCTTCCCCACCGAACCGGCGGCATCTGGAACGTCTGCGACGACGAGCCGGCGCCGCCGCAGGACGTGATCGCCTATGCGGCGAAACTGATGGGCGTTGTGCCGCCGCCGGAAGAGGCGTTCGCGACGGCCGAGATGTCGGCGATGGCCCGCAGCTTCTATGCCAGCAGCGCCCGCGTCTCCAACGCAAAACTGAAGCGCGAGCTCGGCGTCACGCTTGTCCACCCGACCTATCGGCGCGGCCTCGATGCGTTGTGGCATGCAGGCGAAGCACGATAAGGCACCGCCGCGTCCGGCACGTCCCAGACATGCCCTGCCCGCGCTTGACTTCGCGTCGGTGCAGTCGTGATCTGGGCGTGCAACGAGCCCCTCACACAACGAGCTCGTGCGGGAGGAACATAATGAACAAGACGATCGCCATGATCGCGGCGGCGACTGCCGTCATCACATTCGGCACGGCCATCGCCGCGCCGCTGCCCGAAGCCAAACCCGACGATGTCGGCTTCTCCAGTCAGGGCCTTGCGCGCCTCGACAATTTCTTCGCTCGCGAGATCGCCGCCAAGCGCGTCCCCGGCGCGGTCGTCGCCATCGCGCGCGACGGCAAGCTCGTGCACTACAAGGCTTACGGCATGCTGGATCCGGACAAGGGCACGCCGATGCCGATCGATGCGATCTTCGCGCTGGCCTCGATGACCAAGCCGATGGCAGCGGTCGCGGGCCTGACGCTGATGGAGCAGGGACGGCTGCCGCTCCAGGCCAAGCTGTCCGATTACTATCCCGGCTTTTCCGACATGAAAATCGGCGTGACCGAGGCCAACGGTTCGCTCAAGCTGGAGCCGCAGGCCTCGCCGATCTTCATCCACGATCTCTACCGGCACACCTCCGGATTGATGTATGGCGGCCGTCCCGACAGTTCGAGCCCGGTGGCGCGGCAATATCCTGACGGCGTCGCGCCCGCGATCGAAGGTGACACCCAGGCGTTCATCGACCGCATGACCAAACTGCCGCTGGCGCATCAGCCCTCGACCGAGTTCGAATACGGCTTCTCGATCGACGTGCTCGGCGCCGTCGTCGAGAAGGTGAGCGAGCAGAAGCTCGGCGAGTATCTCGCCGCCAATGTCTGGCAGCCGCTCGGCATGAAGGACGCGACCTTCCACCCGACCGACGCGCAACGCCTTCGCCTCGCCCGCCCGTTTGCCAACGATCCGCTGACGGGCAAGCCGCAGGCGATCAAGCTGCTCGACACCCCGACCAAGTTCGACTGCGGCGGCGCCTGCTCGTTTGCGACGGTCGGCGACTACGCCCGCTTCGGGCAGATGCTGCTCAACGGCGGCGAGCTCGACGGCCAGCGCATCCTGGGTCCGAAGACCGTGCATCACATGACGACCAACCACCTTGGCCCCGAGATCAAGAACAACGTGGCCAATGTCGAGCCGCATCGCGGCGGCTTCGGCTTCGGCCTTTCGGTCGCGGTTCGCACCAGCGAAGGGCTGTCGTCTGTCCCCGGCAATCCCGGCGAGTTCACCTGGAACGGTGCCTACGGAACGCAGTTCTTCTGCGACCCGAAGGAGCGTCTCGTGGTCGTGGTGGGAACGGCTGCGCCCGGCGAGCTCAGGAAGTATTATCGCGAGCAGGTTCAGGACATCGTCTATGGTGCGATGGTGAAGTGAGATCGGCACGCACTGAAAGAAAAAGGGCGGCCGATCGGGCCGCCCTTTTGTTTTGACCCAGCGTCAGCTCAACACGCCGTACTTCTTGAACCAGGCCTGCGCCTGCTTCCAGGCATCTTCCGCGGCGTCCTTTCGGTAGCTGCCGCGGTAGTCGGCATGGAAGCCGTGCGGCGCTTCGGGGTAGATCTTGAATTCGGCCGTCTTCTTGTTCTGCTCGAGCGCGGCCTTCATCTGCTCGACCTGGGCGACGGGAATGCCGGTGTCGGCGCCCCCATAGAGGCCGAGCACCGGCGCTTTCATCTCGGGGGCGAGCTGCATCGGGCTCTTCGGCAGCAACGGATTTTCGGGGTCGACCAAGGTGCCGTAGAAGGCGACGCCGGCCTTGAGCGTGCTGCTATGGGCGGCATATTCCCAGACGGTGCGCCCGCCACGGCAGAAGCCGATGATGCCAAGCTTTGCAGTGTCGCCGCCTTGCGATCCAGCCCAGGCCGCCACCGCGTCCAGATCGGACAGCAGCTCCGCGTCGGGCTTGGCATTGACCACCGGGAGCAGATCCTTGACCTCGGCGACCTTGGTCAGATCGATGCCTTTGCGGAAGTAATAGTCGGGCGCGATTGCGAACGCGCCAAGCTTGGCGAGGCGCCGCGTCACGTCCTTGATATATTCGTGCAGGCCGAAAATCTCCATCGCCACGATGATCACCGGCGCCTTGGTGTTGCCGGCGGGACGGGCGAAATAGACGGGCATCTCTTCGGAGCCGACCTTGATCCTGGCGTCACTGACCTGAAGGCCATTGGCGTCGGTCGTGATCGCCTCGGCGCGCACGGGCCCGGCCGCAAGCGTGTAGCCGGCGGCGACGGCCGCGGTGGCGCTCATGAACCCGCGGCGAGAGACCGGGGCGACTTTCGTCAACCCGACGACGTCGGATGCCATGGTAGTTTCGAAGCTCATCGATCTATCCCTTGCTGCTGCCTGTGCTGGTATCCCCGGGGGGCGACGCATTCGCCAATAGTTGCCGGCGAGATGCAAATCACCAGCCTGCGAGCACGCGCGCTTTCAGGCCAGACCGTGCGGTTTCTGCACCGGCGCAATCTCGGGCATCGGGCTCATCGCGCCAAAGTTCGACGATTGCGCCACGCAGGAGCCCACCGTGGCTGCCAACGCTGCAGGACGTTGAACAACGCTGACTGTTTCGACTCCCAACGGCACTCTGACATTCGCTTCGCTCGTGTGCCGGACTTAACCGTCTAGCTGCACTGCATCGCAACATCCATTAACCGAAAAAGAGGGTTCTCCCGCGGCCGGCCGCACCGCCAACTGCTGCAGGTGATGCGCATGTGTGCGCCTTCGAGACGCTCACCCGCAACAAATGGGCACCGCAGTGGCCACAATGACACATCATGTTGCTTGCGCATCGGACACATCACCGTCAATCACGCGCGAGCCGTCGTCATTTGATTGAAATTTTCGGAGGACTTGAGCCGTGCGATTTACTCGAACTTTCTTTGTGACGCACTAGTTCCACGGCCGGAAGTTCCATCTCTGCAACAGAGAGCTTCTTCCCCACGCGGTCCGCCGTCCGGCAACGGACGAAGGGTCACGCGAGGACTTCATTCTCGTCCACACAGATTGCGCACCCCAAGGCTCAATTGAATAAAGCTTTATCCGATCTGGAATTGAAATGAATTTGGCTCGCGAATCGATTGAACTGTTGGAGCAGGTCGCACGAATCCTGTGGTTCGAAGGCACCAAGCACGGCTTGCGCGACCGCGAGTGGATGGCGCTGCGCTTCCTTTCCCGCGCCAACCGTTTTTCCCGGACGCCTTCGGCGCTCGCGAGTTACGTCGGCACCACGCGCGGCACCGCCTCGTTCATCATCGGGGAGCTCGAGCGGCTGGGCTATATCGAGCGAAAACGCTCGGCCACCGACAAGCGCTCGGTGATGCTGAGCGTGACGCAGCAGGGCAAGAAGTTCCTGGTGCGCGACCCCGTCAGCGTTCTGGTCGAGGCGATTGCCGTCCTCGACGAGGAGGTCAAGATCCGCTTCCGCGACACCTTCAGGCACGTGCTGGATCAGTCGGACGCGGCCGAGCAGCGGCACCACACCGACGTTTGCAAACGATGCATCTTCCTCCGGGAGGAGCGCACCACCAACGACAGCAAGGCAGCGGCCGAGTTCAGCTGCCGTCTGTTCCGCTCGCCGATCGCGGAGGCGGAGGTCGATCTGCTATGCACCAGCTTCGAGCATCACCGCCAATAGAGGACAGCCCTCGATCAGGGCGTCGCCTTACGTGACGAATAGATGACACCGCCGCTCGCCTCCACCACCAGGCGCCCGTTCTCGCTCCTGATCTCCTCGATGCGGCCAAGACCCGGCACCTGCTGTCCCAGCACGGCCTCGATGACGCCGTTCGGACCCTGCAGGATCGCAATGCCTTCATAGGCCTGGCGGACCGACCAACCCTTGATCACCTTCCGCGGCGCCGGCGCGCGCTCGGACGGAGACACCGAGCCCGTGAACTCGGGCGCTGCGACCGAGGCCATCATCGATCCTTGCTGTGGCGAGGGCTGCGATTGCACCATGGCCGGCGCCGGAGCCGGCGTCTGAACCTGCGCTTGGGCGAGCTTGTCGAGCTTCACCGTCGAGGACGAGCTCACCCGCTCGATACGGTCCAAATTCTCGGCGAACCTGCCGAAACGGTCATTGGTCGCCTTGCTCGACTGATCCACCGCGGTGCGCAGGCCATCGAGATTTTCCGACACGCCCGACACCTGCTTGCGCAGATGCGCGACGGTCTCGCGCAGATTCCTGATCTCCGTATTGGCTGCAACGTTGTTCTGGGCGGGCTGCGTGGTGAGATAGGCGATCACGCCGGTGCAGGCGCAGACCACCAACATGGCGGCGACCGCCAATGTCGCGAGCGGCGCAACCCATGTCGGACGGGGCGGCGGGGGCTTGGCGACGATCACGGCCGGCTTGATCACGGTCGGCGCGGGCTTGGGGATCGCCATCTTGTCGAGACGCGCCTTGGCCCGAATACGTTTCAGCCCCTCGAGTGCCTCCTTCGCCAGAGCTTCATCACTTGCCGCGGCCGACGCTCGCTTTGGGCCCGCGGCAGGCCTGGGCGCTCGCGCCGTATCGTCCTTCGTATCGCGTGCTTCGGGAGCCGGCTTCGTCGTTGCGGAAACATCAGTGGTCGCGTTGGGACGAGCTTGTCCATCGGACAACATGTGAAAATGCTCCGTTCGGTTCGATCTGTCGAACGATGACGTTATTTGCCGAAGCTTGCCTGAAACGTGCGCATCGAAAACTTTTCCATCGCGCGCGATGCGACGTCACATGAGTCAATCGCGTCATGGACGTGGCGAGAGTGCGACTCGAAAGACACACACTCGCCAAGATTTCGCCAAGCTGGAGTCTCGCCGCCACACGTGAGTCGAATTGTCGCACGGCGAAACACGCCCATGAGAGTCAATCCCGGGTTGAAAACCCCTCGATATGCCTGATCCACCCCACCACCTAAAATAGCTGTGATTGTACGGGGATGCGGAACCTTAGACCCATCACGATGCAGAACTAGTTTAGTTTCCAAATCAACTGATGCGTTTGAATATATCAAGAAACAACCCGAAACAAACCAACAGCATCAAGCACACGTAGCAATCGCTTTGTTTCGCACGCTTGATCGGAAATCGGCAATTGTTACGGTCCTACTCAAGTGATTCTCGCCAGTTGGCGAGGAGATCGACACAGATTCAGTGGCGTTCGGACGCGATGAGCAACTTGGCGCAACTGTTCTAGGTCGTTTCTCAATCCGCCCCGCGAGGTGATCCGTAAGACACCCGCCGGGCCTCACGCAGTAAGCGTTCAGTATCGAGTTGAAGTACCAGGCCTGCGAGACGCAGGCACTGAATGCGTAGGGCTGCCCGCGAATATCGAAACCATAACAACGGTTCGCGGGAAGGAATGTCGTCAAACAGCATCGTTGCCGAGCCGGGCATCACAACAACCATCCGGCCGCGACAGGTGCGAAACAGGGGCGAAAGACTGATGTATATTATCGTTGATGATCGCGAGAGCGTCGCGAACAGCTATGTCGGAGGGCTCGTTCGCGAAGGCGTATCGTCGATCGGCTTCTCCTCCGGGGAATTCTGGGACTGGCTGCAATCCGCGAGTGAATCGGATCTGGCAGCGGTGGACGCCTTCCTCCTCGGGGATTGCGATGCCCGCGGAAGCCTGCCGCGGGCGATGCGCAAGCGTTCCTCGGCTCCCATCATCGCCATGAGCGGCCAGAAGATGCTCAAGAACACGCTGGAGCTGTTCGAATCGGGTGTCGACGACGTCGTGCACGTACCGATCCACCTGCGCGAGATCCTTGCCCGAACGGCCGCGATCGCGCGCCGCCGGGTGGGCGAGCTGCCGAGGCCCTGCGAGAGCAGGATCCAGGTCTTCTTCAACGGCCGTGACCCCGAGATCGCGGGCCACGCCCTCACGCTGCCCCGCCGCGAACTGCGCATTCTCGAATATATGGTCAGCAATCACGGCAAGTGGATCACCAAGACGCAGATCTTCAACGCGGTCTACGGCATCTTCGAGTCCACCTTCGACGAGAGCGTGATCGAGAGCCACGTCAGCAAGCTGCGCAAGAAACTCCGCGACCGCCTCGGCTTCGACGCGATCGTGGCCCGGCGTTACGTCGGATACCGCCTCGACATCCCTGCCGGCGACACCCTCGACGTGCCGATGCAGGAGCTCGACGAGGTCGGCATCATCCTGAACAGGGCGCATGCCGTCCCGGCCGCCTATCCGGTCGGCAACTGACACGGCACAAGCCTGCCACGAACAGACAACGGCCTCTGCGAAGCACCATCGCAGAGGCCGTTGCATTTTCGGCGGCGGGAGATGTGGGATGAGCCCCCTATAGCGCCTCGATGGAGGTGCGTTTTCCTCTTGTGAAGAGGCAATCCCATCGGAGCTATTGGGCGCAAGAGTCTCCACGTCGTCATGGCCGGGCTTGGGCCATCCACGGGTTGCTACGCCGGACCAAGAACGTGGATGCCCGGGGCAAGCCCGGGCATGACGACGTCTTTGTGACGAACCAGCTGCGCCTATTCAGCCCGCGCTCTACGGCTTCTGCTGGAATTCTTCCCTGGAGACGTAATTGAAATCCTCGACCAGGACGTCCTGGACGACGTCAGCCTGCATCCGCTCGTTGACGCGCTGCTTGATGGCGGCCGTCAGGATGGAGAGGTCGTAGCGGGCGAGCTTCCTGAAGTCGAGACGGTCGTCGGCATAGATCCTGCGAAAGGCCTCGTCGACGACGAACGGCTCCGGCGGAACGTTGAGCTGGTGCATCGTCCGCGCCTCCACGGTGTAGACGAAGCGCGCGACGATATAGCCCTGCACATTGCCGTTCTCGACCATGGGCACGCTCAAAGCCCTGGTCTTCTGGTATTGCAGCCCGTCGAGATATTCGTCCTTCGCCGGCAGCAGGCTGCCGTTCTCCTTCCAATAGGCCACGCCATAGCTCGTGCCCGCGGTGAGGATGCATACCCAGAGCCCGGCCAGCACCAGTCTGATCATTTTCCGTCCTGCGCTGCGCGGCCGGTATAGGTGCCGTCCGACTCGGCCTCCTTGATCGCCTTGACGATGATGCCCGCGATCTCGCGCACCGCGTCGTAGTGCATTTCGAGGATCGAGCGATTCCGCTCGAGCTTCTCGCGCAGCCGCTGAATCTCGTCGGTGACCTCGACGTCGCCGCCGAGATGCATCCGCGCCCGCATCAGGCGGACGAATTCGAGCATGCTCCGGCTCTTCCGCGCGCTGAAGTCGTCGAAATCGATCTTCTGACGCGTCGTGAGCGCGACCGTCTCCTCCTCGACGATGCTCTCGAGCCGGCGGATCGCTGCCAGCAGGCCCCGCACTTCATCCAATCTCGCCGCATCCGCGCCGTCGACCACGGCCTCGCCGCTCATGATCGGCAGCAGCACCGGCAGCAGCGCATCGGCTTCTGCTGCTTCCGTCGTCATCACCCCGGTGTCCACGACCGGCTGCTCGATCACCATGGCCGCCGCGCTGTCTTGTGCCTGCATAGGAAATTCACCCTTCAACTTCTGTCACCCGTTCGCGGATCATCATCCGGCCTTGCCGGCACCGTTCGGCCCCGCCGGATTGGCGGCGGCCAGCTGCTTGGCGATGCCAATGCCGTTGCCCTTTGCCAGCTGGCTGCCAAGCTGCTCCGCCAGCATCGATTTCCAGACGCCGCCGGCCGTGCCCTTGCCAAAGACCTGCTCGGATTCCTTCGGCAACATCGTCTCGACGAAGGTCTGGAGGATGAAAGCTTCGAACTTCCGGTACACCTCGCCCGACGCCGGCGCCTTGATCATCCGCACCGGGGCCCCATTCACCGCATCCGACGACGCCTCGGAGACCTTCGTCGCGGACTGCTCGGCAGCTGCCGCCTTGCCGGCCTCCGCGTCCATCGTTGCGGCGAAGTCGGCATCGGAGGATTTCAGCGCATCGAGTTTCGCGGTCGCCGCGCGCTGGGTCACGGGATCGGCGGCCTCGAGGACGTCGAGAACGAGGTCGGGCGTCGCGGTCACGATCATGGCTTGTTCCGATTGGCTGGCCGTGGCGTCCACGCGCGCACGGCTGGGCTTATTCCCGTCATCTCCTCGAGGGAGCGCTTCTCGGCGTCACGGAGCTTGTCGGCCAGCGCCGCCTTCGCGACCTGCTCGAGCTGCTTCACGCGGCGGCTCTCGGCGCGGACCTGGTCGAGCTGCTGCGCGGCCTGCGTCCGGATCTCGCGCGCACCGACGCTCGTCCTGTTCAAGCGCCGCGCGATCGATTCGCTCGACGATCCCGCCGGCGGCTTGCCATCGTTCAGGGCTCCCACCAGCCATTCCTGCTCGTCCTGCAGGCTTCGCTCCTGCTGCCGCAGCTGCGCGAGCTGCCATTCGGACAACCGGAGCTGGAGCTTCACCAGCGACACCATCCGGCCGAGCTTGTCCGCGCGCGACGTCATCACAGGCTCACTCCGCCAGCCAGGACGAGAGGCCGAGCATGAATTGCGTCAGCAGCTCGTCGCTCGTGAGGTAGAGCAGCAGGAAGCCGCCGAATAGCACGAAGGGTACGGAGATGAAATAGACTGGAATTGCCGGCGTCAGCTTGTTGATCAGGCTGACCGCCAGGTTGACGATCACCGAATAGACGATGAACGGGCTGGCGATCCGCAGCGTCAGCACGAACGCTTCCGACAGGCGGCCGACGAGCAGGTCGAGTGCCATGCCGCCGCCGAGCCGGCTCCCGGGACGCCAGACGTCGTAGGAGTTCATCAGCCCACGCAGGACCTGCCAATGCTGGTCGGTCATGAAGAACAGCGTGGTGACGGACACCATGATCAGCGGCACCAGCGCCGGCGCCGGATCGCTGTCGGCGACCGGCGTTCCCGGGATGTTGCTGAGCCCGATCGCGCTCGCCATCACCGTCGCCATGGTCTGGAGCGCGAGAAAGAACACCCGCCCGCCGAGCCCGATGACGCTGCCGACCACGAGCTCGGAGCAGATCAGGAGCGCCAGCGTCAGCGGCGCGGCGTTGTCCGTGAGCGGCTTCAGCACCGCGATCAGGATCGGCGTCAGCGCGAACGTCGTGACGAGCGCGACGAACAGGCGGACCTGTGCCGGAACGTTGACGCTGGAAAAGCCGGGCACCAGCATCAGGCAGGCGCCGATACGGCAGAACACAATGAACGTCACCAGCACGCTGTCGGCAAGGCCGCTGATCACGACACGGCTCCGAGCGCCCGGATCTCGGCGCTGCGCGCGACTTCGACATGCGACAGGATCGGCAAGGTCGGGAACACCCGCTCCAGGATCATCCGGACATAGGGCCGGGCTTCCGGCGTCACCGCCAGCACCACGCTGGTGCCGTTCTCGGTGAACTTGCGGATCGCGGCGCTGGCTTCGGTCGCGAACTGCTCGATCAGGCGCGGATCGGCGTCGAACTCGACGACGTCGCCCTTGGCGTCGCGCTTCAGGCTCTGGTGGAAGGCGAGGTCCCAGCGGTTGCCGAGACGGACGACGTTGAGCACGCCGTTGTCGGAGAGATCGCCGCAGATCTGCTGGGCAAGCCGGGTCCGCACGTGCTCCGCGACCTGCTCGGAGCGCCGCACGTGAGGCGCGATCTCGGCGATCGCCTCGAGGATGAGGTGAAGATTGCGGATGGAGACCCGCTCGGCCAGCAGGATCTTCAGGATCGCCAGCAGGCCGGAATAGGAGATCTGCGACGGGCAGAGATCCTCGACGAGGCGCTTGTACTCGGGATCGAGCCGGTCGAGCAGCGCGCGCATGTCCTTGTAGGACAGGAGCTGGGCGAGGTTCGCCCGGAGCACCTCGCTCAAATGCGTGAGCAGCACCGACAGATTGTCGACCGGCTTGCAGCCCTGCCGCTTGACTTCGTCCGTGAAGGCTTCCGTCACCCACAGCGCCTTCATGCCGAAAGCGGGTTCGACCACCTCTTCGCCGGGCACGTCGGGCTTGCCGTCCTTGTCGACCAGCACCAGCACCTCGCCGAGCCGGAGCTCGCCATGGGCGACGCGGGTGTCGTGGATCCGGATCTGGTAGCCCTTGGGGTCGATCGACAGATTGTCGCTGAGCTTGATCTCGGGAATGACGAAGCCGTACTGCTTGGCGAACTTCTTGCGGATCTTGGCGACGCGGTGGGCCAGCTCGGTGCGCGAGCCCAGCAGATGGACCGAAAGATGGCCGCCGAGCGCAAGCTCGATCTCGGCGGTCTTGAGCTGGTCCTTGACGGATTCCTTGGCCTCAGCCTGGGCGCGCTCGTCGGCCTTGCGCACATCTTCCTTCCGCTCCCGCGCCGCCTGCCGCCTCGGCAAGGTGTAGCCGACGAAGGCCATGACGCCGCCGAGAAGCACGAAGGGCGCCAACGGCAGCCCCGGCATCAAGGCGAGTACGAACATCATCAGCGCGGCGGCCGACACAGCGCGGGGATAGCCGCCGAGCTGGCGCAGCACGGCCTGCTCGGCCGATCCTCTCGTGCCGCCCTTGGAGACCAGCAGGCCGGCCGACAGCGACACGATGAGTGCCGGCATCTGCGACACCAGACCGTCGCCGACGGAGAGCTTCGTGTAGACGTCGGCGGCGCGCGACAGCGTCAGCCCGTGATGGGTGACGCCGATGATGATGCCGCCGAAAATGTTGATCGCGGTGATGAGCAGGCCGGCGATGGCATCGCCCCGAACGAACTTCGAGGCACCGTCCATGGCACCGAAGAACGCGCTTTCTTCTTCGAGCTCGCGGCGCCGGCGCTGGGCTTCCTTGTCGTCGATCAGGCCCGCCGACAGATCGGCGTCGATCGCCATCTGCTTGCCGGGGATGGCGTCGAGGGTGAAACGGGCGCCGACTTCGGCGATACGCGTCGCACCCTTGGTGATCACGACGAAATTCACGGTGACCAGGATGGCGAAGATGATCAGGCCGATGACGAAGTCGCCGCCCATGACGAACTTGGAGAAGCCGGCGACGACGTGGCCGGCAGCCTGCTCGCCCTCCCCGCCGCGCGACAGGATCAGGCGGGTGGTCGCTACGTTCAGCGCCAGCCGCAGGATGGTCGCGATCAGCAGCACAGTCGGGAAGGCGGAGAAGTCGAGCGGTCGCTGGATCCACAGCGCGACCATCAGGATCAGCGCCGACAGCGCGATCGAGAACGCGAGGCCGAGATCGATCAGGATCGGCGGGATCGGCAGGAACAGGATCGTGAGCATGGCCACGATGCCGCCGGCGAAAAAGGCGTCGGCCCCCAATCGTCGTGGGGTCGGCAGGCTAGCAGCTAACGTATCGGCCATGGGTCACCGGCAGAGGGTCCGCCCCTAATCTGCCCCGCAAAGCTTACGCGGGGATGGTGGCCGAGGCCGCGCGGGTCAGAAGCCGCGCTCGATCCGCGAATAGACCATCTCGGTGAAGGTGGAGAGGTGCGCGCCGATGAAGGAGCCGGAGACGGCAACGACCAGGAGGATGACGATGATCTTCGGAACGAAGGTCAGCGTCACCTCCTGGATCTGGGTCAGGGCCTGGATCAGCGCGATGATAGTGCCGACCAGCATCGCGGCGCCGACCGCGGGCCCGGAGGCGACGATGATGGTCCAGATCGCCGCCTGGACGATGTCGAGAGCGTCGCGTTCGTTCATGACTGGCTGATCGTGAGTCCCGGCCCGACCGCGACCTTGGTGCCGTTCTCGAGGGTCGCGATGGAGCCGTCGGCGTTGATGGAGACCGAGACGACCTTGCCGCTGAAGCTGGCGCCGGTGGCGTCTGTGAAGCTGACGGTTTTCCCGATCAGGCCGTTGGCCTGCGACAACGACTGCGAGGACAGCAGCGCATCCAGCTTCGAGTTGGTCTGCATGGCCTGCTCGACCGTCGAGAGCTGCGCGAACTGGCTCATATATTGCGAGGTATCCATCGGATTGGTCGGATCCTGGTTCTTCATCTCGGCGACGAGAAGCTGAAGAAACGTGTTGTAGTCGACGCTGTTGCTCGAGGTCGAATTGGTGGAGCCGGTCGAACTGGACGACTTGCTCGTGCTGTCGGTCGCACTGTTGACGTTCATGTACCTCTCCGCTGTCAGGCAGCCTGGAATGGGGACTCGGTGATGGCGCCGGCCAGGATGGCCTGCTCGACCGGGAACAGGGCCCGGATCCGCTTGAGCGCCTCGAAGTAGCGGGTCGCCTCGACCAGCTCGTCGACCGCGCCCAGTCCGTCCAGCATCTCCCGGCTCTCGCACACGGCGCACAGGGCCGCGTGATGCTGGGCGTAGAGTGCCGCGGCGTCGCGGATGTCGGTCGGGTTCATCAGCATGAGCTGGACGATGAAGTAGAGCTGCCGCAGCGCCGTGGTGGCGTCGGACGCCTGCATGACCTGCCCTTCGAGCAGGAACATCACGTCGTTGACGAGCTCGACGGAGACCTTGCGGTCCACGCGCAGCACCGCGCCGTTGATGTAGATCCGTTCGCCCGCCCGCAAGGAGATCTTCATCAAAGAGCGTCTCGGATCAGGCGGTTGATTTCGATGAGCTGCATCACGTCGTTCGACCTCTCCTCGCGAAGACGATCGGCCTCCTTGACGACCCACAGGCCGATCGAGATGATGTCGGCGCGCAGCTTGTCCGGAAGCCCGTTCTCGGGGTGCGAGAGATCCTCAATGAAGATCGTCCACAGGCGCCGCACATAGAGCAGGCTCTCGACCAGATCCTCGAGGCGGAACACGCCTCGCTGAATCCGTTCGAGCCGGTCGATGCCGAGGCTGAGCGCCTGCCGCTCGCGGCCCCGCGCCTCGTAACCGCTCTCGTCGACGACCGATTCATAGGCTTCAAACGTCATCAGCATCACTCTGCGCAGGAGACCGGGTAACAGGACGAGGTTGCGAGCCTCGGCTCTAGAGATAGTTGATGAGGCTGATCTGCTGGAGCTGCGAGGTCAGCGCGAGCGCCGTCTTGATCTGGGTCTGCAGGGTGTTGACGCGGACCGAGGCCTCGGTCGGGTCGACCGCCTCCAGCTTGACGATCTGGTCGTTGAGGATGTCCTTCTGGATCTTCAGCTTCTCGGTCGCGCCGGTGACCCGTTGCTGGATCGAGCCGACGGTCCCGCCGAGCACGGCGAGATCGTTGATCGCGCCGCTGACCAGGCTGATGGCCTTGTCGACGACGACCTGAAACGTGTCCTTGCTCAGGCTCGTGTTCCCGAGATCAGTGAGCATGGTGTAGGCCTCGGCCAGCTTGCGGAAGCCGGGCTGGTTGGCGCTGACCGAGCTGTCGACAACCTCGGTCGTGGAGATGCGGCTCGACAGCGTCTGGTCCGTGGCCGACGACCAGTTGGCGTTCCAGGCCGGGCTCGCGAACTCGGGGTCGAGGGTGTTGTCGAGGAAATTCTGCATTTGCGCCGGAGTGATGGTGCTCACACCGGCCGCAGCCTGCGAGAAGCCGAACGTCGCCAGGAAGTCCGCATCGACCTGGTTCTTGCTGGTAGAGCCGGCCGTGTAGTTCGTGACCGGCACGGTCTGCGTATCGATTCCGCCGAACAGATACGACCCGTTGTAGGAAACGTTGAGCGCGCCGATGACGTCCTGAAGGTTCGCGGACGCGCTCGGCAGGATGATCTTCGCGCCGCTGTCGGCGTCGCGGGCCGCGATCAGGTTCTTGAGGAATTCCGACGCGGTCTTGCCTAGCTGCGTGATCCGGTTCTGGGTCACATCGAGGCGCCCCGAAACCAGCTCGTTGGTGTCGACGAGCTGGTCGGCGAAGTTGAAATCGGCGCGCAGCGCCACGTCGCGGCCCGTTCCCGTGCCGAGCTCGAGGCCGACATCGGCGAAACGGCCGGTGGTCGCCTCCTTCGAGGCCTTGGTCAGCGCGCTCTGGTTGTTCGTGATCGACGACCTCAACGATGAAGACAGCATCAGGGTCGAGATGTAGTTCGCGCTCATCATGACTTAATTCCCTACGGCAGCCAGCAGGCTCTGCAGCATCTCATCGACGGTGGAAATGATCTTCGACGACGCCGAATAGGTGCGCTCGACCTGGAGCATCAACGCCATCTCGTCGTCCATGTTGACGCCGCTGACGTTGGACAGCGCCGCGGTGCTGCGGTCGAGCAGCGTATTCTGATACTGGACGTTGTCGTCGGCGGTCTTGCGCTGGCTTTCGATCCAGCTCGCCGAGGAAGACGCAAACTCGATCACGCTGCCGCTCGGCTTGCCCTGAGCCGTGGCATCGAATGGCTGCGGCGCTTCCATCTTGTTGATGAGCTGCTGCAGCCGCGCCGAGAAGCCGGCATTGCCGGTCGTGTTGTAATTATAGGCGGCAACGCCGCTGATGGCGCCGTCGCGCAGCAGGTTCGGATTTCCGCCTACGGCCGGATCGACCGAGGCGGCGACCGAGATCCTCCCGGCGAGGCCCACCGAGATCGTCGCGCTCGCGGGCATCGCGGGCGCGCCGGGATAGGTGAACAGGCCGGGCCTGTCGGCCAGCGTCGGGACAGCCGACTGGTCGCTTTCCTTGAAGGCCTCGATCAGGCCGCGCGCGATTTCGTCGAGCTGGCTCTGATACGTGACCGTGTCCTTGTCGCGCAGCTGGGCCAGGCCGGCGAGCTTGCCGGACTTGAGCGGCATGACGGAATTGGCACCGGTCACGGGAACGCCGTCGATGAAGACGGCATTGCCCGTGGTGCCGGCGGTATAGGCGTTGGTCGGCGCAAAGCTCACGGCCCGCGCCGTCTTGTCGAACAGCACGACGCCGCTGTCGGTATAGAGCGCGGCATCTCCATTGGTCCGGATCGACATCGAGACGCCGACCTCCTGCGACAGCCTGGAGACGATGCTGTCGCGCTGGTCGAGATAGTCGGTGACGTCGTCGCCGGAGATCGTGCCCTTCACGATGGCGGTGTTGACCGTCTGGAACTGGGACAGCAGCTGGTTGATGTTGGCGACCGAATTCGCCATGTCGGCGTCGGCCCCCTCGCGGACCGACTGAACCGTCTTGGTGGCCTGGTTGAGCCCGGTCACCATGTCCTTGGCGGACGTCACGGCCGCCTGCGCCAGGGTCGCATTGTCGGTGGAGTTGGCGTATTGCTGCAACGCCTGCTTCAGCTTGTTGAGCTGGGCGGTCGGCGACTGCTCGAGCTCGGGATCGTCCACCGTCGCGGCCGCGATCTTCTGCAGGCCGTCATAGATCACGCTCTGCTTGGCCGACGACGAGGTCGCGGTCAGCACGTTCGAATAGAGGCCCGAACTGGCGGCGCGCTGGATCGCCGCGACGTAGACGCCGGTGCCGGGGAGGTTGTCCAGCACGGCGATCTTGCGCGAATAGCCGGTGGCGCTGGCACCGGCGATGTTGCGCGAGATCGTCGACGACTGGATGCCCGACGCCATGAGCGAGGCGCGAGCGGAGTCGAGAGCGGCGGTAAGGGACATGATCTGCTCTTGCCGGGGGTGAGCGCCGAAGAATTCAGCGCTTCAGGTTGACGACGACGTCGAGCAGGTCGGCGCCCGTCTGGAACGATTTCGAGTTGGCGGTGAAGCCGCGCTGCGCCTCGATCATCCCGGTGAGCTCGTCCGCGAGATCGACGTTGGAGTCCTCCAGCGCACCGGACTGGACCGTGCCGAGCCCGCCGGTGCCAGCATTCCCGGCCTGCGCATTGCCGGAATTCATGTTGGTCGAATAGACGTTACCCGGCTCGGGCGTCAGATTGTCGGGGCTCGCGACGTCGGCGAGCATGATCGTGTAGAGCGTCAGCTGCTGCCCGTTCTTGAGAATGGCCGTCACGTGGCCCGCCTCGTCGACATCGACCTTGTCGATCGCCGCGGGCACGCTGCCGTTGACGGTGGCCTTGAAGCTGAAGTCGGCTCCGACCTGCGTCATGTTCGACAGGTCCATGGTCAGCGCCGCGCCGCCCGGGACCGTGAACGTAAGGCCCGTCGGGCTCGCCGCGGCCAGCGCGCCTTTGCCGGCCGCCGTGGTATCGAAAGTGAAGGTGGTGGCGGCGGCGAGCGAGGTGCCCGTCGCGGAGTTGTAGACCTGAACCTGCCAGGTATCCGAACCGGCCGCCGTCGCGGTGTGGGACATATAGACGTCGAGCGTAACGGCCTGACCGATATTGTTGTAGGCGACGATCGAGCTTTTCGACGAATATGACGCCGGGCCGGGCGGACCGGCAATGACGGCCGCCTTCGGATCGAGATTGCCGGTCGTCAGGGTGCCCGCAGTCGACGGCACCGGCACCTGCGAGACCTGGGCGATGTTCACGATCTGCATTCCAGCCAGGCTGTTCTGCGAGAAATTGGTCACGAGGCCAGGCTGGCCCAGAAGGTAGTAGCCGGCCGCATTGACCAGATTGCCCTGGCTATCAGGCACGAACGAGCCGGCGCGGGTCAAATATTGCTGCGTGTTGGTGGCGTTCGAGACCACGAAGAAGCCGTTGCCTTGCACGGCAAGGTCGGTGGAAGACGTCGTGAACTGCGTATGTCCGGCGTCGCTGATGGCGTAACGGACGGTCGTCTCGACGGCGCCGGAGTCGTAATTGCCAGAGCCGCTCTTCAGGATCAGCGAGGAGAATTCGGTCGAAGCCCGCTTGTAACCAGTGGTGTTGACGTTCGCGATGTTGTCCGAAACCGTCGACAGCTTGTTGGACTGCGCGCTCATACCGGAAACACCGGTGCGCATAACACCATACAGGCTCATGAAGTGGGCTCCTTTGGTAGGTTGCAGTTACAATGGGGGATCTTGCTTGCGCGGGGCTGATGGTTCGGAACCATGCACAACTTCACGTCGTCATGTCGTTTTCGGCTGACAGAACGAGCGTGCCTTGTCGGTCCAGGCGCCGAAACCGCTCGACACGAGGTGAGCCACGATGTGACAGACATAGCGCTTCTGCGCCGGCTGGTTGTTGGGGCCGGCATTGTAGCGAGCCACCGCCATGGTCCAGCTGCCCTCGCGCTGCTTCAGCTCTTTCAGGAAGCGCGCGGCATATTCGACGTTTTTCGCGGGATCGAACATCGCGCGCACCGAGACGAACTTGTCGCCGTGATAGTAATGGTTGATCTGCATGCAGCCGAGATCGATCAGCTTGATGCCCTTGCCTCGCATGGCCTGGAAATTTGCGATCGCATCATCCATGTCCCTGGCGAACACGGTCTGGCCGTCGGCGCCGAGGGCGTAAGGATGCAGCGCGCCGCGGCGGCCGGTCTCGGTGAGACCGACTGCGTAGAGAATGCCAAGCGGAATCCCATGCTGCTGGGCCGCGCGCGCCATCTCGCGCTCGCAGGGGCGCGCGGCGTCGGTGGCCGCGTCCGCGGCGCCGGCATTACAGATAAACAGGGCCGCGACGAA
Source organism: Bradyrhizobium sp. CCBAU 11430 (assembly GCF_028128855.1). Taxonomy (NCBI): domain Bacteria; kingdom Pseudomonadati; phylum Pseudomonadota; class Alphaproteobacteria; order Hyphomicrobiales; family Nitrobacteraceae; genus Bradyrhizobium; species Bradyrhizobium sp. CCBAU 11430. The sequence goes on from NZ_LBJV01000058.1 coordinate 116,020, forward strand.
GATGCGGCGCCACGTCCTGGTCATGACGCGTCTCCTGGCTGGGCTGGCGCTCCTGGCGGGCCTGCTTCGCGCCGCCATCGGATTGCCCCGACGACGAGCCTGCGCCACCGAACGCACCTTGCGACTGCGACGAGGGCTGTTGCTGGCCCGAGAGCTGCGGCTGCGACTGGCCGGAGCCGCTTTGGAATCCATCCAGCGAGCCGTGCTGCACGGGCGCGACGTCGGCGACATAACCCGCCGTCTGCATGAGATCGCGGATCTGGTCGCGCTGCTGATCCAGCATCTGGCTCGTGTCCTTGCGCGCGGCGGCAAGGTGGACGGACACTTCGGTGCCGACGAGACGAAGGCGCACGGTGACGTTGCCGAGCGCGGGCGGCTCGAGATTGATGGTCAGGATCTTGAGCGGCTGATCCGGCGCATTGGTCTGGGATGCTGCGGGATCGGGCGCTGCGGACCCCGCCGGGCCTGCGGAGTCCTTCAGTTCGGCGACGACCGCATTGGCGACTTGTTGCGGAGCGTTGAACTGCGCCGGGGGCAGATGGGTCTCCTGCTGGACCACGGTGACCTTGGTCGTCTCGGGCAACGCGTCGCGCGTCGAGACCTTGGCGGCGCGTTCGACATTTGCGGTGACCGCCTCGAAGCCTGATGTCGCGGGCATGGCTTTGGCGGAAGCCTCGCTGCCTGGCTGTGCGGCCGCGGCTTGCGATGCATCGCCTTGTGCACGCGCGCCGGTCGGAACGACAGCAGACGGCGCGGAATCCGCCGTCGTTGCCTTCGCGATGCCTGTGGCCGCAACTTCGCGCTTCGTCCCGGATGAGCGCTCGTCGCGCGCGGGCACGTCTTTCCTGTCGCCCGACTGCGACGGCATTTGCGGCTTCGCGGCCGATGCGGCAACGAGATCCTGTCCCACGATCGCGGGAGCGTTCGAGCGATTCGAACCGTCTGGCTTCGGATCATGGCCGACCGGGCTTTGCGTCTCCGAGGATTTGTCGGTCGTCTGGTCGCCGGCCTTGAGCAGGTCGGTCGCCTCGGTGCGCTCGTCCGTCTCGTCCTTCGACTTGTCCTTGCCCGCGGGGTGGGCCAGACGCGTGCGCAGCGCTCCGGCCTTCGCGGTCGTATCGCTGCCCTCATCGTTGAGTGCCTGCTTGGCGAGGTTCGAGACGGTGTGGAGCAGATCGTTGAACGACGAGCCCGCCTGCGATTTGGCTCCGGCGTTCTTTGCCGAACGCGACGTGCCGCGGATGTTGAGGCTCTCGGCGAGACCCGAGAAGAGCTGTCCGGAGGTTCCACTGAGCTTGGTCATGGGCGGCGGTCCCTGGTAAGGAGTTCGAGCTCGCCGAGCTGCTTCTGCGCGCGCGCGAGAGTCACGGTCGATGACGCCAGATCGAGACGTGCCGGCGTTGCCGGAGGCTTGTCGGCAGCAGCGGCGGATCCGCCCGGAAACGGCTTGCGAACATCGAGCGCGAGCTGCACCGTGGCATTCAGAAGGGGCACGTCGCGCTCGGGCAGCTTCGACCGGTCGAGTGCCTTCAGCTCGGCCAGACCGCCATCATACTCGTCGGTGAGCGCCCGCGCGGCGCCGCGGAAGAAATGCGCCCGCTCGCGATCCGCCGAGGCGTCGGCGCTGAGCGTCAGCGCCCGCTCGCCGGCAAGCCGCGTCACGGCCATCTGCCCGCGCACCATCGCCGCGCGCGCGATCACGAGATAGAGCTTGAGGCGGCTCGCGCGATCGATCTGCTCGAGCAGCGCTGCGATCCGCGCGAAGCGGCGATCGTCGAGCGCCAGACTCGATTGCGTCAGGCCCGAGGAGAAGCGCTGCCAGAAATCGCCGGCATAGATCGAGTTGCGGTAGTGGCGGATATAGGCCAGCGCCAGGAACTCGAACTTGTCGAAATCCTCCGCCTGCCCCACCAGCAGGATCTCGCGCCGCAACGCCGCCTCCTCCACCAGCGTACCGGGCAGGAGCAGGCGCGCGTCGTCCAGACGCTCGATCGCGAGCGATGCCTCGGAGCGCGCGAACAACGCGCCCTGGACCAGCGCGACCTGTCCGCCTAGGCCGGAGGACAGCGTCCGCGGCTTGACGTCCTTGAGCAGCTCCCGCGCTTCCTCCTGACGGCCCTCGACATAGGCGAGCGCGCCGTTGAACAGCCGCTCGTCGACGTTCATCTTGTCGCGAGGCAGCTTGCGGACGATCTGCGGCGCGCCGCCGCTGAGCAGGTAGATGACCGCAGCCTGGCTGTTCTGCGCATTGCTCCACACGCCCGGATCGGCGGCGAGAAACTTCTCTCCGATCTGCCGGATCAGCGCGACGTGGCTGCCATGCGCGGCGGTGTCACCGTTGGCGATGCCGTCCTGCACGGCCTGCAACGCGCGGACGAGCTCATAGGGCTCGCCCGACTGGCGCGCGGATTGTGCGAGCGCGTTCGCTGCCGTGAACGGCAGGAGCAGCACGGCGGCGCAGAGGAGCGGCCTGATCAAGGGCGCTTCTCACGTATCAGAATCTCGATCCGGCGGTTCTGCGCGGCCGCCGGATCATTCGGAAGCTTCGGCCGGCGGTCGGCATAGCCTTCGACATGCTCGATCCGCAGCGCGTCGACGCCGGAGCGAACCAGCATGTAATAGGCCATCTGCGCGCGGGCGGTCGACAGCCGCCAATTGTCGTAAGTCTCGGAACGATACGGTCGATTGTCGGTATGGCCGCGGACGATGATCATGCCCTGGCGTTTCGTCAGCAACGGCCCGATCTTGTCGATCACGCGGATCAGCTCGGGCCGCGGCTCGGCCGAGCCGACCGCGAACATGCCGAAGCTCGCATCGTCGGTCAGGCTGATCAGGAGGCCCTCCTCGACCTGACGCACCTCGGCCGCCGGCCCGGCGCCAGCCTTGATGTCCGAGAGCGCGTCGGCAATCGCGGCCTGAAGCTGCTTGACGGTCGGCTGCTGGGTTTGCGCCGCATCGCGCGGCTCGGACTCCTTCGTCGTATCGTTGGGACGCGCCTGCGCGGCGGCGTTGGCTTGAGCGCTCGCCTGAACGGTGGCCTGGGCGCTGCCCTCGCGCGGGGCCTGCGCCGGCGCGGGCCCCGGCGGCAACAACGGCGACAGGTTTGCGGACGACGCATCCGCGTTCGGCGCCAGGCTTCCGCCGGCATCGTCCGCCTTGGCACGACGCGGCTGCGGCTCGCCCTGATTTGTGCCTGAGGCACCGTCGCGCGCGGAAGCATTCGGCTTGGGCTCGCTCTCGATCATGCGATCGGCGTCCTTGGATGCTTGCGGCGCCAGCTTCCAATAGCCGGGGTCGAAGGGATCGCGGTAGGCGTCGCCGCCCTTGAGACCATCCTCTTCGGCGGACGTCAGCGCGCCGGCGCGTCGCTGTCCCGTGGACTGGTTCGCGCTGTTCGCGATCTCGGAGAGCGTCGCATAGGGATCACGGAACAGGACTTTCTCTTCATAGGAGGCCGGCTTCTCGGCCGTCGGCGAGTCGCCGCGGCGTTCCTCGTTCGAGCCGGCCGGCTGACGCTTGCCGTCCTGACCTTCGAACGAGGTCGGCTCCTTCTTGGAGAGATTCTTCAGGCCCTTCGGCGCGGGGGCATTTTCCGCGAGCTGGATCGGATTGAAATAGCTCGCGACGACCTGCTTCTGATCCTGGTTGAGCGCGTTGAGCAGCCACATGACCAGGAAGAACGCCATCATCGCGGTCATGAAGTCCGCATAGGCGATCTTCCATACGCCGCCGTGATGCGCCTCCTCGGCGAAGGCGCTGCGCCGGCGGACAATCACGAGTTCATGCTTGACCTCTTCCATGGCGGGTTACCGGCGTGCTTCCTTCAGGCGTTCGCTCCAGGCCGTGATCTGCGTCTCGATCACGGTCTGGTCGGCCACGACGCGAACCTCCAAGGTGTCGGCCGCCTCGTACTCGATGCCGGTGCGCCTCGACGCCTCGAGCTGCGTCTTCACGAGGTCGAGCAGCTCGCTCGGGCCGGTGACCTTGAACGCCGGCACCGACGAATTGCCGGTCAGCGCCGCGATCTGCTCGACCAGCGATCCGATCGCCTTGTCGCGGACCGCCTCGGTGAGGAACGGCAGCAATATCCGCGCCACGGAGCTTGCGATGTTGGTCTCGATCTCGCGGCAAGCCGTCTCGAAGCCGCTGACGATCGCGACTGCCTGCTGGTCGGACCATTTGGCGCGCTCTTCGCCGAGCCGGATCGCGCTGCGGACGCGCTCCTCGGCCAGCCTGGCGTCGCCTTCCGCGACGCCGGCCGCATGGCCGCGGCGGTAGGCGTCGTCCAGGACATTGGCCGGCGGCGCTTCCGCCTTCGGCGCAGGAGACGGCGACTGGGGCAGCGGCTGCGAATGGGCCTGAGGCTGCGGCGGAGCCTCGCGCATGACCTCCTTCGGCCTCGTCAGCACATCCTGGATCCTGGGCGGCGGAGGCGGCGGTGATTTGGCCCGGCCGTTCGCGTCGAACTGCGTCAGGAATTTTCCGATTGCCGCGTTCATGCCGCCTCCTCGCGTCGCATCCAGTCTTTAAGGATCGCTGCGGCCTGCGCCTGGTCGAGCCGGACGATCTGCTCCAGTCGCTTCTGCGGCGTTCGCTGCATCTTGCCTTCGAGATCTTCGACGAGATTGAGCTCGGGGTCCTGACTCTCGGCCAATGCAAGGGCCGCAGCAGCCTCGATCTCAGCGGCCTCGGCCGCCTCCACCTGCTCCTGCTCCGCGCGATGGGTCAGAATGCCGTTGACCGCCGGCCGCAAGCCGAACCAGACCAGCATCGACGCAACGGCCAGGATCGTCACCGCGTTGATGACGCTGCCGAGCTGCTTGTTGATCATCTCGACGAAGCTGATCGGCGGCACCGGCGCCAGCTCGCGCGAGCCCTCGATGAAGTCGACGGCCGTCACCTGGATCTGGTCGCCGCGCTGCTTGTCCAGTCCGCCGGCCGTCGCCGCGAGCTGGCTGATCTCCGCGAGCTTGCTGTCGACGATGGCCTGGTTGCTCTTGTCGCCGAGATCGGCGACCAGCCGCGCCCGATTGACCAGGACGGCGATGAAGAGCTTCTTCACCGAATAGCCATCGCTCACCGTCGTCGTGGTCTTCGACGAGACCTCGAAGTTGGTGACGTCCTCGCGGCGGGTCTTGTCCTCGCTGGAGTTCTTGCCGCCGCCGGCGTTGACCTGTTGATCGGGAAGGTTCTGCTGCACCGTGGTCGGCGTCGAGCGGTCGGCGTTCTGCGAGGATTCCTTCTCGCGCACGTTCCGCACCGAACGCTCGGCCCGGCTCTCCGGATCGTAGACGGTCTCGTTGATCTGCCGCTTGTCTGTGGAGAGCTGTGGCGCGACGCTGACCTCGAAATTGTCGAGACCCAGATAGGGCGTCAGCGCCTTGCGGATGTTCTCCTGGACCATGCCGCCGACCGTCTTCTGCAGGCTCGCCATCTTGGTCGGGGCGGCGCTCGCCTCGTCCTCTTCGGCAAGCAGCATCGAACCGTCGGCGTCCAGCACCGTCACCTTGTCGCGGTTCATGCCTGGAATGGCGGCGGCGACGAGATGGCGGATCGACTGCGCCGTGCGGGCCTCGATCGCGCCGTCGGTGCGCAGCACGACCGATGCGGATGGCGGCTGCTGCGTCGCGCGAAACGAGCCCCGCACCGGCAGCACGATATGCACCCGCGCCGCCTTGACGCCCTTCATCAACTGCACCGTGCGCGCGATCTCGCCTTCCAGCGCCCGGAGCTTGGTGACTTCCTGCATGAACGAGGTCAGGCCGAGCGAGCCGATCTTGTCGAACAGCTCGTAGCCGGAATTGGCGCTGGTCGGCAGCCCCTTCTCGGCCAGCAGCATCCGCGCCTGCATGGTCTGGCTCGGGCGCACCGAGAGCGCGTCGCCGGCCGTATTGACGTCGAAGGTGATGTTCTGCTCGCGCAGCGCGGCGCCCATGCGCGTCACGTCTTCGCGGGTGAGGCCGGTATAGAGCGTCTCGAATTCAGGCCGGCTCAGATAGTACGCGCCGCCGACGACGGTCACGAGAACGGCAAAACCGATCAGGCCCAGGGCCATCAGGCGTCGCGGCCCAAGCTCCAGCAGATTGTTGAGCAGTTGCTGTACCTGCGCACGACTGAGCATATGACCTCGTACCAATGCGGACGTACGGGACACTCCGCTGCCAACCTTGTCTGAAGGTTGCGCGAGGACACGAATGTGTCAGTTCGCAGGCGAGGCGTTGCAATTTTACAAGAAGGCCTATTTTACAAGAAGGCCTATTTTACAAGAAGCCCTGGCGACGCAATCCGGTCGGCGGCAATGCACGCCGGGACGCACGGCCGCACGATCGGCCGCGGCGTGTCGCATGAAATTCAACGTCGGGAGATCGATTGCGGACGTCTTGTGCCGCCACGTCCGCCGGTCACGGCGGGGACCGTGCTCCCTGAGGGAGCACGGTCGTTTTCGAAAGCGCCGCTTAGCCGCGGAACAGCGACAGGATGCTCTGGCTGTTCTGGTTGGCGATCGAGAGCGCCTGAACGCCGAGCTGCTGCTGGGTCTGCAGCGCCTGGAGCCGGGTCGATTCCGCGTTCATGTCGGCGTCGACGAGCTGGCCGATACCACGATCCACCGAGTCCATCAGCGACTTCACGAACTCAGTGTTGTTCGAGATGCGGTTCTTGATGGCACCGAGGTTGGCGGCGGACTGGCTGACCGTGTTGATCGCGGTGGTGACCTGCGCGATGTAGCCGTCGAGGATGGTCTGGTCGGCCGTCGAGTCGGTCAGCGCACCGATGCCGATGGTGTTGACCGACGCGCTGCCGGTCACCGTGTCCAGGATGCCGCCAGTGGTCGCGGTGTAGAGCGAGTAGTTGGCGACCGTCACCGTGATGGTGTTGATCGTCGGCGTGCCGCCGACGCGCGAGAACGACGACACCAGGTTGACGGTGGTCGGCGTGGACGCGTTGGTGCTCAGCCAGTTGACGCCGTTGAACGTCGCCGCGTTGGCCACGTTCTTCATGTCCTGCTGGATCTGGGTGATTTCAGCCTGGATCTTGGTGCGGTCGATACCGGCGGTCTTGGCTTCGACCAGCAGCGCCTGGAGCTTGGTCAGGCCGGAGTTCTGGTCGCCGATGACCTTGTTCAGAGCGGTGTATTCGGTGTCGACCGTCGCAGCCGACAGACCGAGCGAGTCGGAGACGGCCGAGAGCGCGGCGTTGTCGGCGCGCATCGAGGTCGCGATCGACCAATAGGCCGAGTTGTCCGAAGCGGTCGAGACGCGCTGGCCGGTGGAGATCCGGTTTTCGGTGGTCTGGAGGCTGGCGCTGACATTCCGGAGGGTCTGGAGCGCAGTCATTGCGGCGGAGTTGGTAAGCAGGCTGGAAGCCATCTTCGATGTCCCTTTGAAAACAGAATGGATGGGGACATACCGGGCTTGCACCGGTACGACAGGGCGGCATCATGCCTTTGGGCTGCGGAAATGCGCGTAAACCCAATCCGTCGTAGCGGCCAGACTAGCCAGCGAAGCTTGTGCGGGGCTTGTGGCGCTGTGCCCCCGCTGCAACAGGGCAGCCGAAATCGCGGTGCGCGCGTCAGGCAAACGAAAGGGCCGCGCTTCGCAAGAAGCGCGGCCCTCCCGAGATCGTCGAAGGCTTAGCGGAACAGCGACAGGATGCTCTGACTGTTGTTGTTGGCGATCGAGAGCGCCTGAACGCCGAGCTGCTGCTGGACCTGGAGGGCCGCCAGGCGGGTGGACTCCTGGTTCATGTCGGCGTCGACGAGCTGGCCGATACCGCCATCCACCGAGTCCATCAGCGACTTCACGAACTCCGAGTTGTTCGAGATACGGTTCTTGATGGCGCCGAGGTTGGCGGCGCCCGAAGACACCGTGCCGATCGCTGCGGTGACCTTCGCGATGTAACCATCGAGAATGGTCTGGTCAGCAGCCGAGTCGGTCAGCGCACCGATGTTGAGGCTGTCGACCGACGCGCTGCCGCTCACCGTGTCGAGGATGCCGCCCGTGCTCGAGGTGTAGAGCGAGTAGTTGGCGACGGTCACCGTGATCGAGCTGGTGGTCGGCGTGGAGCCGACACGCGAGAACGACGACACGAGATTGACGGTCGTCGGCGTGGAGGCGTTGGTGCTCAGCCAGTTGACGCCGTTGAAGGTCGCCGCGCTGGCGACGTTCTTCATGTCCTGCTGAATCTGGGTGATTTCCGACTGGATCTTGCTGCGATCGATACCGGCGGTCTTGGCTTCGACCAGCAGCGACTGGAGCTTGGTCAGGCCGGAGTTGCTGTCGCCGAGGACCTTGTTCAGAGCGGTGTACTCGGTGTCGACGGTCGCGGCCGACAGACCGAGCGAGTCGGAGACGGCGGAGAGCGCGGCGTTGTCGGCGCGCATCGAGGTCGCGATCGACCAGTAGGCGGCGTTGTCCGCGGCGGTAGCCACGCGCTGGCCGGTGGAGATCCGGCTCTGCGTGGTGGAGAGTTGCGAGCTGACAGACCGCAAGGTCTGGAGCGCGGTCATGGCGGACGAGTTCGTGAGCAGGCTTGACATTGCGAATGTCCCTTTATGTACGCGTTACATTTTCATCAGGGGACATACCGGACTTGCACCGGTACGGAGGGGCGGCATCATGCCTTTGGACTGATGTGGGTGAGGTCCAACCCGCCGTGACGCCTTGCTAACACGTCGAATCTTGCCGGCGGATTAAGAACGGCTTGAATTCTTCAGCAATATCAGATGGTTAATATTACCCAACGCTAACCATAGCGCGGTACTTTTCGCTAACCATGACGGGGCGCCAGGCGATCGCCGCGGTTACGAGAACGAGCGCACCAGTCCGGAGGCGAGCAGATTCCAGCCGTCGATCAGCACGAAGAACAGCATCTTGAACGGCAGCGCCAGGATCGTCGGCGGCATCATCATCATGCCCATCGACATCGTCAGCGTCGCCACGATCATGTCGATGACGAGGAACGGCAGGATGATGAGAAATCCGATCTCGAACGAACGCCTCAGCTCGGAGATCATGAAGGCCGGAATGATGACGCGCAAATCGACGCGCTTGTCGTCGAACTTCTTGCGAAAGCTCTCGGCGGCGAGCGACTCGAAGGTCTGCAGATCCTTGTCGCGGACATGGGCCAGCATGAACTCGCGGAACGGATCGGTGATCTTCAGATAGGCCTGCTCTTCCGAGATTTCGTTCTTCATCAGCGGCTGGACGCCGGTCTCCCAGGCGCGATCGAAGGTCGGCGCCATCACGTAGAAGGTCATGAACAGCGCGAGGCTGATCAGCACCAGGTTGGCCGGCGTGGTCTGCAGGCCGAGCCCGGCGCGCAGGAACGACAGCGCCACCGCAAATCGCGTGAAGCTCGTCACCATGATGAGCAGTCCCGGCGCCACCGACAGCACCGTGATCAGCGCCATCAGCTGGATGATCCGGCCGCTGGTCGAGCCGTTTCCGGGTGGCAGCAGCGAGTTGAGGTCCGGTATCTGGGCGAGCGCCACTTCGGGCAGCACGACCAGAACCAACGCGAGCAGCAGGATTTTCACTCTCACTGAATCACCAGGGTCTCAATGATCAATTCGCGCACCTTGCCCGACGAACGGATACTGGCGCGCTCGGTCAGGTCGTCGCGCAGATGCTGAAGCCCGCGCGATCCCTCGAATTGCGTCACCGTCGCCGACCGCAGATAGGTGACGATGTCCTCGCTGATGTGGGCGGCCAGGATGCCGGCATCCTCGTCGCTCATGCTCTCGGTCACCATGGAGGCTTCGATGCGGGCCCAGTTGTTGGCCGGCGCGGCGAGATTGGTCACGATCGGGGACAACTTCCTGAGCCGCGCGCTGCCGGCGTAGCTCGAGGCAAGCGGCGGCGGCGTGGCGGTCTTCTTCGCGTCGGCGACGCGCTCGGCGGCCGCGAACAGATGCAGCCCGGCCAGCGCGCCCGCACCGATCGCGACAAGGGTCAGCGCCACGATGGCCGCAATCAGGCGCATCACGTCCCCTGCCCTCGCGACGCGGCCAGACCGGCGCGGACTTCAGAATGGTGCCACGGCGTCATAGATCCGATGTCCCCATCCAGGCTGCTGCACGTCGGACAGATTCCCGCGACCGCCATAGGACACGCGGGCCTCGGCGATCTTCTCGTAGGAGATCGTGTTGGTGCGCGAGATGTCGCGCGGCCGCACGATACCGCCGACGTTGAGCACGCGCATCTCCGTATTGACGCGAAACTCCTGCGAGCCGCTGATCATCATATTGCCGTTCGGCAACACGTCGGTGACGATGGCCGCGATCGAGAGCTTGATATCCTCGGTGCGATCGATCTGGCCGTTGCCCTTGATCTGGGTGTTGGTGCTGAGATTGGCGTTGGTCGATCCCTTGTCGCTCCACCCTGCGACGTCCATCAGCCAATCGAGGCCGAACTTGACCTGCGAGTCGCGCGAGCGGCCGGTCTTGTTGTCGAGCTTGGCCTTGTCCTGCATCGAGATGATCACCGTCACGACGTCGCCGGTGCGCCGGGCGCGGGGATCGCGGTAGAGATCGGTGCCGTCGTCCCAGGTCGAGCGATAGCTGACCGGCGTGCGCATGCGCGGCGTCACCGGAATCGGATCGGCCTGGGTCCGGAGGCCGCTGCCGACCGGCGACATTTGCGGGCCGGTCAGGACCTCGGACGGATCATGGAAGCATCCGGCCAAGGGCACGGACGCCAGCATGAGCGAGAGGATGAGGATCGGCTTCTTCATCTATTTGGTCTTTCCGTCATCCACGCGACGCATTCCGCCAAGCAGGTCGGCCAGGTGCGCCGCGCGTGCCGTATCCATCTCGTTGAAGATCGCGCTCGAGTTCCTCGGGCTGAGCTTGGCGAGCACGGCGGCGGCGGTCTCGTCCGCCATGCCGGCAATCTGGGTCGCCGCAGCTTCGGGCTTCATGCGCGAATAGATCTCGACGACGCTGGCTTCGGCCTTCTTCAGGAAGTCGTCGCGTAGCGCCATCCACTTCTCGTATTCGACCCGCTTGGCCTCGACCTCGGCGATCCGCTCGCGGAGCAGGCTCTCGGCCTTCTCCAGCTCCTTGAGCTGCCAGGCCAGCCTTGCATCGACGGCGGGATCGGCGACGTTGCTGCAGAACAGGGCGACTTCGTTGTCCGCGGATACCGCGGCCTGTGGCGGCGCAGGTTTCGGCGGTGCCGTGACGCTGCCGGGCTTGGCCGGACGTGCCGGTGCAACGGCAGGTGCGGCCGCTGGCGCCTCGGAAGCGGGAACCGCGCCAGTGGTCGCAGGTCCCTGGTCTTCGGCCGCCCAGGCCGTCGCCCGGATCGACGCATTGTCGCCTGGCACCGCCGTGACCGGCTGCGGCTTCTGCGGGCCGGGGGCGCGGGCGCGCGCGAAGGAGAGCAGGTTGAGCGGCTTCGTCGGCTTGGCCTCGTCCAGGGCCAGCACGGGCGACGCGCTCGCGAGCGCCGAGGCCGCGACCAGCAGGAGGAGTTTGGCTTTGTGATCCAGCTTCAGCATCGGGCCGCGTGCGATTCTCGGTCGAGACACGAGCATTGAGCGACCAAGCTTGCACGACGCTTGCGCATCATTGGACGATGACATCGGCCTGGAGCGCACCAGCCGTCTTGATCGCCTGCAGGATCGCGATGATGCCCGACGGCTTCAGGCCGATCTGATTCAGCCCGCGCACCAGGCGCTGCAGATCGACCCCGCTGAGGATCGCCACCTGCGATCCGGCCTCGTTGGCCTCGACCACGGTCTGCGGGACCACCACGGTCTGCCCTCGCGAGAACGGCGCCGGCTGCGACACCACGGGCATCTCCGTGACACGAACCGTCAGATTGCCGTGCGTCACGGCAACGGTCGATATCCGCACGTCGCGCCCGATCACGACAGTGCCTGTGCGCTCGTTGATCACCACCCGAGCAGGCGTATCAGGCTCGACCGTCAGTTCGCCGATCTCGGCGAGGAAGCGGACAGGGCCGATGTGGCGTGGCTTCGACAGCACGATGGTGCGGTAGTCGCGCTCGAAGGCGATCTGCGCGCGGTAGCGTCCGCCGGCGTAGCGGTTGATGGCGTCCAGGATGCGTGTTGCGGTGACGAAGTCGGGGTTCTTCAGCTGCAGCACCAGGAACTCCATCTCGTGGAGACTTCCCTGCACCTCGCGCTCGACCAGCGCACCGTTCGGGATGCGCCCGGCCGTCGGTGTACCCTGACTGACGTTCTGCGCCTGGCCTCCGACGCTGTAGCCGGCCACCGTGATCGCGCCCTGCGCCACCGCATAGACGGCGCCGTCCGCTGCGCGCAGCGATGTCATGACCAGCGTACCGCCGAGCAGCGACGTCGCATCGCCGAGCGACGACACGGTCACGTCCATGCGCTCGCCGGGCCCGATCGAGGGCGACAGGTCCGCAGTCACCATCACGGCGGCGACGTTGCGCGTGCGCAGCGTCGTCGGACGCGTCGGATTGTTGGTGCTCGTGGTCTCGTTCCTGACGTTGATGCCCATGTTCTCGAGCATGGATTGCAGGGACTGCTCCGTGAACGGAGCGTTGCGAAGCGTGTCGCCGGTGCCGTTCAGGCCGATGACGAGGCCGTAGCCGACGATCTGGTTTTCGCGCAGACCCTTGATGTCCGCGATGTCCTTGATGCGGACGGCGGCATGGGCGCTGGCGGCCGAAAGCAGCAGGACGAGCGCAAGCAGGATTCTGGTCATGACCCGTCCACGACCTTCACGGTGCCGTCCGGCTGGACCACGCCCCTGATGATCACCCCGGTATCCGTATTGCGCACCGGGATGAGCGCGCCGGACGCACCCGACTGCATCGCCGAGCCGTAAGTGACGATGGACAGGCCGCTGTCTTCCACCACGACCTTGACCATGGCGCCGCGGGCGACGGTCCAGGGGTCTTCCACCGAGTTGGTTGGAATGGGCTGGCCCGGCAACAGCGCGCGCCGCGCCATGCGGCCGACCAGGACTTGGCGCCCTTCGACGAACATGGCAACGCCGAGCAGGCTCGGCGCGAAGGCGCGCTCGGTGATCATGTCGTCCCGGATCAGCTCGCCGGCGCGGATCGCAACCGCCGGCACGGGAAGCCGCTTCTCCTCGGCCATTGCGAGGCGCGCCGTAGCCAGAACCAGCAGCACGGCGGCCAACCCGCGCACGATCAGGCCCACCCTGTTCAACATCGAGACACCGGAACTAGCGCATGCCCTTCGATACTGTCTGGGCCATTTCGTCCGAGGCCTGGATGACCTTGGCATTCATTTCGTAGGCGCGCTGCGCCGAGATCAACTCGGTGATCTCCTTGACCGGATCGACGTTCGAAGCTTCGAGCCACTTCTGATTGATCTTGCCGTATCCGGAATCGCCCGGCAGGCCGACGACCGGCGTGCCCGACGCCGTGGTCTCCTTGTAGAGATTGCTGCCCAGCGGCTCGAGGCCTGCTTCGTTGGCGAAGTTGGCGAGGTTGAGCTGGCCGATCTGGCGCGGGTTCACCTCGGTATCCAGCTTGGCAAAGACCTGCCCGGTCTGATTGACCGTGACCTCGACCGTGCCCTGCGGCACCGTGATCGCGGGGTCCAGCAGATAGCCGTCGATGGTGACGAGTTGGCCGTTGGCATTGGTGTTGAACGAGCCCGCGCGGGTGTATTGCACCTCGTTGTTCGGACCGAGCACCTGAAACCAGCCGCGACCGTTGATCGCCATATCGTAGGGGTTGCCGGTCTGCGTCAGCGCGCCCTGGATGTGCAGCTTGCGGATCGCCGCCGACTTGACGCCGAGACCGAGATTGGCGCCTTCCGGAATCGGCGAGGAGCCGTTGACGTTCGCGACGCCCTGCATGCGGTCCATCTGGTAGAACAGATCGGTGAACTCGGCGCGCGCACGCTTGTACGACGTCGAATTGATGTTGGCGATATTGTTCGCGATGACTTCGATATTGGTCTGCTGGGCGTTCATGCCCGTGGCCGCAATGGCAAGCGATTTCACAGCTTCATTCCTTCAGATCAAATCGACATCCGGACGACTTCTTGGTAGGCCTGCACGACCTTGTCGCGAACCGCGACCGCCGTCTGCAAGGCCTGCTCGGCCGACATCAGCGCCTCCACGACCTTGCGCGTGGATTCCTTGCCCTGCATCGCCGAGATCGACGCCGCTTCGCCTGCCTTGAGCGTCCCGATCGCGTCGGTCGTCACCTGCTTCATCACCGATTCGAACCCGACATCGTCGGTGGACTGAATGGCGGTCGGCGCCGCCGGCGCGATGGCCTGCGCCTCGGTCGCACGGCTCGCCGCTTGCCCTGCGGAACTCGCAGTGGATGAAATTGCCTCAAGCATTGTCAGCTCCTCAAGAGGTCGATGGTCATGCCGAGCATCGACCTCACCTGTTTCACGACCTGGAGATTGGCTTCATAGGACCGGTTGACTTCCCGCATGTCGGCCATCTCGATCATCATGTTGACGTTCGGCAGCTTGACGTAGCCGGCCTTGTCGGCAGCGGGATGTCCCGGGTCGTACTCCACGCGGTACGGCGTGGTGTCGACCCCGATCTCCTTGACCTTCGCCAGCTGCGAGCCCGAGGCACGATCCATCGCAGCATCGAAGGTGATCGTCTTGCGCTGATAGGGATCGGCGCCGGCGGTACGCCCCGTCGAGGTCGCGTTCGCCAAATTCTCCGAGACGATGCGCATACGCGTCGACTGCGCTTCGAGCCCGGAGCTCGCGACCGTCAATGACGCTTGCAGTGAGTCCAGCATCTCAATTCACCTCAGCTCTTCGCGCTCGACAGCAGCATGCGGTGAAACGACCGCACGACTGCCGAATTCATCGAGTAATCGCGACTGACGTCGCTGCCCTTGATCATTTCCTGTTCGAGACTGACGGAGTTGCCGGAGTGAACCACTTCCCAGCTGTCCTTCTTCGCGGTCGCCCGCGTGTCGGTCTCGGCCGCGGCCAGCTGCATGTGCGACGGCGACGTCGTGGCAAGCCTCACCGGCATGCCGTCGAGCACCTTGTTGAAGGGCTCGACGTCGCGCGCCTTGAAACCGGGCGTGTTGGCGTTGGCGACGTTGGTGGCGATGGTCGACTGGCGGAGCTCGAGGTACCGCGCCTGCGACGATGCGAGTTCGAAGAGATAAAGCGGTCCCACGACAGCCCCGTTCTGGTCCATTCGGGAGAAGCCTAGGGCGTTAAGCTTTCGTCAAGCTGTTGGGCCGGACGTCGTCCTCTGAATTCTACTGGACCTTCTCAGTCCGCGACGCCTGCTTCGACTGGAGGAAGTAGATGATCTCGGCGACGGGGCGGAAGAATTCCGCCGGGATCACCTGATCGACCTGCACCGCCTCGTAGAGTGCGCGCGCCAGCGCCTTGTTCTCGATCACTGGAATCCGGTTCTGCTCGGCGACCTCGCGGATCTTCAGCGCGATCACGTCCATGCCCTTGGCCACCACGAGCGGCGCCGGATTCTCCTCGCGCTTGTAGCGCAACGCGATCGCGAAGTGCGTCGGGTTCGCGATCACCAGCGTCGCGCGCGATGCGGATGCGATCATCCGCTGCCGCGAGCGGTCGCGCGCCAGCGAGCGCAGGCGCGCCTTGATCAGCGGATCGCCTTCCGCCTGCTTGTGCTCGTCCTTGATCTCCTGCTTGGTCATGCGCAGCTGGCGCCGCCAGTGGAAGCGCGCCCAGGCGAGATCGATCGCCACCAGGACGATGGTTGCGATGCAGATCGCCGAGACGATCCGCATCGCGATGTTGAGAATCATCTCCGGCAGCGCAACCGGATCGGTGTACATCGCCTCGAACGCCTTCGCCTCCGACGCGCGCAGCACGAAGGCGACCACGGAGGTCACGGCGGCCAGCTTGAACAGCGACTTGGCGAACTCGACCAGTCCCTGCGTTCCGAACAGACGGCTCCAGCCGCTGATCGGAGAGATACGCGACAGGTCGGGCTTGATGCGCTCCAGCACCAGGCGCGGCGCGTTTTGCAGCAGCGAGGCGGCGAGCCCGAACGCGCCGAGGGTGACGACCAGCGGCACCAGGAAGCGCAGCGCCTCGAGGCCGACCACGGTGAGCAGGTTCTGCGCGTCCGCGCCGGTCGAGAGCGGGAAGCCTTCGGGATCGTCCAGGAGGTTCTTCAACGTCGGCGTCAATTGCTGCACGCCCTGGCCGATCAGGAACGCCTGAATGACCATCAGCGCGGCCATCGAGGCGAAAATAGAAGCCTCCCGAGAGACCGGGATCTTGCCCTGTTCGAGCGCATCACGGACTTTCTTCTCGGTCGGCTCTTCTGTCTTGCTCTCCTGATCGGATGATTCTGCCATGCCCGTTCAGCGGTCAGCGGAAGACCAGCTCATCCTCCTGGTCGGGGTTGAGCTCGATTTCGCCCTTTTCCGCGAGGTCGAGCGCCAGGTCGGTGATGACGCGACGCGCCTCCAGCACGTCGCGCTGGTTCGACGGCTCGCCGATGGCGAGCTCATGCTCGACGACGCGGCGGACGCGCGAGGCGACCGCGGACAGGATCAGTTCGCGGAAATGCTTGTCGGTGCCCTTCAGCGCGACGACGATACGGTCGGTCGGCACCTGGTCGAAGATCATGGTGCGCGCCTTCGGCGCCAGGTTGATGACGTCGTCGAAGGTGAACAGCAGCTCCTTCAGCACTTCGGCCGACTTCGGCCGCCCCGGAATGCGCAGGATCGCGGGCTCGGCTCCTCGGAGGAGGCCGCTTGACCCACTTAATTTCCGTTCAATTCAGGTCCGCACTGAAGGTCCGGACTGAAACGACAGTGAGGTGCCCCCCCTCCGTCGTAGCTTCACGTATAGTTTATAAAAACAACGGCCTCAATTTATTGATTTAGTGAATCGTAACTTCCGTCGGAGATGTTGCCCGATGGCAACAGAGGCGATCGGCACGGCAACTAACTCTTTAATCCAAAACGAAAAAGCCCTCAGGGGGCATCCCGAGGGCTTTCTTGGAGGTCTCACATCGCTGTCCATCGACAGGGTCAAGAGCAGCAAAGATTGAGTGTGTGGAGACGTAATTTAATTAATTGCTTTTTGCAAGTACTAAACCGTCCAACCGTTTCCACCGCGCGGTGTCCGCCACCATTGTCTATGCGCGATATGCGAGACGATTCCCCAATATCCCATTAAAAGAGTGAATTGAGGGAAACGGGGGGCAGCCACATGATCGAGAAAAAACTCGACAGGGCGATTACGGACTTCATCTGGAACGTCGTCGAAATTCACTCCCAGCTGGAGGACATCCATACCTGCTGGGCCGGACTGCTGGGCATTACCGAGCCGCAGTGGCTGATCCTGATGGCGATCACCGAACTGGACGACGGGCGCGGCGTCGCCGGCATCGACATCGCGAACAAGTTGCGGGTCCACCCGGCCTTTGTGACCAACCAGACCAAGAGCCTCGAAAAGAGCGGCTTCCTGTCGCGGCGGCCGGCACCGGACGATGCCCGCTTCGTTCTGATGTCGCTGACGGAGAAGGCCACGACGGAAATCGAAAAACTGTCCAAGAGAAAGCTCGCCTTGAATTCGACCATCTTCAACGAGCTCGACGAGAAGACCCTGGCTGAACTGAATGCCGCGCTCGCAACGATCGGCAGGAACGCCCGGCTGGCGGCACGATTGCTGGCTATCGACGTGTCGTGACGCGCGCCTCGGCTTCGAGGCGACCGAAGCATGTCGGCAAACACCGCTCTCGAATACGATACCCCCAAGCGCTAGAGATAGGTCACGGGGTCAAGCTGACGGGCCGTTCCCAGCTTGCTGCCGAGCCATTCGAAGACGAAGTCGTCGACAGCGATGAAATTCTCGACCTCGCCGAGCGGGTGCCGGACATTGTTGGGCACGACGACCGAGCAATCTGCTCCGGTCTGCCGATAGCCGGCTTGCAGATCCAGGGCGTCCTGCTCCCATATCATGGAGCGGCTCCCGACGACCATGAGCAGCGGGCACGGAAGTCGACGCGACGGCGGCAGCGAACCCGTCGAGGCTCCGTCAGGGACGGCCTGCCCGAAGCCGGTCATCCAGCGAAGCGATGCTCTGCGCATCACCGGCGTCAAAAGGCCGCCGTCGCACACGGCGGCCGCTATTCTGCGATCCGAGAGGGCAAGGCGGGAGGCATGAGAAGCGCCCTCCCCTTCGCCATAGATTGCGATCCGCCGCGCATCGACATCGGGGCGAGCCTCCAGATAGTCCAACCAGCACTGAAGCCTGTGCTCCGGCTTGAAGGAGCGATGCACCGTCGAATTGCCGGCATCAACGAACAGGAGCGACATGGTCCCGCAGAGTGAGGCCGGCAACAGCCTGCTCATCATCGAGCCCAGGGTGATGTCCTCGTCACTGAGACAGATGACCGTCGGCGCGGAAGCTCCACGACGGAGCGCCGGCAGAAAGAAGCCGGCCAGCGCCCCTTGGTCGAAGCAATCGATCTTGACGCGCTCGATCGCCAGACCGGCCTCCGCCTCGAAACCTCTCAGGCTGATGCCGACCTCGTCTGCGAGGCCGGCACTTTCGACATCTCCCGGACAAGACAAGCGTCTGACGACTTCGAGGGCCGTCAGCGAACAGAGCCACGCTTCCCGCGAAACCCAGGCGGAACGGTTTTGGTGCGCGGATTCGGCCAAGGCCCGGTAGTCGTCCGCGACCTTCAACCAGTCCGAAATGCACAGATGCCGGTGCGTCTCACGCCCAAGCTCCGCGACGGACAGGCTTTGGAAAAATTGGGACGCGCGATCCCGCAAGCGCGCCAGGCTTTGCCCGGCGCCGTCGCACGAGCCGTGCGGCCAATGATCACCTTCCATGTCAGCCCCCGAGCGGCGCCGTCAACGCTTGCCCGGACTTGCGCCCAGACCTGCCGGCTTCGCGTTCTGCGCAGCACCCAGCACATCTGCTCGACGCGATCGCTGCCGCCCCTGATCGCGTCCATCGCGCTTGCACCTGTCGATGCTGCCCGCCGCGTCGACGTCTTTCGCCACCATTCCCAACCAACCCGCTTGGGCACAAGGTCGAGGCCGCCCCAACTCAATCGTCACGTCCCAGCTCCATCGCTGAACACAGTTGTTTGCCGCGCACTCCGCCAGTCTTGCGACAGACTTGCGATGCGGGCCTTGTCGTTTCTTGTTGCGATCGGCGAACCGAAATGACGTCACTTCGCCGACGTAAAATACATGCCTGCGTAGGCCGGCATTGTGAAAGCACGATATGGTGAGGGATGCGGCGGATTGCCGCTTTCATCAATGCCGAAAGGCAAATGTGACAAGAAGAAAACAGCGGGACCAACCAACGTGGCGATCATCGGCACGCGACATGTGACGACGTACGATCGCACCTCACGCTGAGCCGGACCAGCGAGACATCCTCCGGCCTACTTGGATTCGGTAAAGTCGTATGGCGTTGAGTGAGCCGATTGACACCCGCAGGTGGCGGGACAGCGAGGACCCGTCGGGGTCAAATTGGGGCTCGTCGCGGATGAGCGCCGCGCAAGCCTGGTCCTTGCCGGCGGGCGGAAAGATCGCCGGATAATGCTCTTCGCGACACCCCTGCCGCCGGGATCCTGGCGCGCCTTGTATGCATTATCCCAGTTGCCATCTCCGCGCAGTTCGCTTTACATGCCGCCAACTCGCCCGCGGATGACGGCCGGGGCTCAAAAATCACACACATTGTCAAAGGGACGGAATATGGCGCGCAACATATTGATTCTCGGGGCTTCTTACGGCTCGCTGCTGGGCACGAAGCTGCTGATGGCGGGGCACAATGTGACCCTGGTCTGCCGCGCCAAGACCGCGGAGCTGATCAATCGCGAAGGTACCGAGGTGCGCATCAAGCTGCGTGACGAGGCGGTGCACCGGGCGATCTTCTCGCGCAACCTGCCCGGCAAGCTCGACGCCGTGACCCCCGCCAATGTCGACCTCTCCCGCTACGATATGGTCGGCCTTGCGATGCAGGAGCCGCAATACACCAACCACACCGTGCGCGTTCTCATGGTCAAGATCGCCGCGGCGAAGCTGCCGTGCCTGTCGATCATGAACATGCCGCCGCTGCCCTATCTGAAGCGGATCCCGGCGCTCGCCGACATGGATCTGGAAGAGGCCTACACCAATGCGCAGGTGTGGGAGCGGTTCGAGCCGGGGCTGGTGACGCTGTGCTCGCCCGACCCGCAGGCTTTCCGTCCGCCGGAAGAAGCCGCAAACGTGCTGCATGTCGGCCTGCCCACCAATTTCAAGGCGTCGGTGTTCGCCGACGACAAGCACAACAAGGTGCTGCGCGAGCTCGAGGCCGACATCGACGCGGTGACGCTCGACGGCCACGACGTGCCGGTGAAGCTGAAAGTGTTCGATTCCCTGTTCGTGCCGCTGGCGAAATGGTCGATGCTGCTCACCGGCAATTACCGCTGCATCACGCCGCACGATCCGCAGTCGATCCGCGACGCCGTGCACGGCGACCTCAAGCGCTCGCAGACGATCTACGACCACGTCGATGCCATCGCCCGCAAGCTCGGCGCCGATCCGCAGGACCAGGTGCCGTTCGCAAAATACGCCAAGGCCGCCGAGAGCCTGCTCAAGCCGTCATCGGCGGCGCGCGCGGTCGCGAGCGGCGCCCCCTTTATCGAGCGCGTCGACCTCCTGGTGAAGCTGATCTCGCATCAGCTCGGCGTGCCCAATGCCGAGATCGACCGCACCGTCGAGACCGTCGATCTGAAGCTGAACGAGAAGATCGTGCAGGGCGGATCCGGCGCGCAGTGAGCGCGCCGCATCCAGCGACGCCGACGCTCACGCGCTCAGGAATGATTGAAGCCAGATCAGGCCGGTCACCGCGACAAGCGTGACCGCGCCGGTGCGCGTGATGAGGTCGGGATGCCCGAGACGGCGCGCGCCGCGGCCGAGCGTTGCGCCCAGAGTGATCCACGCGGCGCCAGCGGTGACAATCTGAAGCGCAATCGCGCCCAACCAGGGCAACAGTTCAAGCGGCCCAGCTCCAAGTGGCAGGAGCAGGAAGGCGAAGACGAGCGCTTTCGGGTTCAACAGGGTTGTGAGCAGCACCTGGCCGAACGTCACCGGTGCACCGTCGCGCAGCTCGCGCGTGTTGACTCGCCAGAGCATGACGGCAAGGCACAGGATGTAGATGGTCACCGCGACGCGGAGCAGGACGGCCGCGAGCGGGATATCCATGACGATGGGCCCGAGCGCCAGCCGCAGCAGCGCGATCGCCAGCAGATAGCCGGCGAGCTCCGCCACAAGCAGATGAAGCGAGCGCACGATGCCGATCCCCGCGCCCGACGTCGCGAGCAAGGTGTTGGTCGGCCCGGGCACGGCCAGCAGGAAATAGGTCGCCGTGAAGAAGGTCAGGAAGCTCATGCGCCTGAGCTAGCAGGCCCCGGGCCAGGCCGGTTTGATCTTCATCATCGAATCCGGTCCTCAAAGCCCGGAATCGGTCCGAATCCGCCCATCCCCGTGATCGCAGATTTGCGAAAAATTTGCATCCATGCGAGGTCTGTCCTTACGTAACAGAGGCCGCCGGGATGCCTCGGCAGAGACTCCAGATGCCGGCTGCGGGCAGCGGGTTCCAAGCCTGCCCGCGATAGCCGGATTGACGGGCGAAAGAACAAGTCATCGAAGATGGATCAGTCGACGTTGCAGGTCGCTCGCGCGGTGGAGGCCGGCGCGACAACCATGAAGAGTGTCATCGACGCGACTGGATTGTCCCGTCTCAAGGTCGAGCGCGCCTTGAACACTCTGGAGAAGCAGAAGCTGCTGGTCCGCGACGGCCAGGGTTTCAAGGCAGCCGGCCAGCCGAAGACGGCGCCGTTCGCCCGGCAATGCGGATCCTGCAACGCCTGCTGCGACATTCTCGAGGTGGCCGCCGTCGACAAGCCGGTGAACCAGCTCTGCAAGCACTGGCAGACGGGCACCGGCTGCACCATCTACGACCGCCGCCCGCAGATGTGCCGCTCCTTCGTCTGCGCCTGGCTGCAAGGGCATCTCGACGACGACTGGTTCCCGGCGAAGTCGGGCATCATCGTCCATTTCAGCCAGGATGCCGTGAACGTCACGGTCGACGACCATTGCCCCGATCGCTGGCGCGAAGAGCCTTATTTCAGCAAGCTCGCCGAATGGTCGCTGAATGGGATCAAGCGGATCGGAAACCGCGGCTATGCCACTCTCGTCGTCTCCGGCGCCGACCGTTTCCTGCTGCTCGGACGCACCGTCGTTCCCGAGCCGACGCTGTTTGGCACGGCGTTCGTGCCGCTGACGGCCGACACGTTCCAATTCTGGCGGGCGACATCGCCGGAGCATTTGCAGCGATTGCATGAGCGCATCGCCGAGATGGAGCGGATCAGGCAGGAATTCGGCTCCTGCGCGATCCCCGCAAACGAGGACGACGATCCGCAAGCCCCCTATCGGCCCGCACTTTTACGGCTATCGAATCACGCCTGAACGCCGCCGTGGGCAACGCGGCCTGATCAGCGCCGTGCCGCTCGACGCGCCGCGACGGTATTGATAAGCCCCTGTCCGCGAATGACGGGGACTTGAGTCGGGCATGACGGTTGCAATCGAGATGGGGCAGACCACGGCAGGCGCCGCGGCCGCCATGGACCTCGAGGAACTCTTGGCGACCCGCCTCCTGGTGCAGGGCAATTCGGGCTCCGGCAAATCGCATCTGCTGCGGCGGCTCTTGGAACAGAGCGCGCCCTGGGTACAGCAGGCCATCATCGATCCCGAAGGCGATTTCGTCACGCTGGCCGAGCGTTTTGGCCATCTCGTGATCGAGGCCGAGGATCACACCGAGCGCGGCCTTCAGGTCGCCGGCGAGCGCGCGCGGCTGCACCGCGTCTCCACCGTGCTCAATCTCGAAGGGCTCGACGCCGAGAACCAGATGCGCCGCGCCGCGGCGTTTCTCGGCGGGATGTTCGAGGTCGACCGCAACCATTGGTATCCAATGTTGGTGGTCGTCGACGAGGCGCAGCTGTTTGCGCCAGCGGTGGCCGGTGAAGTCTCGGACGAGGCGCGAAAACTCTCGCTCGGCGCCATGACCAATCTGATGTGCCGCGGCCGCAAGCGTGGGCTGGCCGGTATCATCGCGACCCAGCGGCTGGCGAAGCTCGCCAAGAACGTCGCGGCAGAAGCCTCCAATTTCCTGATGGGCCGCACCTTCCTCGACATCGACATGGCGCGCGCCGCCGATCTGCTCGGCATGGAGCGGCGGCAGGCCGAGTCCTTCCGCGATCTCGAGCGTGGGCAGTTCATGGCGCTGGGACCTGCGCTGTCCCGCCGTCCATTGCGCCTGAACATCGGCCCGACCGATACAAGCCCGCGCAATTCCACGCCGCGGCTGATGCCGCTACCGGAGGCGGCCACGGAAGATATGCGCGCCATCATCCTGGCCGCGCCGCCGCCCGATGCCAGCCGGCCGCAACGACGGCCGGCGCCGGATTTGCTGGAGCAGCTCCGCGCCGCGAAGGCCGCCGCGCCGGTGATCCAGCCAGAAGTGGACGAGGTGCCGGTCAGCGCCGAGGAACTCGCCGAGCGGCGTGAACGCGTCGATCGCACGCTGCGTGCCGTGCTCGCCGCGCCCGACGCCGGCTTCCGCGCCGTCGGCGTGCTCTATCAGGAGTTCGTGGTCCGCTGCCGGATCGAGGGACTGGGCTCGGCCGTCCCTGACCTTACCGAATTCCGCCGCATGCTGACGCGCGCACGCGCGGGGCTCGGCGCCGAGCATGCCGAAGACGACGCCTGGCAGGACGTATCGCTGCGCGCATCCATTTTGCCGGACGACATGCAGGGCGTGTTCATGATGATCGCGCGCGCGGCGAAGGAAGGCTGGCCATGCCCCGGCGACGCCGCGATCGCGCGGGCCTATGGCTCGCATTCGCTGCGCCGGGCGCAGCGGCTGCTCGGCTACATGGAGGAGCAGGGCCTGATTGTCGTCCAGCTCGACGGCGGTGGACGCAGGATCGTGACGCTGGTGGAGCTGGCCTGGGCCACGGCGCCCGGCGATCCCAATGGCGATGATCTGCCGGCGGAGCCTGTCGCGAGCGCGGCTTCGGCTTGAAGCGGGATGGAGGTCGTCATGCCCGGGCTTGTCCCGGGCATCCACGTTCTTCGTGCCTGGAGGCAAGACGTGGATGGCCGGGTCAAGCCCGGCCATGACGTGGAGAGGTCAGCGCATTGCGTCAGGCAGCCTCGGAGCCGCCGAGATAGGCGTCGCGGATTCGAGGATCGTCCTTCAGCGCGCGTGCCGGGCCTGACAGCACGATCTTGCCGGTCTGGAGCACATAGGCTTCGTGTGCGATCTCCAGCGCGAGGCTGGCGTTCTGCTCGACCATGAACACCGAGACGCCCTCCTGATTGATGGTCCGGATCAGCTCCAGCACGCGGTCCACATAGAGCGGCGACAGGCCCATGGTCGGCTCGTCCATGACGATCATCCTGGGACGGCTCATCAGCGCGCGCGCCATCGCGACCATCTGCTGCTCGCCGCCGGAGAGCGAGCCCGCGCGCTGCGACAGCCGCTGGCCGAGCTTCGGGAACAGCGTCAGCATCCTGTCGAGATCCTGCGCCACCGCGTCGCGGTCGTTGCGCACGAAGGCGCCCATCAGGATGTTCTCGCGCACGCTCATGTCCGCGAACAGCCGCCGCGCCTCCGGCACCGAGGCGATGCCGCGACGGACGATCTGCGGCGTGGTCAGCCCGATCAACGAGGCGCCGTCGAACGTGACATCGCCCGAGCGCGGTTTCACCAGTCCCAAGATGATCTTCATCGTCGTTGACTTGCCGCTGGCGTTGCCGCCGAGCAGGCAGACGATGTGGCCGCGCGCGACTGTGATCGACAGATCGAAATGCACCTGGGCCTGGCCGTAGAAGGTGTTGACGTTGGACAGCGCCAGCAGCGGTTCGGGTGCGCTCGTCGTCATGCTGCGCTCTCCTGCTCCGACGCCCCTGATAGCCCGTGGCCGAGATAGGCCTCGATCACCTTGGGATCGCTCCGCACCGCGTCGCCCGGCCCTTCCGCGATCTTCTTACCCTCGTCCATGACGATGACACGATCGGACAGGCGCATCACCATCTCCAGCTTGTGCTCGATCAGGAGGATGGTCAGCCCCTCCGCCTTGAGCTCGGCGACCAGCGCCTGCATCTCCGCGGTCTCGGTCGGGTTCATGCCGGCGGTGGGCTCGTCGAGCAGCAACAGCCGCGGCTTGAGCGCGAGCGCGCGCGCGATCTCGACGCGGCGGCGATTGGCGTAGGACAGGCTATAGGCCGGCTGGTCGATCCGCGGCAGCAGCCGCTCGCCGAAGCGGGCGAGGATGGCCTTCACCTCCTCGCGCAGCCGCTCTTCTTCCGCCTTGACGCTGGCGGGCCGCAGCAGCGCCAACCCCAATTCCAGCAGCGGACCGATCACCGGCACCGCCGGCTTCACCGCGCGCAGCCGCGTGTGCGCGCCGATCAGGACGTTGTCCATGACGCTGAGATTGCCGAAGACCCGCCCGAGCTGGAACGTGCGCGCGATGCCCTCGCCTGCCAGCCGCTCCGGCGACAGGCCGGTGATGTCCTGGCCTTCGAAGTGAACTGTACCCGCGTCGGGCCGATCGAGCCCGGTGATGAGATTGAACAGAGTCGTCTTGCCGGCCCCGTTCGGGCCGATGATGCTGACAAGCTCACCTTTGGCGAGATCGAGATCGATCGCGTCGACCGCGGTGAGGCCGCCGAAGCGCCGCGTCAGCCCGCGCAGGGACAGCATGGAATTGAGCTGTGCCATCACAGCGTCCCCAACAGGCCCTGCGGCCTGAACCGCACGAGCAGCAACAGCACGATGCCGTAGATCAGGATGCGATACTCCGCCGCGATCCGAAAGACCTCGGGCAGGCCGACCAGCGCGACCGCTCCGAGAATCGCGCCGACGACATTGCCGAGGCCGCCGAGGATGACCACGGTCAGCGCCAGGATCGATTGCTGCGTATTGAAGGTCTCATGGTTGATGTAGGAGTAGAGGTGTGCCGCGATGCCGCCGCTGACGCCGGCGGCGAAGCCGCCGAAGATGAAGGCCAGCGACTTGTAGCGGTTGAGACTGAGGCCATAGGCGCGCGCTGCGATGTCGTCGTCGCGGATGGCGCGAAAGCTGCGGCCGAGATGCGAGGTGAGCAAGCGCCCCTGCAGCAGCGCCAGCACGACCATCACTGTGAAGCTGAACCAGTAGATCGAGGTCGGGCTGATCAAATCGTAGCCGAACAGCGACAGCGGCGGGATGCCGGAGATGCCGATCGGGCCGCGTGTGACGCTTTCCCAATTCAGGATCACCAGCGACACGATCTCGCCGATGGCGAGCGTCGCGATCGACACGTAATGCCCGCGCAGCCGGAACGACGGCGAGATCAGCGCGGTGCCGAGCGCGGCGCACATCAGGCCGCCGCCGATAATCGAGAGGCCCACCGGTACGGAGAGGGTCAGCGACAGCAGCGCGGAGGTGTAGGCGCCTATCGCAAGCAGTGCGGCATGGCCGAGCGAGACCTGGCCGATCGTGCCCGCAACCAGCGTCAGGCTGAGTGCGAGCATGCCGAGCAGCCAGGCGTTGATCAGGGTCTGCAGCACGTAGAACGACACCGGGAAGAACGGCAGGACCGCGAAGATCGCGGCTGCAGCCAGCAGCGCCCAGCGCGGAATGCGCACCGGGCGGCTCGGCGCGATGAAGGTGCCGGTGAGCGGCTCGGGCGGCGCCTGCCGCGCGCTGGCGAACAGGCCGTTCGGCCGCAGCACGAGCACGACGACGAGAAGCAGGAAGGCGAACAGATTGCGGTAGCTGGTGCCGAACACGGCGACGCCGTAGCTCTCCACCAGTCCGAGCAGCAGGCTGCCGATGACGGCGCCGGGCACATTGCCGGCGCCGCCGACCACTTCGGCGACGACGCCCTTGAGCGTCGCCTGCAGGCTCATCGCGGTGTCGATCTGGTTATAGTACATGCCGACCAACATGCCGGAGACGCCGCCGAGCGCGGCGGCAATGCCGAACACCGCCTGATTGACGCGGTTGACGTCGACGCCCATCTGCATCGCAGCGTCGCGGTCCTGCGCAGTGGCGCGTACCGCCCAGCCGAGCTTGGAGTAGCGCAGGAACACGAACAGCAGCAGCGCGCTGGTGAGGCCGACGCCGGCGATCAGCAGATCAAGTGGGCCGATGGTGCCGCCGCCGACCTGAAAGCGCACGTCCGGCAACTGGCTCGGCAGCGCGCGCGGATTGGGCGAGAAGGTCAGCATCACCAGCTGATCGAGCACGAAGCTGATGCCGATCGTGGCGAGCAGCGGCGCGATGCGCACCGAGTTCTGCAGCGGACGCAGACCGAACCGCTCGATCACCAGCCCGACCAGCGCGGCAGCGACCGCGACCACGATGATGGTGAGCGGCAGCGGCGTATGCAGCTGCACCACCGCGACCCAGCCGATATAGGCGCCGACCAGATAGATCGAGCCCTGCGCGAAGTTGATCAGCCGGCTGACGCCGAAGATCAGCGCAAGCCCGACCGCAACGAGGGCATAGACATTGCCGACGATCAGCCCGTTGATCGTGTAGTCGAGCCAGGAAGACACGCGATGGCCCCAAGGAGAGAGAGAAGCGGCAGAAGCGAATGCCCCGGCCATCAGGTCAGGTCGGCTTGCCGTCCCAGAGCGCGAACTGCCCTTTGCGCACGACGAGTTCGGCGTTCATGGCGCCCTTGACGCGGCGGCTCTCGACGTCGAACGTCGCGGAACCGAAGATGACGCTGGAGACGTCCTTCACTTTCGTGAAGGCATCGCGGACCGCACGGCGGTCGGTGCCGCCGATCTTGACCACGGCGGCCGCCATGTTCATCGCATCATAGGAATAAGCGTTGAAGGCGTCCGGCTCCTGCCCGCCGTACTTCGCCTTGAAGCCCGAGATGAATTTCTTCACCTCGGGCCTGGGATCCTCGGGGAAATAGCGCGTGCCGAGATGGACATCCTCGACCGCCTCGCCGCCGAGCTCCAGAAACTTCGGCGAGTAGACCGAGCTCGCGGCGCAGATCACCTGCTTCAGGCCGACCTGCCGCGCCTGACGGGCGATCAGCGCACCGTCGGAATAATAGGAGATCAGGATCAGCCCGTCCGGGCTGGCGTCGCGCACGCGCACCAGGGTGGAGCGGAAGTCGCGCTCCTCCGCGATGTAGCCCTCGGTCACCGCGACCTCGGCGCCGTATTCCTTCGCCGCCTTGACGAAATAGTCGCGGCTGGTGCGGCCCCAATCGGTGTTGAGGTGCAGCACCGCGAGCTTCTTGAGGCCGAGACGCTTCACCGCATAAGCCGCCAGCAGCGGCTGCTCGTCGGCCTGGCTGACCGAGGTGCTCCACATGAAGTCGCCGCCCTTGGTGAAATCGGGGTGCGAGTTGGTGAAGCCGAATTGCACGAGGCCGCCGCGCTGATAGATCGGCGAGGCCGCCATCGAGGCCGGGCTGGAGAAGTCGCCGAGCTCCATGACGATCCGGGGATCGGAGACGAACTTCTGGGCGATCGCCACCGACTGGCGCGGATCGCTCTGGCTGTCCTCGAACTGATAAGCGAGCTTGCGCCCGTTGATGCCGCCGGCCGCCATGATCTCGTCGAGCGCGAGATCAAAACCCTGCTTCCACTGCGTGCCATATTGCGCGTTCGGTCCCGTCAGGGGGCCGCTGACGCCGAGCAGGATCGGTTCGGACGATTGCGCGAAGGCGCCGCGCGAGACGGCCGCTCCCGCCATCATGACGGCGAGAGACCCCTTCACCAGGCTACGACGATCGATGTTGCTCATGCACGGCTCCATCCACTCAATGTTGAAACAAGCAGCAATTCTTGTGCCGCCGAGATTGGCTATTTCGAGGGCTCGCCGAGCGACAGCATCAGCCGGTTCGCCCAGTTGAAGAACGAGGCGCCGTTGATGACGTCGACGATCTCGGCATCGTCGAGACCGGCGCGGCGCAGCTCCGCGATATTGTCGGGCCCGAACGCGATCGGCGTCGCGGCCAGCGCCACCGAGGCCTTGACCACGGCATTCCAGCGCTCGCCGAGGTCGGCTTTGATGCCCTCGTCGAGCAGGCGCTGCACGTCGTCGCGGCGCTTGGAATAGGTGCTGGCGAAGCGCGCATGCACGGAGGCGCAATAGATGCAGCCGTTGTAGCGCGAGGTCGCGGCCGCCGCGAGCTCGCGCTCGGCGCGCGGCAAGCCGTCGGCGACGTTGTAGAAGATGTCCTTGTCGGTCTTGGTGCGGGCTTCCAGCACTTCGGGATCGCGCACCAGCAGGCGGAAATATTCCGACTTGGCGCGCGAGCGATCGACGAGGCCCGAGTAATGCCGCTCGGTCAGCTCGGCCTCGGGCAGCGGATCGATCCAGGAGACCCAACCGAGCTCGTCCTGGGTGAAGACGACGGGCGGGTTGACGGCGGCGCTCATGATTGCGGTCTCCTCTTATGCGTTCGCCGCGGCGAGCGTGCGCAAGCCGCTGACGACCCGCACCTGGAACGACAGGAACGCGACGAGTTGGGAGAAGGTGACGATGCCGGTGGTCGACCAGCCGGCGTCAAGCAGCGCCTTCATGTCGGCGGCTGCGGCATCGCGGGGCCGGAACACCAGGAGGTGCGCATGCTCGAGCGCTGCTGCGAGCTTCGCACCAAGCGCCGGCTTGCTCGCGGCGCTCACGCGATAGATCAGGCCGGCCGTGTTCTCGGTCGACAGTGGGCCGGCGGGATACGAGCCATAGGGACCCGAGGTTCTGCCCCGCGCGATCTCGGCGTCGATCGCCTCCAGCAGGCGCGCACCGTCCGCGTTTGCGGCAAGCTTGTCGCGATAGAAGGTGGCAACGGGCGACTCGCCATGGAGCCCGGTCACGAAGGCGGCGACGGCCGCGCGCTCGGCCAGCGAGACATCGCCCGCGTCGATCGGCTCGAACAGCGAGAGATAGCTCTTCTGCGCGTTCTCGCGCGCCTGCAGGCGGCGGGCGCGGATGGCGTCCAGCGCCGAGCCCGGCTGGATCCCGGCGAGTGTGTCGATGATATCCTGCGTAGTCATCATTCGGCCTCGTGCAACGCGATGCTCTTCATGTCCAATCAGCCCGCCAGCGCCACATCGGGCGCCGTCCGGGTCCAGCCCAGCGCGGGTGCGACCTTCTCCGCGACGAGATCGATCGAGCGCAGGACGTGGGGATGCGGGGCATCGACCGAATGCACCTGGAACACGAGATCGGTCACCCGCTCCAGCGTGGCATCGGTGCGCAGCGAGGCGATGACCTCGTCGGCGCCGCCGACATGGGTGTCGAACGCCGTGATCATCTCCTCCAGCGTCTCGCCCGGCTTGGCGTGGCCGCCCTTGAGAAACTGCGGCAGCGCACGCCGCAAGCCAATGTCTGCAAGCCGCAACGCCTCGCGATGATCGTCGGCGACGAACACGCTGCGCGAGGCCATGATGCGGGGCTCGGCCCCCTTGGGCAGCGCTTCCAGATAGGCATCGATCACCGGATTCTGGATCTCGGCCAGCGTCGCCTTCGGCGCCTCCTTGGTCCGCGGCTGGGTGCGCGACAGCAACAGGCCGTCACCGGCCTTGCCGGCTCGGGCACCTCCCGCGACCGAGAACGTGGCCTGCCAGATCCGCTTGTCCAGCTGCGGCCGTTGCGGGTAGATCGTGTCGCCACCCTCGAGCGGCTTGCCGACCAGGGCGGTGCGGACGACCTCCAGATTGCGGGCGAAGATCTCGTTGCGCTGAGCGCTGTCGAGGCCGAAGGCGGCAAAGGCCGACGGATTGCCGCCGGTGCCGACGCCGAGCTCGAAGCGGCCGTTGCAGATCAGATCGAGCACGGCTGCGTCCTCCGCCACCCGCACCGCATTCTCGAGCGGCAGCGTGACGATGCCGGTGCCGAGGCGGATGCGCGAGGTCTGGGCTGCGACGTAGCCGAGAAAGGTGAAGGGCGACGGCAGGCCGCCTTCGCGCTCGTGGAAATGATGCTGCGCGATCCACGCAGAATCGAGGCCCGCCTTTTCGGCGCGCACGATCTGCTCGGCCGCGAAGCGATAGCGCTCGGCGGGCGGGGCCTCGTCCAAAAGCCGCGTGAAAAATCCCAGGCGTTTCAGATTTGCAAAGCGTTTCATGCGACCCCTGTCGGGCGAGGATGGTCAGGCCGCCGATGATGTCGGTTACTGCTGCTCCAGACAAGCGGGCATTGCGCAGGGCTCATACGCAAGCTCATTGACAAGGCTCATGCGTAACGCTGCCCGCCGGGATCGCCCCTGCGCTGGAGCTGGGCAGATTGCCTACCAGCTCGGCAGCACCGCGCCCTTGAACTTGGTCAGGACGAACTCCTTGACCTCCGGCGTGTGGTAGCTGTCGACGAGGATCTTGACCCAGGGCTTGTCCTTGTCGGCGGTGCGCACGGCGATCAGGTTGACATAGGGGCCCTTCGGGTCCTCGCGCAGGATCGGATCCTTGACCGGATCGAGGCCCGCCTGGGTTGCATAATTGGTGTTGATCGCGGCGGCGTCGACATCGTCGAGCGCGCGCGGCGCCTGCGCCGCGTCGACCTCGATGAACTTCAGCTTCTTCGGGTTCTCGGTGATGTCGAGCACCGTCGGCTTGAAACCGGTGCCGTCCTTCAGCTTAATCAGGCCCTTGTCGCGCAGCAACAGCAGCACGCGGCCGCCATTGGTCGGATCGTTCGGGATCGAGACCTTGCCGCCCTCGGGGATGTCGGCGATGGCCTTGTGCTTCTTCGAATAGACGCCGATCGGGAAATTCACGGTCAGGCCGACGGCCTCGATCTTGTAGCCGCGGTCGGCTTTCTGGTTGTCCAGATATGGCTGGTTCTGGAACGAATTGGCCTGGATCTCGCCGGCATCGAGCGCGGCATTCGGCACGACATAGTCGGAGAATTCGAGCAGCTGGATGTCGAGGCCCTGCTTGGCGGCGATCGGCTTCACTGCCTCCAGGATCTGCGCATGCGGGCCCGGCGTCACGCCGATCTTGATGGTCTCGGCGGTGGCTGCTGCCGACCAGGCGGCGAGCGCGGTTGCGAGCATCAGGGGGAAGCGAAACGACATCTTGGTCTCCATGGCACGGCGAGAATGATTGGAACCGTATTCGCTTCTCCGCCGGATGAAATCAATGAAATGGAAAACCATATTTGCCGCCTAGCGCGGACAACGCTTCTCCGTTCGATCCGATGTGGGGAACGAACGCGCAAACAGCGCCGGAGTTTCGCCATGACCACCCACGCCGCTCCCGGGCGGTGGTCCGGGCCGTGGCCCGCAAGGGCGTTCCCCATCGTCATTTCGTCGCATGGCCCGGCAGTCACGCCGGCATTGCCGCCTCGTGCATGATGCAACATGATGGCCGCCGGCGACGATTTGTCTTCGCGGTGGAGGGTCATCTGATGAACGAGAACGAAATCCGGGGTCTGGTCGCGGAGGTGAAGCAAGGCACGCTGTCCCGACGCTCGTTCATCCAGAAGGTGGCCGCGGTCGGAATCGCAGCGCCCATCGCGAGCCAGATCCTGCTCTGGCACGACGTGGCGATGGCGGATGCCACCTTGCCTTACAAGCCGACCAAGGCCGGCGGCGGCGGCCCGCTCAAGCTGCTGTTCTGGCAGGCGCCGACCCTGCTCAATCCGCATTTCGCGCTCGGCACCAAGGACCAGATGGCCTCGCGCGTGTTCTTCGAGCCGCTCGCCGGCTGGGACAAGGAGGGCAACCTCATCCCGTGCCTCGCGGCCGAGGTCCCGACCAAGGCGAACGGCAGCCTTGCCGCCGACGGCATGAGCGTGGTCTGGAAGCTGAAGCAGGGCGTCAAATGGCATGACGGCCAGCCCTTCACCGCCGACGACGTCATCTTCACCTGGCAATACGCCGCCGATCTCGCCACTGCGGCCTACACCACGGGATCCTACAAGGACATCAAGGTCGAGAAGATCGACGACCACACCGTCAAGGTGATCTTCAGGGCGCCGACGCCGTTCTGGGCCGATCCCTTCGTCGGCTCGGTCGGCTTGATCCTGCCAAAGCATCATTTCGGCGACTATGCCGGCGCCAAGTCGCGCGAGGCACCGGCCAATCTGAAACCGGTCGGCACCGGCCCGTACAAATTCGTCGAGTTCAAGCCGGGCGATTTGATCCGCGCCGAACGCAATCCCGACTATCACATCAAGAACCAGCCGCATTTCGACACGCTCGAGATCAAGGGCGGCGGCGATGCGGTGTCCGCGGCGCGCACCGTGCTGCAGACCGGCGAATACGACTTTGCCTGGAACATGCAGGTGGAGGAGGAGGTGCTCAAGCGCATGGAGGCGGGCGGCAAGGGCAAGCTCGACATCACGCCGTCCGGCAATGTCGAGTTCATCATCCTCAACACGACGGACCCGTGGACCGAGATCGACGGCGAGCGCTCCAGCGTCAAGTCCAAGCACCCGACGCTGTCCGATCCCGCGGTGCGCCGGGCGATCAACCTCCTGATCGACCGCGACTCGATCCAGAAATTCATCTACGGCCGCGGCGGCATCGCCACCGCGAGCTTCGTCAACGCGCCCAAGCAGTTCAAATCGCCCAAGCTCAAATACGAGTTCGACGTCGACAAGGCGAACAAGATCCTCGACGAGGCCGGCTGGAAGAAGGGCGCGGACGGCATCCGCGAGAAGGACGGCAAGAAGCTCAAATACGTCTTCCAGACCTCGATCAACGCGCCGCGCCAGAAGACGCAGGCCATCATCAAGCAGGCCTGCCAGAAGGCCGGCATCGACATCGAGCTCAAGTCGGTCACCGCATCGGTGTTCTTCTCCTCCGACGTCGGCAATCCCGACACCTACTCCAAATTCTATGCCGACATGGAGATGTACAACACCACGCAGCCGCAGCCCGACCCGGAGCGCCTGCTGAACCAGTGCGTGTCCTGGGAGATCGCCACCAAGGACAACAAATGGCTGGGCCGCAACAACTCGCGCTATTCCGATCCCGAAGCCGACAAGGCCTACAAGGCCGCGCAGAACGAGCTCGACCCGGTCAAGCGCGCCGCGCTGCTGATGAAGGTCGACGAGATCTTCTGCGAAGCCCACGTGTTCCTGCCGCTGCTCTCACGCCCCATCGTCAACGCCGGCGCCAACAACCTCATGATCGACATCTCCGGCTGGGACACCATCACGTGGAATCTGGCGGCGTGGTATCGGGTTTGAGGGGCACCGCGGGAAGGCTCTCGTGTCCCGGACAAGCGGCAACGCGCATAGCGCGCTGCCGCGCAGAGCCGGGACCCAGGGGCGGCACGGTAGGGCGCAGCGACATGGGCCCCGGCTCTGCAGCGCACCGCAAGAGCGCTGCGCTGCGTCCGGGGCACGAGAGCGGAGTTATGACGCCCGCTCTCTCCACCGTCATTACAATGCGCCAGTGCGCATCCCAG